>CAIJXJ010000079.1 GCA_903824575.1 uncultured Methylobacillus sp.
CGGTAGAATTATTCTAACGGGTTCATGCGGGGGGTAAGGCTGATCGGTTAAGTTTTCTTTTTTGGGCGGATGCCGATCCTGCTGTAATCGATGGGTACGAAGCCCAGCTCGAGGGCCGGCGAGGTGGGAGAAAGGCGGTAATCATCCTGACTCAGGGCTGACTCAATGCGGTCCAGTGCGTTTTCGAGGTTGGCCAACGAGGTGGCAAACGATATGCGGAAATAACCCTCGGCACCGAACGCGGAACCTGGCACCACTGCCACGCCCACGCTTTGCAGCAGGTAGTCGGATAGCGCCAGATCGGTGGGCTCGGCAATCTTGCCGCTGGCATGCAACTTTGCTATGGCGTCACGCGCGTCAGGAAAAGCATAGAACGCGCCACCGGCGGGCAGGCATTTCAGTCCCGGTATTTCGTTGAAGCGCTGCACCACAAAGGCATGGCGCTCACGGAACGCGTTTAACATGGGTGTGATACAGCCCTGGTCACCTTCGAGTGCCGCCTGTGCCGCAACTTGTGAGATCGAAGTGGGGTTGGAGGTGGACTGCGATTGTAGAATTTCCATTGCCTTGATGATGCCGGCAGGTCCGGCGGCATAGCCGATGCGCCAACCAGTCATGGCATAGGCCTTTGATACGCCGTTCAGTACGATGGTGCGGTCTTTCAGTTCCGGTGTGGCGTTCAAGATGTTGACGAACGGGGTTCCGGTCAGGTTGATATGCTCATACATGTCGTCGGTGGCGACCAACACGCGCGGATGCCTCAATAGCACGTCCCCCAGTGCTTTCAGTTCGGCCAGGGTATAGACCGAACCGGTCGGGTTGGATGGCGAATTGATGAAGAATAGCTTGGTTTGCGGCGTGATAGCGGCTTCCAACTGGCTTGGTGTCAGCTTGAAATCCTGCTCTATGCCGCATTGCACGATCACCGGGGTCGCTTCGGCGACGATGGCGATGTCGGCGTAGGACACCCAGTACGGCGCTGGAATGATCACTTCGTCGCCTGCGTCCAGCACGGCCATTGCCAGGTTGAAGATGCACTGCTTGCCGCCGACACCGACGATGACCTCTGCGATGGTGTAATCGAGCCGGTTGTCGCGTTTCAATTTATCAACGATGGCCTTTTTCAGGCCCGGAATGCCGGAAACCGCCGTGTACTTGGTAAAACCACTGTCGATTGCTGCCTTGGCTGCATCCTTGATGTGTTGCGGGGTGTCGAAGTCCGGTTCACCGGCGCCTAAGCCGATGATGTCGCGTCCCTCGGCCTTGAGACGGGCGGCACGAGCGGTGACGGCGAGAGTAGGGGATTCCTTGATGGCTTGAACGCGGCGGGAGAGTACCAAAGTCTTGATCCTTGAGATAGGCAAATTTAGCGTAATTTTACCGGTAAATCCGTGCCGAATAAACCTGAGTTGGTAATGGGAATTTCATAGCAGGAATCATAGTCAGTATGGAGATGCGAAAATGACGGATGGTTCGATCTGATGGCGGCATGGGTGATTGCATATTGGTTAATCAGTGCTATCATTGCCGGCATGAACGGTAGGCATCGTAAGACGCTTGAAATCATATTCTATGATCCGATAAACGGGAGTTTGCCGTGGGATCGTATCGAGGCATTAATGGTGTCCATCGGCAGCAAAGTACTCGAAGGCAGTGGGTCGTCGGTGACGTTTGAGAGAAATGGTCGTCGTGCCTATTTTCACCGACCGCATCCGCAGCGAGATGCGCTGATCTATCGTGTCAGGGCGGTGCGTGAGTTTTTGATAAAACTGGAGATTACGCCATGAAAAACACCATGACATATCGTGGCTATAAGGCCAGCCTGGAATTTGACCAGAACGACAACATTCTGGTTGGGAGAGTGCTCGATATCGACGACATCATCTGTTTCCACGGCGAATCAGTCATGACTTTTACAGCCGCTTTTCAAGAGGCGGTGGATGATTATGTCGCAGCTTGTGAGAGGTTGGGCCAGGCACCAGAGAAGCCTGCCTCGGGTCGCCTGATGTTGCGCGTTGACCCCGTTGTTCACGCCGCGGCGCTTAAGGCTGCCGCGCACAACGGACAGAGCCTGAATCGGTGGGCGGAAGGGGTGTTGCGGCAGGCGGCGCATGCCTGACTTCGGCTACGGCGCCGGGTTCATGTAACGCAGATGCAACGCTTCTATCTCGGCTAACAGTTCGGCCGATAATGGTTTCTCCCAAGCCCCCAGATTCTCTTCCAGTTGTGCCAGAGAAGTCGCGCCGATGATGGTGCTGCCGACGAACCAGCGATGCATGACGAATGACAGAGCCAACTGTGCCGGACTCAGGCCATGCGCTCTGGCAAGCTCGGCGTAGGCGGTGACTGCCGGTTGAACATTTGGCTTGTCGTAGCGCTGGGCGAAGCCCTGGAACAAGGTCACACGACCGGAGGCCTGCGGGTCACTCAGGTATTTTCCTGATAGATGGCCGAATGCCATCGGTGAATAGGCCAGCAGGCTGATCTTTTCGCGATGGGCGATTTCCGTCTGACCGAACTCAAAGCCCCGGTTGATCAGGTTGTAGCAGTTCTGGATGGTGGCGATGCGCGGCAAATCGTATTGTTTGGAAAGATGCAGGAATTCCATCACGCCCCAAGCTTGCTCGTTGGAAACGCCGATATGGCGAATCTTGCCCTCAGTCACTAGTTCAGCCAACGTTTCCAGTTGTTGCCGGATCGGCACCCATTCCTTTTCCTGTGTCGGATCGAACTGGTATTGGCCGAACATCGGCACGTTGCGCTCCGGCCAGTGCAACTGGTAGAGATCAATGTAGTCGGTCTGCAAGCGTTGTAATGAACCTTCCACGGCGGCGCGGATATTGGTTCGATCAAGCGCCTGTGGCCCACCACGGATCCAGGGCATGTTGCGACGGGGGCCTGTGACCTTGGTGGCGAGGATGACCTGGTCTCGCGCTTGGTGCTTGAGCCAGTGGCCGACGATGGTCTCGGTTCGCGTCACGGTTTCTGCGCGTGGCGGCACCGGGTACATTTCCGCTGTGTCGATGAAATTGACGCCGCGTCCAAATGCGTAGTCCAGTTGGTCGTGCGCTTCCACTTGCGTATTCTGCTGGCCGAAGGTCATGGTGCCGAGGCAGATTGCCGAAACTTCAAGGCTTGAAGTTCCCAGTTTGCGATATTGCATGCTTACTCCTGAAATTTTCCATCCAGATAGAACCAGCGACCATGCTCGCGCACGAAGCGGCTGACTTCATGCAACTGATAGGCGCGGCCATTAAGTTTATAACGGGCGACGAATTCGACCGTGGCAGCATCGTCTGTTTCGAGTCCGTGCTTCACTTTGAGGCCAAGCCATTGCGTTCTATCCTGGCTCAAGTCTAGCATTGCGGGCCGGCAGTCAGGATGCCAAGTGGCAAGCAGGTAGGACTCCAGTTGCAACACATAGGCACTGTAGCGGGATCGCATCAAGCTTGCCGCCTCAAGAGCCGCAGCTCCCATGTGTAAAGGTTCGCAGCAAGTTGCGTACGTTAACCCGCCGCAGGGACAGGCTTCAGTCGTTGGGTTCTTCGTCTTCTTCATCCGGTTTTGCTTTTTGGCCCTTTGCCGCCTTGGCCGCGAGCCTTGCTTTCTCAGCGATATCGGCTGTTGTCATCATCGACTGCCGGGTCTCCGGCGTCTCCAGGCTGATGCGCCCGAGGGTGCCGGCGCGGTAGTCGGTCAGCAGCGTCATGGCGGCCTTTTCCAGGTCCAAATCGTCACCGCGCAGGCGATATCCGCGCCGGCGGGCCACCGCTTCGATCACATCCACGCCGTCCATGCCAGTGGTGTCAAACTTGTAGCGTGCAGTAAGAAGTGCCGGGTAGCGCGCCAGCAGCAAATCACCGAGAAAGGTGGCGACATCCTCGTCGATTACGGCATTGCGACCGATGGCGTGGCTGGCGGCGAGCATGAAGCCGTCGGAGTCGTACTTGATTTTGGGCCACATCATGCCCGGTGTGTCGATTAGCGTGGCACGGTCGTTAAGCTCGATGCGCATCTGGCTCTTGGTCACGGCCGGCTCGTCGCCTACCTTGGCCACGCGACGGTTGAGCAGTGCATTCATTAGCGTCGATTTGCCGACATTGGGAATGCCCATGATCATCATTCGCAGCGGTTTCAGGTTGGTGCCGCGATGTGGCGTGATGGACTGGCACAGTTTGATGACCTTGGCGACATCTCCCGGTTTTTTGCACGACAGTGCGACGGCGGTGACCCCGGGGAGTTTGTTGTAATAGTTGATCCAGGCCTGCGTGATATTGGGATCAGCCAGGTCGTTCTTGTTGAGAATCTTCAGGCAGGGGCGCTGGCGATGCAGACGCAGCTCGTTGATCATTGGATTGCAGCTGGCCTCGGGTAGACGGGCGTCTAAAACCTCAATTACCACGTCGATGAATTCCATGGTCTCGGCCGCCTTCTTGCGCGCCGAGGTCATGTGTCCGGGGAACCACTGGATTGCCATTACTTACTCGCAGTAAAATCAATTACTTATTTTACCATGATGGCAGGGCGGGCTGCCGTTGTGACTGAGTGATTAAAGAAAACGGGAGCCATGAGCTCCCGTTGTCCTACCCGATTCGTGCGGCTTAGCGGTTGCAGACGTACATTGTCACTTCAAAACCGAAACGCATTTCTGTAACTTCTGGCTTGATCCACATGGCAGTCTCCTAAGGGGGTTGAGTTTTTAGCGGGAACTTAAGGTGTTCGTCGCATGGGTGTCACTATACATGCGTGATTTTGTCGGGAATTCGCTTGTATCATGATTCGGGCCTCATGATTTTCATGAATCGGTGTGGATAGGTGTGCATGGTAAAATCATGCTGCCATGAATTCCATCTCGTCTCGGTCTGATATTTCTCAATTTGAAGCCCGCCTCGCTCACTGTATGTTGGCGGATCGCCAGTTGTTGCTGCGAAAAATCCGTGAATTGAAGCAGGCGTCCCGAAACAACCAGCCGGTCGAGCGTCTCGTGCGTGAGATAGGGTCGCGACTGGACGCCTCGTCACAGAACTATCAGGCACGTCTGGCCGCATTGCCCAAGCCTGCGTTCACACAGGATTTGCCGGTTATCCTGCGTCGGGATGAGATTGCGGCCGCGATTGCTGCCCATCAGGTGGTGATCATCTGCGGCGAAACCGGTTCCGGCAAGACCACGCAACTGCCAAAAATCTGTTTGGAGCTGGGGCGCGGCGTGTCAGGCCTGATCGGTCACACCCAGCCGCGCCGCATTGCCGCACGCTCGGTGGCATCGCGCATCGCACAGGAGCTGAATTCGCCCTTGGGGGATGCGGTTGGCTATAAGGTCCGCTTCAATGACAAGATCCGAGAAACCAGCTACGTGAAGCTGATGACGGACGGTATCCTGCTGGCTGAGACGCAGGGCGACCGCTACCTTAACGCCTATGACACCATTATTATCGACGAGGCACACGAGCGCAGCCTCAACATCGACTTCATGTTGGGCTACCTCAAGCAGCTGCTGCCGAAGCGCCCTGATTTGAAGGTTATCGTCACTTCCGCCACCATCGATGCGGAGCGCTTTTCCAGCCATTTCAACGGTGCCCCGGTGATCGAAGTTTCCGGACGCATGTATCCGGTCGAGATGCGCTATCGCCCATTGCAGGAAACGGAGGAGGACGAGCAAGAGGAGACCATGGAGGCGGCCATCCTCGATGCCGTGGATGACCTGTCACGACTGGGGGGAGGTGACATCCTGGTGTTCCTGCCGGGCGAGCGCGAGATTCGTGACACCGCCGAGCATTTGCGCAAGCATCATCCCAAAGGTGCCGAAATCCTGCCGCTATTCGCGCGCCTGTCGATCGAGGACCAGCAGAAGGTATTTCGCACCGGCGGCGGCCGCCGCATCGTGTTGGCGACCAATGTGGCCGAGACCTCCCTCACCGTTCCAGGCATCAAGTATGTGATCGATACCGGACTGGCAAGAGTCAACCGTTACAGTTCACGCGCCAAGGTGGAGCAGTTGCAGATTGAGAAGATTTCCCAGGCGGCCGCACGTCAGCGCGCCGGTCGCTGCGGTCGCGTGTCCAACGGCATTTGTGTGCGCCTGTATGCCGAGGAAGACTTCAACGCACGTCCCGAATATACCGAACCTGAGATACTGCGGTCATCGCTGGCCTCGGTCATTTTGCGCATGGCGGCACTGAAACTGGGTGATGTCGACGATTTCCCCTTCATTGAGGCACCGCATTCACGCCTGATCGCCGACGGCTACCAGTTGCTACAGGAACTGGGCGCGGTGGATGATGCGCGCAGGTTGACCGAGGTTGGCTCGCAGCTGGCCCGTCTGCCGCTTGATCCACGTGTTGGCCGCATGATCCTGGCGGCTAAACGCGAGGGCTGTCTGAAGGAAATCCTCATCATCGGCGCAGCGCTGGCGATCCAGGATCCGCGCGAGCGGCCGATGGACAAGCGCGAGGCGGCAGATCAGGCGCATGCCAAGTTTGTCGATGAGCGCTCGGATTTCATGGGCTTTTTGAAAATCTGGGCGTTCTATGATGAGGCGCTGAAACACAAGAAATCCAACCGTGAATTGTTGAACAATTGCCATCAGAATTACCTGTCTTTTTTGCGTCTGAAAGAATGGCGCGAATTGCACGGGCAACTGGGGGCTATTGTTGGCGAGATGAATTTTCATCCCAATGTTGAGGACGCTAGCTTCGAACAGATCCATCGCGCCCTGCTGGCAGGACTTTTAGGCAATGTCGGATTCAAGGATGGCGAGGCCGATACCTATCTAGGCGCGCGCGGCATCCGTTACAGCATTGCACCCGGATCAAGCTTGAAGAAGCAGCGTCCAAAATGGGTGATGGCGGCGGAGCTGATGGAGACCGCCAAGCTGTATGCCCGCTGTGTCGCCAGGATCGACCCGGACTGGATCGAGCCTCTGGCGCAGGGGCTCACGCAAAGTCATTACAGCGATCCGCGTTGGGAAAGAAAACCGGCGCAGGTGGTGGCATGGGAGCGTGTCAGTCTGTATGGCCTCACCATCGTGCCTAAGCGCCGCGTGCATTATGGGCCAATCGATCCGGTCGTGTCGCGCGAGATATTCATCCGTGAAGCACTGGCCAATAGGGAGTTCGATACGCGCGCGCCATTTTTTGCGCATAACCAGAAACTCATCTCAGAGGTCGAGGAGTTGGAGCACAAGGCGCGGCGGCAGGATGTACTGGTGGACGAGCACGTGTTGCATGCCTTTTACGATGAACGCATACCGCCTGATATTTGTAATGGGGTTGGCTTCGAGAAATGGCGGGTGGATGCGGAGCGGGTCAGTCCAAGGTTGCTGTATCTGACGCGCGACGACCTGATGCGCCATGCCGCCTCCAGCATCACCGAGGCGCAATTTCCCGAGATTTTTTGCCTTTCTCCCTCTCCCCTTCTCGCGGGGGAGGATCGGGGTGAGGGGGCTTTCAACTTGCCGCTGAAATATCGCTTCGAGCCGGGCCATCCTCTGGACGGCGTGACCGCTACTGTTCCGTTGGCACTCCTTAATCAGCTCGACCTGATCCGCGCCGAATGGCTGGTGCCGGGCATGATCCGCGAGAAGATCACGCATCTGATCAAGTTCCTGCCCAAGACCATGCGCCGTGTGTGTGTGCCAGTGCCGGAGTTCGTGACCGGTTTTCTCGATCAGAACGGCAGCGGGCAGGCTGTGGATGGGTTGCTGGAGTCGCTTGCGGCTTATATCGGTCAGCGCACCGGTTTGAAGCTGACTCCTGACGATTGGGACGAGGCCGTGCCCGCTCACCTTTTGATGAATTTCCGTGTGGTCGATGACGCCGGGCGCGAACTGGCGATGGGGCGTGATTGGCAGGCCTTGAAAAACCAGTTGGGGCAGGCCGCGCAACTCACCTTCCGTGAGGCCTCACCCGACATCGAGAAATCCGGCCTTAAGCAGTGGGATTTCGGTGACCTTCCGGCCCGGCTCGATTTCAAGCAGAACGGCCGTCTGTTGACAGGGTTTCCGGCGTTGGAAGATGCGGGCGACAGCGTGGCGATCAGGCTGTTCGATACCGAGTCTGCTGCCGTGGCTTCGCATCGTCCGGGCGTGCGGCGCCTGCTACGCTTCGAACTCAAAGAGCAGATGAAACAGCTGGAAAAGGGCCTGCCCGGCTTCAACCAGTATGCCTTGCTGCTTCGTACCCTGATGAGCGCCGACGAGTTACGTGAGGACATGCTGACGGCGATATCTGATCGCGCCTTCATCGGCGATGACGTGTTGCCGAGAACTAATGCCGAGTTCATGGCCTTGAAGCAGCGTGCGCGTACCCGCTTGCCTGCCGTGGTGGAAGGTGCTGGCAGACTGGTGCAGGGCATCGCTGGTGAATACCAGTTGTTGCTGCAAAAACTCGCCAGCTTGCCGCCGCCGCTGTCGCGCTTGAAAAAGGAAGTCGAAGAACAGTTGCCTCGCCTGCTGCCCAAGCGCTTCTTCAGCACCACGCCGTGGGAACGTTTGCAACATCTGCCACGCTATCTCAAGGCCTTGCGGCTCAGGCTGGACAAGTATCCCAGCAGCAATGAGCGTGACGCTCGCAGCGCGCAAGTGGTGCACCAATTAGAGAGTCGCTGGGAAGAGCGCATGGCGGCGCAGCGCAAGGCAGGGCAGGTGAGTCTGGCATTGCTTGACTTCCGCTGGCTGCTGGAAGAGTTGCGCGTGTCCTTGTTCGCGCAGGAACTGAAGACGCCATTCCCGGTTTCGGTCAAGCGATTGGAGAAAATCTGGTCAGATCTGGGCTAAGCAGGCTTCCGCGCGACGCTTGAATCATCCTGGCGTCGCATCCGGATTCCTGAGTGAACCTCGATTATCCAATCACCCGCAGGCACTCGATTTCACTTGTGAAATTGTTTTTCTGCATAGGTGTCCACCCGAATAATAATTCGGTTTGTAGTTCCCAGTCATGGTACGTGTTCGCGCGTATTTACCCTGTCAGAAGCCCCCTGTAACTTTCAAGCTCAGGCAGCAAAGTTCCCTTGAGTTATAAGCCATATCTGACACATCAGGTGCTGGTGGCTTGCCGTCTGTTTTTTTCCATTCAAACAGGAGGCTGACATGAAATCTACCAGATTGTGCAAGCCAGAAGCATCTTCGCCCGAGTCGATGGTTGCCGGATCGCCAGACGAGGAAAATTGGTCTCGTATCATGATGGCGGCCGATTACAAGTCCATGTTGAGAGCTATTGAGTCAAGCTATGCGTTGGACGACAGGTTTGCAAACAAGAAGGAGAACCAATGATGGAACATCTCTCCCAGCTTGAATCGTCGTCTTCGCCACATCGACAGGATGTGGCAAATGTCGCCTTCGCTGAAGATGGCATGATCGTGCTGATGCTTAACCAGAATGGTTTGATCCTCAATTGCAATTCTGTCGCGGCAACGCTGTTTGGTTGCATGACCAGTCAATTGCTCTGGCAGCACGCCTCGAAGTTTTTGCCAAGTCTGGCCGGCGCCGTGCTTTTCATGAATGGGACCATCAATCCGCGTCTGCGATTCCTCTCGCGCATTGGCCACCTGTTTGAAGTCATGACGCCCGCTGGTGAAGCGCTTCTTTGTCGGGTGTTCTTTAACGAGGTGATTGACCAGGGGCAGCAACACCTGTGCCTCGTCATTTGCCCGGAAACGTCGGGTAAGCCAACCCGGTGTATTTATAGTCCCGATTAAGTCGGACAAAATCCAGGATAGAAAAACCAGAGACATCAGTCCCGTCCCGACCGGCAAGAGATTTTCTGCCAAATTGGTCCCGGGGCTTCACCAGGTCGCTGATATGGAGTGCGTGTAAGACCTCAATTCTCCGGCAGAAGGTCATCAATCATTGCCGTCGGATTAAGCAATTGGCTGTTTTAACAGTCCATTCAGTTTGCGCCAGGCAGTCTGGTCTGCGGCAATTGCGGCGATGTCTCGTTCGTTGAGAAAGTCAACTGTAGAGTAGAGTTCATCCGCTTGCAGGGGCTCACGAGTTAGTCGCAGGGCATCCAGTACCGCAATGTTTGCTTCAGATGCGTCCTTACCATGTTGCAGCCGTTGCCGTATGCGCTGGCGCAGGGTGGAAATCCTTGCCCGCACCGAGAGGATGGCACAAGGGACCTGCAATTCTCCGGCCAGAGCGCGGAATTGCTCGCGCTCCTCGTGTTTGAGAAATGCGGCGTCGATGATGACAGTAAAGCCCATTTCCAATAACTGCTGTGCCAGATCCAGCAATCGCCCATAGGTCTGCCGGTTAGCATCTGTGCCATAGATGCCGCCTGGAATCACCTCATGGCTTGATCCATCTGCCGTGAGCCCGAACAGACGTTTTCTCTCCACGTCGGAGCGCAGGCGGATCGCCTGCAGCCTTTCCAGAGCCAGTTGGGTGATAGTGGACTTGCCGCAACCGGGCAGGCCGTGGCTCATGATCAGCGCCGGATAGTGTCGGGCAAGGCAATCGCCGGCCAGCTCAAGATAACTGCGACAGCTTTCTTTGTCAGCCTGGATTGCGCAGATTTTGGCGCGTACCAGGGCGCGATAGCACAAGTAAAAACGCAGCACGCCCAGCCCTGCATAATCCCCGCTGATTTCCAGATAGGCATTCAGACTCCGCCACGCAAGGTCAGGACGGTCATGGTGGAGCAGGTCCATGACTAGAAAAGCGATCTCATTCATGACGTCGATCCAGCGTAACTCAGCACTGAACTCGATGCCGTCAAACGGGGTTGGCTGGTCCCGCCACAGCATGATGTTGCCCAGATGCAGGTCAGCATGACATTCGCGTATATGGCCAGTTAACCAACGTTGTTCAAAGACAGGTTGACAGGCAACAAATTCGCGCTCACAGGCATCCCTCAGGTTCAGCAGCATTGCAAGATCATCCCCGTGCAGCAGCTGCTCCAGTTGTGTGAAATTCTGTCTTGCCGGGAAAAGTATTGCCTGCGGGCTGCCATACCCTGAACACGGCGTGGTGGTGGGCAGGCTGGCGTGAAATAGCGCCAAGCTGGCGGCCAGATCATTGATGTGCTGCGGCGTGATCCGGTTCTGTGTCAGCATGCGGTCTAGCAGCTTGTTTGAGGCAAAGCGACGCATCCTGACGGCATATTCGATGGCGGGCAGCTTATCCCAAAGCGGGTGTTCAGGCGTACCGCCGATGGGGATGACATCGAGATAAAGATTGGGAGCCAGCCGGCGATTAAGGCGGATTTCTTCTTGGCAGAAGAATTGCCGTGAGGATAGTTCAGTGAAGTCAAGAAAGCCCAGATCAACGGGTTTCTTGATTTTGTAGGCAAAGCGACCGGCCAGTAGCACCCATGAGATATGGGTCTCCACGACTTGCACGGACTTTGCAGCATGCGGGTAGCAGAAGGGATCGCCGAGGGCTGATATCAGCCGTTGACTTGCTTTGATGTCAGTCATTAACATGGCCTCAGGAAAGGCGACTGCAATACGAACATCATAGCGGATGTGCAGCAACTGATAAATAGCCGTGTAGTCTAACCGTATCAGCGCATACGTTATAATGAATGCAAGGAAAAATGACTTGATGATCAATGCTCTGATATTGCTGCTGCTTTGCCTGTGCCTTGGCGTCCAGGTCTGGATGTGGATTCATTCGCGCCAGCAGTCAGACCTGCTGCCGGAGTTGCGCTCGCAGTTGGAAGAAAAGCACCGCGCCATGCTGCAGGATCTGCATGACGGTCTCAATCGGCTGGGCGATCGGCTTAATGCCTCTTCGGGAGAGTCCACCGAACGTCTGCGCTTGGCCGTGGCGCAAGAGCTCAAGACCACGCGTGATGCCATGCAGGAATTGCAGTTGTCCCAAGTGACGGGCTTGGGTGAGACGCGTGAGCAGGTGTTGGAAAAAATGCACCAGACGCTGTCGGAACAGGGTAAGGCGGAACAGGAATTGATTCAGGCCACCATGCGCCACGCCACCGCCCAGCTTATCTCCAGCATCGAGGCCCTGACCAAGACCGTGGATGGGCGGCTGGAGCAGATCGGCGGCAAGGTTTCAGAACGCTTGGATGAAGGTTTCAAGAAAACCAACGAAACCTTCGCCTCTGTCATGGTGCGTCTTGCCACCATCGACGAGGCGCAAAAGAAGATCGATGGCTTGACCAGCAATGTTGTCAGTCTGCAGGAGCTTCTCGGCGATAAGCGTTCACGTGGTGCCTTTGGCGAGGTGCAACTTGAGGCACTGGTGCGCAACATCATGCCGGCCAATGCCTTCGAGATGCAATACGGCTTGCCCAACGGCACGCGCGTCGATTGTGCTCTGTTCCTGCCAGAACCCACTGGTCTGGTGGCGGTGGACTCAAAGTTCCCGCTGGAAAATTACCACCGCATGTTCGAGATCGGTCTCGCCGAGCTTGATCGTGCGCAGGCCAAGAAACAGTTCAAACTGGATGTTCGGAAGCATGTCGACGACATCGCAGCCAAGTACATCATTCCTAATGTGACCTCCGACGGGGCAGTCATGTTTGTGCCGGCTGAGGCGGTGTTTGCCGAGATTCACGCCTATCATTCGGACGTGGTGGATTACGCCATGAGTCGGCGCGTTTGGGTGGTGTCTCCGACCACTCTGATGGCGGTGTTAAATACCGCGCGCGCCGTTCTCAAAGATGTGGAAACACGCAAGCAGGTGCATATTATCAAGGATGAACTCGGCAAGTTGGGACGTGAATTTGCCCGTTTCGATGCACGCATGAAGAAGCTGGCCGATCACATCCGGCAGGCGCATGAAGATGCCTTGGACGTTCACACCACCAGCCAGAAAATCAGCCGGCGCTTCACCGTGATCGAGTCAGTGGAATTGCAGGGCGTACCGGAGATGGCTGCGTTGCCCCTGTCGGAAGATGAGATATGAAACACGGGGTACACGGGGAGCACGGGGATTATCAGCCCTGTTTCCCCGTGGACCCCTTGATTCCCGTCATAGTTAAATTGATTTTTTTGAGGTTAAAACGATGGAAGATGAAAGCGCTTTGATCATGCTGGTCAGACAATATTCGTCTCGCTTCGGCATCACCTTCAGTTCGAAGGCGATGGAGGATGAAGAGACCAAGCAGAAGGCCATGCTGTTGATGATGCAGGCGATCAGTGGACAGCGCGGGCCGGTGACGGACGAAGATCTGGGCCTGTAGATGCTTAATCTGCTGTATTTTGCGCGGTTGCGCGAAGCCGTCGGGGTGGCTCAGGAATCTATTTCGCCGCCGCCGGACGTGCTTGACGTGCAGAGCTTGATGGCCTGGCTGGCGGCCAGAGGAGGTATATGGCAACAGGAGTTTGCAGGCGGTCATCTGCTACGGGCTGCCATCAATCAGGAGCTTGCAGGTCATACGGCCACCTTTAAGGACGGCGACGAAATAGCCTTCTTTCCGCCGGTGACGGGAGGATGAATTCATTGGCGGTGCGCATACAGCAGGAGGATTTCGATACCGGGGCCGAAATTTCCCGTATGCGGCAGGCCCGGTCGGACAGCGGTGCGCTGGTCGCATTTGTCGGCCAAGTGCGCGACCTCAGTGCTGGGGCCACGGTGTCGACCTTGACGCTGGAGCATTATCCGGGCATGACTGAGAAGTCGCTGCAAGCCATTGTTCAGAAGGCACTGTTGCGTTGGGATATTCATGATGCGCGGGTGATCCACCGTATCGGCGAACTCCAGCCAAATGATCAGATCGTGCTGGTGCTGGTAGCCGGTGCCCATCGAGGCGAAGCCTTCGCTGCCTGCGAGTTCATTATGGATTGCCTCAAGACCGAGGCGCCGTTCTGGAAAAAGGAACAGACTGATGCCGGGGAACGCTGGGTGGATGCGCGTGTCGCGGATGAAGCAGCTCGCCTGCGCTGGATGGAGAAGTGTTGATGAATCGTGATTTGAATCCGGCCGAATTGACGCTGGATATTGACTCGGCAGAGTTGGGTTTTGAGGAAACTTCGGAATTGCAGGGCGAGGAGCCTGGCTGGATAGGGCAGCCGCGTGCTGAAAAAGCGGCACAATTTGGTCTCGCCATTGACCAGCCCGGATACAACTTGTTCGTGCTTGGTGCAGCCGGCAGCGGACGTTCCACCCTGATGTTGCGCGCCATGCAGCAGGCTGCCGCTAGTCGTCCGGTGGCCCCAGACCTGGTTTTTGTATTCAACTTCGAGCGCCCGGAGCGCCCCATCGCGATACACCTGCTGGCGGGACAAGGCATGGTGCTGAAATTGGCGCTGGAAGAATTCTGTCGGCACATCGCGCGCGACATTCCGCAGAAACTCGACGAAGAAGGTGCCAGGCGCGATGCTGAACGGGTGCAGAAAAATCTGCGGCAAGCGCAGGACCAGTCCTATGCGGAGTTGACGGCGTTTGCTGCCAGCCGCCACTTTTCCTTACGCCGCGAGGATAATCGACTGGTATTCCTGCTACTGGACAGTAATGGCCAGGCCATGCAGGAGGAAGCGTTGATGTCCCTGACGCCAATCGAGCGCATGGCACTTGAGGAGTCGGAACGGGAATTGCGTGGCGAGATTGCGCGCCATCTTGAGATCGTTCGCCCCATCGAACGAGAAATCGTGCATCAACTGGAGCAATTGAGGCGTGAAGCCGTCACACCGTTGCTGCAGCGTGAGCTTGAGAGCCTGCGAAATGCGTTGGCTGGCAAAGTGGTGGATGAGGTCAAGTTTGCCGATTATCTGTCCCTGTTGATTATCGATGTGTTGGATTCCTTGTCCGCATTTGTCGGGGGTACAGAGGACTCGGCTGACAGTCCAAGTGTTGAGGCACTACTGGCACGCTATCGTGTCAATCTGCTGGTTGATAACGGTGCAATGCACGGGGCACCGGCTTTGTGTGACGACGATCCGGTATATCGATCTTTGTTCGGTGGCATCGAATACAGGGCGGAAAATGGTGTGTTGGTGACAGACTTCATGCGCATCCGTGCCGGCAATCTGGTGCGCGCGCATGGTGGATTCCTGATGTTGCACCTGCGTGATGTCATCAGCGATGAGTCTGGTTGGGAAAAATTGCAGCGCTTTTTGCGCAATGGGCGAATGCAGATCGAGGAACCGTCGGCTGCTAATGGCCCTTTGGCAAGTGCCATGTTGGAACCGGAAGCGCTGTCATTGCAGGTCAAGCTGATTCTACTGGGTTCTCGTGAGGATTATTACGAGTTGCAGGAGGCCGACCCGGATTTTGCTCGCCATTTTCGTGTCAAGGTAGATTTCGTTGAGAGTTTTGGGATTAATGCCGGTATCCGTCGCGCCGCTGCAGTCTTGCTGGCGCATCGTTGCGTGGCCCTTGGCCTGCCACATTGCACCGCAGCAGCGGTTAATAGGATGTTGCTGGCGATGCAGCGCAGTATAGATGACAGACGACGCATGAGCGCGCAATTCGGACAACTCGAAACCACTCTGGTGGAGGCGTCGAGCTACAGTCGTCTGCGCGGTGCTGCACTGATCGACTTGCAGGATGTCGAACAGGCCTTAATGGAGCGTGCTGCAAGGCACGATTATCCGGAGCAGGCGATGCTGGAGGCGATTGCCGACGGCGAGGTGCTGATTCGAATCCATGGACACGAAATCGGCCAGATTAACGGTCTGACCCAAGCCGATTTGGGGGATTATCAGTTTGGTTCGCCGGTTCGCATTTCGGCTCAGGTCTACGCCGGCGACGAGGGCGTCGTAAACATCGACCGCGAGGTCGAGATGACTGGTCCCAACCACGACAAGGGTGTACTCATCCTGCAGGGCTGGTTGTCCGCCGCATTCTCGCATCTGGCTCCCCTCTGCCTGTCGGCATCCCTGGTGTTCGAACAGGAATACCATGGGGTGGAAGGCGACTCTGCCTCGGTTGCTGAGCTCTATGCCTTGTTGTCGGCGTTGTCGGGCTTGTCGTTGCCGCAAGGCATGGCCATCACTGGGGCCATGAACCAGCATGGCGATGTGTTGCCGATTGGCGGCGTCAATGAAAAGATTGAAGGCTATTTTCGCAGTTGTCGCAATCTTGGCTTCGATGGCACGCAGGGGGTGATTATTCCTGCGCGCAACATCCCTCATCTGCTGCTGGACCGTTGCGTGGTTGATGCCGTGGCCCGTGGGGAGTTCAGGATCAGCACCATCGCCAATGTGTGGCAAGGATTGGAATTGTTGACCGGCCTGCCTGCTGGCATCGCCGGTGTGTCTGGCGACTATCCTGCAGGCACTGTTCTAGGCCACGTGCAGCGGACGCTTGAGGGGTTTCGCAAGGCATGTGATTCCGGCCTTCCGCGTGAACACGAACATGAGCATCAGCGATGAACCGGCGCGCGGAGGAGTCAGTCGATGACAAGGTGCGTCTCGACAAATGGCTGTGGGCGGCACGCTTCTTCAAAACGCGCTCACTTGCTTCCGACGCCATCGATGGCGGCAAGGTGCATTACGATGGTTACCGCGCCAAGTCTGCCAGAGAAGTAAAAATTGGTGCGCGGCTCACCATCACGCGGGAAGACGGCGTATGGGAAGTCGTTGTGACCGCGATTTCGGCTCAGCGGCGGGGCGCGCCAGAGGCGGCCTTGATGTACTCAGAAACGGACGCGGGCCGAGCGCGGCGGGAATTGATGGCTGAGCAGAGGAAGGCGGAAATCGGCATTCGTGAGCATGGTCTGGGTCGCCCAACCAAACGTCAGTCACGCGACATCAAGCGCTTTACCGATCAGTGGTAAGGACTCTTAAGCCGCGATGACGGCTATGACATTGTCCTGGCACTCCACTGTCTGCCCTGCGCGAATCTTGGCAGTCTTGCGAGCCTCCGGCTGGCCGTCCACGGATACCAGTCCCTGCGCTACCATTACCTTGCCATGTCCGCCGCTATCTGCAAGTCCTACCATCTTCAACAGGTCGCACAGGGCTATGTATTCATGGGTGAGCTGGAAGCGATGATGTTGCATGGCTGATCGAAACATTATGGATGGGTCACAAGTCTAGCCTGAAAGTGACAGGCCGTGTGGTGCTTGGTAGCATTCGATAGGTGCAGGACTCCTGAGCTGTTGATTTTGGCGCGACAAGGTTCAGCTCAACACGTTCGGGTTGTCGTGATGTGGTCGGACCTCAGCTTGTCGATGGCGAGAATGTAAGGCGTGACCGGTCCGAAATAATCTGCTGAGGCACCGATGGCTTCAACATCGAAATTCAATCTCTGCAAAAGCTGGGCCAGGGCGGCATCTATTGAGACATAGCAATGGCTGACGCCGATTTCCTTGCAGCAGATGATCGCCTGTTGCATCATGCCAAGTAAAATCAACGGATACAGCTTTCGTCTTTTCTCATGTCCATGGCTTCTTAAGCCGACTGGTTCGTCAGCGGGTGCTTGCAGCAGCATCGAAGAAACGCCGAGGGGCGTGTCGTCGTTGCGGCGACGCAAGACCTTGCTGATGACGACACGGGAAATTTCCACACAGTCACGGATCGGTGGCAAGGATTCCGAATCGAAGAGATCAGTGCAATGTTTGCGGAATGGAAAACACATGCCTTCATGCATTTGCACCAGGCGAAGTGATCCAACGACATCACTGGTCTGGTTGCTTGCGGTGATAAAGATGGAATGGACATCATATTCGTCTATTTCCAACCCGTCCGGATACGAACTGGCCTGCAGAAACCCGCGTTCCAGGCAATACACCTGATAGCGCTGGGCGAAAATGGCGCGCATGTCGCGGCGTGACGAATTCCAGGTAACTGTCTTGAATTTGAAACAGTGGCTGTCTAAATGTTCTGGTGTCATGTCATCAAACCTTCTCTTTTGGGTGAAATTCTCGCAACGCCAAGCTTGCTTCTTCCATTGGCGACTCTGTCCTGCCTTGCGTCTTGAATGACTGAACGGTGGGGGTGTCTGAGGTTTTTGTGACTGTTTGCGTGGTCCAGATCTTGACACAATTTCTGCCCCCTTCCTTTGCCTCATACAGCGCCTGATCTGCCTGGTCGATCAGGGCGGCCAGATCGGTGGCATGGTCCGACAGTGTCGCCAGGCCGAAACTGGAACGCACTTTTAATGCCAGCGTACTGTCGCGTATTGATGCTCCGGCTTTCGCTTCGATCTCGAGACGCAATCTGTCGGCAATCTCGAAGGCAAGGTCGGTACTGGTGTCTGGCAGCAGGATGCAGAATTCTTCACCACCATAGCGGCACAATAAGTCTCCAGCGCGTAGACCGCTGAACAGGGCTCGTGAAACCGCGATCAGTACCTTGTCACCGATGGCATGGCCGAATTTGTCGTTAAATAATTTGAAGTGGTCGACGTCAGACATGATGCAGGACAGTGGACGTCCGGAGCTGCGGGACTGTTCGAATATTGTTTCGGCATCTTCAAAAAACGCACGTCGATTGAGGCAGCTGGTCAATGGGTCTCGTGTTGCCAGAAGGCGCAATGCGGCATTTTGTTGTTCGACTTCTTCGCGTGATTTGACCAGTTCTCCCATGGTGGATCGTAATTCAATATTGATGCGGTCGAGTTCAGTCACATCATTGAAGGTGATCAGGCAGCCACGTACCTTGGTGCTTAAATCCATGATGGGGGTGCAGTTGACTACAGCTTTGAGTCTGCCCCCTTCTCGCCGTTCAAAGTCTATCTGCCATCCCCTGGACGACTCACGGGTTTCCATGCAGTTGTCCCATGGGTAGTGATTTGTGGGAGGGTGCAATGCAGTTTTTAGCCATGGCAGGTCTTTGGCATCCTTGCCAAACAGGGCATCGTTTTTTTCTTCTATCCAGTTGCGCAAGGCAGAATTGGCAAGCACGATTCGACCATTTCTATCGACCATCATGACCCCTTCGCTGAATGCATCGAAAGCGACGCTGACGCGGTCAGGGATGGTCGATGAAGGGTCGATCTCATTGAATACTCGACGAAGATTGAATGTGAAGAGGATCATTCCCCCTAGTGACAGCAGAAAGCATGAAAGTGTGATGGGCTGCCGTAGCCAATCGACAACAGTTGGTGTTGCGGCTGGCTTGAATGAGACCTGTAACTCTCCCCATGGCTTTTTATTTTCTGCAATGCCTGCGCGCATAAAGTCCAGGGTGGATTTATGCACGTTGTCTGGTTTCTGGTCGTGCCCGTGTCCCCCCATTTCCAGCGCTAGCTTGTCGTTGCTGGTTTGTATGGCTAGGGAGTTAATCTGGTTGTCACGGTTGGCGGCCGCTTGCAGTATTTCCCTGAGTTTGATGTTGTCTCTGGATTCCAGCAGCACGGCCGTTTGTATGGCGAGATCCTTGCTGCTCTGCATTCGCAGCTCTATTGGTACGGAATCATGATCAGGCCAGGTGCTTGCCAATAGATAGATCAGCAGAATCCAGCCGGCAATAAACGAGACCAGGCCAATTCTGAGTCTGAGCGCCGGACTGAGCTTGATGTTTGGAATTATCATGGCGCTCTGCTCTCGCTTGGCGTTATCTTGATTTCAGATCGGCTCACGGCAGCACGCTGGTCTGCATTTCGATCATTTATTTGAAGCGTATCCCATTCCGGATGGATTGTTTTTGCCATTTCCAGAACAGCGATAGGATCAAGGTGCTGCCATGCCGGGCTCTGCTTCATTGCAGGCAATAACATGTTTACGAACGATGCTGTCCAGGACATGATGGCACTGGAGACAGGCGATTCATTTTTGCGCGTGCCCTTCTGTGCAAGCTGGTCAGGAGCGACTGTTTTGGGTTCCTGATGAAGTCCTGTTGCTGGGGCATTACCCGAGTCTTTGGGAGTACAGATTTTTGATGGATGGCAGCCGGCAGTATTCTTCCTGTTTTCAGGTTGCATCGCCAGGATGGCATCCAACTTGATCATTTCGAGGTAGGGAATCTTTGGGAATTGCTGAGACATCAGGCTCAGTCCTGTCTGTGGCAGATCCGTGTAAGCATGACTGCCCGGGACGCTTGAAGGAGATGCGTGGGCCTGATCCAGCCCCCCAAACAACCGGAAAATAATGGCATACACTGAGCGCCAGCAAGCACGCGGCATGAAAGACCTGCCGGGACTGTGCTTCAGATTAGCTATATTCAGCATGAAGGATGTCCTTTTAATGAATGTCTGTGGTTTGTCATGCAGGTTCATGGATTCATGACAGCAACGTTGACGGTTCTAAGTCCGTAGGCTGATAACAGTTTTGCCCGTGATTTTCCGTGGGCCATGCTAATGCCGGCCAGGCGAAAATAGCAGGACAAGAAACGCTGGCAAGTCATTTGGTTGTCCCTGTTCAGCTCCTTGCCGGGGTTGCATCCCTCCTTGATTTCTATAATTTTGTGCAGTCCCCGGGACCACACCCGTTCCGGCAGAATGCGTCGACTAATGACATCCATGATATGAATCCGCTCATTCCGGATCAGATAATGGCGATCGCGCTGGTAGAGGTGGTGCGCTGCCAAGGCCTGGCAGACGGTTTTTTCGAGATGAAGTTTGCTGTGCCATGGGGCATCAAGTAGTTCGGCGTCAAGTTCCAGTTTATATCGGCCCGAGTCCGTGAGTTCTGCCAGCATGTGCCGCCTGTCGAGCACAAAATCTTCTCTGGGATGCATTGCTGTGGCCAGTTTCATTGCCTGCTGGTAGCCTGTAGCAAGGCTTGCTTCGATGGCGCCATGAGAGAGTTCCAGTGGCACCTGTGCCGCATCGAGGAGGATGCTGTCGGCGTCATTAATTAACGCTACGCACAGGCCACGCAGCAAGGTGCTGGATTTCCCCCCGGAAAGCTGGGTGGTTCGAGCATGTAGTTCTGAACGTGCTCGTCCTCCCATGACGCTGTCGCGGAGATAATCAAGGATCAGTTCTTTGACAGCTACATAGGTAATATTGCAGGCGTATTCGCGCTGCCGGCTTGCCATGTCGAGTGACGGGATCACCCGACCCGTGGAGAGTCCCAGGCCATGATAAAGCGTCTGTATCGCGGCAACGTCAGGCATGACCTCGTTGTCATTGGTGGTGATCACATGCACCGGTACGCCGGCCAGGGCTGTTGTTGCAGCGCAGATCGCGAGTGCAAGTCTCTTTTCTTCGTGTACGGTCATTTCGGCGACTTGGCCGTCGAGCATGATGCGTGCGGCCATCAATTGCGTGCCGAGCGGTTTTATCTTCAATCTGCGCTGGCTAACCAGACTGATCAGGGCAAACGTTTCCGCGATCAGGGGATCAGTTCGGACAGGAAGTGATAGAAGAATGCGTGTTTTGCGAATGCGATCAATGATTGCGTCGTCGGACATCGATGCCATACTTGTTTCAAACGCCGCGACCTGCTGCAAAAAGTCAGCGTAACATCTTGTACGCCAATAGCTGGATAAAATCGATGGTATGTGCCAACCGTGAAAGAGTCTGTCAGTCACGGATTTCTTGATTAATCGTTTCTCCGGATAACTGCCATGCAACAGGCCTGGTGCAGGAATTTTCAGCAAATTTTCGGCTGGATTCATCGCGTCTCTTTCACGTGTTGGCACTGAAGTTGCGCGAGAACTCCAGACACAGGCGACGGTAGGTTTGTGCTGCAATGGATTGAGTTCCTTGCAGGAAGCGCACACTGGCTCGCGAGCCATCATGCGCGATCATGGCTGATGGCATTCTGAGGTCTATCATGACCAGAGGCTCTTTGCTGCTAACTCCATTCTGATCAATGGCCGCCGTGATGAATTTTGCATTGGCGCGATCCTCGACTGCGGTTGCGAGTGAAGTCCTGTCAGGAGAGGAGAGTTCCGTCACCATTTGTGCACCAAATGACAGATTGGGGTGCTCGGCCATTTTGATATCGACTCCTGTCAGGTGCAGAGCAACTCGAGCGGCGTCAGGCTTCGGCAGTGCTGCGCGTAGGCGGAGTGTATTTTTGTCCAATATGAGTCCCAGCACATCGCCTTGGCGTACGAAAGACCCTGTCAATTGATCTTGACGGGGCAGTTTCAGGATGCCTCTGCCAGGGCTGCGCAACTGTAGCCTTGCCATTCGTTCTGTAATGAGTTGCAAGCCCTCTGAAATCTTCGTGACCTGCTTTGCAATGTCATTTGCCCGGCCAGGGCTCACGTGCTTGATATTGGAATGATCGTTGCGCAAGTCGGTCAATTGCTGGCTGAGGTGATCCAGTTCACGCTGCAGGGCGGGATTTTCAAGTATCACCAGCAACTGTCCTGTCTCGACAGCATCACCATGACGCACACGAATTTCCTTGATGAAGCCCTCTGTTCCGCTGCGAAGCCTGGCCTGTTCAGGTAGCCAGATAACCCCTTGCGCCGTGGTGCAAACGGGGACCGGGATGACGCATAGTGCCAGCACGGATAGGACGATGAGAGTTAACAGCATGAAACTTTTCTGCCAGCCAGAGGCGCAAGCTATATTTTGTCTGAAGCGGTATAACTGCGGCAAATCCGGATTCACTGCATGGTGTAGCAAGTCATGCCGATCAAGTTCTGTGAGCAGGTGTATCAGTTCGTCCTGAGATGGCGTCTGGTCACCCAGAATTTTTGGCAGGATTTCCCAGATTTCCCCTGTTGTGTTCCTGCCATCGCAACGACCTATGAATTGATAAGCTTGAAAGTTGATGCGGTAATGGGTGCCCGTGGAATTGTTGCTCAGGCGGGACCATTGCTGGTGATGCGATTGAGTTTGTTGCAGCGTGACGCCAGCGAGCAATTGAGGGCGCATTTGAGAGTATCGAGACCAAATCGGGCTGTAGATGGACGGTCGCATCGCTATAGTCCCCAACACCAGATTTTATATTCCACCCGGGCGATGATGTGGTGCGACCAGATCCAAAGCAACGGCCGTTGGCCAATTCTTATTTTTGCGATGCCTGCCAAGCCCGTATGTAACAAGTGTTGTGCAGAATTGGGAGCCAGTACGGCTTCTATTTGAAAAAAATGATGCCCGTCATGTGTCAGTGCAGACGGTGTGATGCGTTGCACTTGAAATAGAATGATTTTGTCGGGGAGTGATATCAGAGCAAGCTTGCCAACTTGTCTGGGTTGAACTTCGCTCACGTCTCCCTCATCGACGTCAATCATCAGGCTGTAGGCTCTGGTCGTGATGCTGGTCAAAAGGGCAGCATTTTTTTGCACCAGTGTCTCTGGCGATTGCTTGAATACGATGCCATCAAATGCTGTCCGTGACCGGCTTGTCCTGAGCCACTCAGGTGGGCTGGCAGGTATCGACTGGATATGCTCATTCAACGGGTTGATCAGCTCAGGATAGGCCCGCGCTTCGAGACGGGCTGGTGCATTGATGTTGTACTGAACTGGAATGAGCGACAGACTGATGACCAGGGCAAGGCTGGCAAACAAGACAAAATTGACGCCCGACTGCCTTGATTTCAAGTGCGGTTGAGTCCAGTCCGCGATTTCTTTTCTCAGTCGTGCATGCCAGGGTTGCTTCGCCTCCCATTTTAAAAGGAGTATGGGCCCCAGCAGGCAGGCGACATGCTCACAAGATGTAATTTCGTTTAGGCTGATTGACATGGATACACCACGTTCTAGCGTCATGGCGCCAAAAATCTGGCCATCGTGACATAGAGGAATGGTAGCGACTTGGTTGCCCGACAGGCGTGCCAAGGCGGCATGCGCCATATTGATACGGGGGAACTCGTTCGGATCATCCGGATAACTGACGGTCGCACACTGTTCTATGGCTTCATTCATGGCCGTGACGATGGCCCGATTTTCCTCGCGGCCCACAGGGGCCTCCGCTCCATGTGAAAAGCCTGAAACGCATGCCTGATCAGGCGCAATCAGTCCGATTGAGACCCGATCATAGTGCAGTTTGACGGCAATGTCGGATGCCAGAGCGGATGCCGCCTCACAAAACAGGTCCTGAGTCAACAGCGTGGCCTGCAATTCCAGGACAGTCTGTGCATCAATTTTGGGTCTATCGGTTTTGATTAGCGCCATCACCTGAGGAGCCACCGTTAAGGAATTAGAGTTGGCATCTTCTGTGTTATGTATCTGATTTGTAATACGTGCCATCACGTATGGCGGACTCAGTGTCTGCGAGTCCAACATCCCTCTGTGATTGTGTGTCAAGGTTGACCATCGTCACGCGTCCAATCAGGTCTTAATTCGGCGGTAAATGTATGATGATCAGGGGATAGCTCATGTCATTTGTTCTGGCAGATTGCGAACACGACCAACTGACGTGGTTGTGATGAGCCGCTCATGAACGCCATTATTTCTCCTGTCAACAGTGCCCTTCGCCAGGTTTATTGGATGCTGGGACTATTCACGGCAGCCGTTTTGTTTGCATTCCGTGGCAGTGCCTTGGCAGACATCGCGTGGGTGCTTGGTGTTTTAGCCCTACTGTGGCTAATCCTGTTGATACTCCATTCCAGCGACTTGCGCCGGCAGCGCCAGGCCTCGGTGCGTTTGAGTGAAAGGCGGGGAGTATGGAAGTCACGATTGAGCCAGGCTGGTTGCACGCAGTCCAATTCTGATCAATCGCTTGGTTTCCTGAGGGTGATGGGGGAAATAGATCGCGCCATACTTTCGAACGCCAGTTTCGATCACATTGTTGAATTGGTCTTCATCCATGTTCCAGTCGCAGTTCCTTGTTTGTTTGTTGCTGTTACCCTGTTCGGAAAGTCGTTGCCAGAGGATGCCAATACTGTGGTCGCCAGTCAGGATGGCATGCGTGCTCGATATCAGATTGCATTTGATGAACAATTGCGTCAGGCACTTGACCAGTCACCAGGTGGTTATTTGATTGATGGTGGAGTGAATTATCCTGTCACGTCTCCAGCGTTCATGTTGGATGCCAGGTGCTTCCTGTTGTTCCCGATCTATCGAGATGGAACCCTGGCTGCCGTGTTGCATTTCGGCTTGTTCAAGGATGGTTTGTTGAGCGAGAATGAGTTTGCACTTGCCAGGAATTTTGCCGATCGACTCGGTGTTTCCATGACAGCCATCGTGCGTGCGAAAGATCTTTATGATCAGGAGCATTTTGATCCAATCACGTCCCTGCCAAATCGTCAGTTCTGCATTGAACGTCTGTATCAGGAAATTTCCCGGGCTTGCCGGCATCAGCAGCGTTTGGCGATCCTCTTCGTCAATTTGGAAGGCTTCAAGAAGGTCAATGACAGCGCCGGCTATGCCGGTGGCGATACTGTCCTGCAGTCTGTTGGGCAGCGATTGCGCTCCAGTCTGAGAGAGCCGGATGTATTGGCGCGTTTTGGTAACGATGAGTTTGTGATTTTGTTGCCGGAAACGACCGGCACCACAGAAGTAGGTCGGGTTGCCGAAAAATTGATTGCCCTGTTTGCTGATCATTTCTCTTATCAGGAGCAGGTCTTTTACTTGAATGTCGATATTGGGATCAGTCTCTATCCAGAAGATGGCCATTCTGGAGACGTGCTGTTGCAGCGTGCCAACACCGCTATGATGCGGCTCAAGGGCCGCGAGCAGGGCCAGTACATGTTCTATGAGGAACAGATGAACGGCAAGAAGGCCATGGAGAGACTGTCCATGGAGAGGGATCTGCGGGTGGCTTTACAGCAAAATCAATTGTTCATGGTCTATCAGCCTCAGATTGATCTGTGTGATGGCCAGGTTTCTGGCGCCGAGGCGCTGGTGCGTTGGAACCACCCGGAACTGGGTCTGATACCGCCGATCGAGTTTGTCGGGTTGGCAGAAGAGACGCACCTGATTTGCCAGTTGGGCGAATATGTCAGGAGAGCAGTTTGTTCACAGTATCATGCCTGGATACTAGCCAATGTGACCCCTCCCAGGATTGCGTTGAACGTTTCAAGTTCCGAGCTAAGGCGCAGCAATTTCGCTAATGAGGTGTTGGCTGTTCTGGATGAGTTTGAGGTGCCGGTCCATGCCATCGAAATTGAAATTACGGAAAGCCTGTTCATCGACGAGTCTGGCAGCATGGTGGAAACGCTGAGGACTCTGAGTGGCATGGGTTTTAAAATTGCCGTTGACGATTTTGGTACGGGATATTCCTGCTTGAGCTATCTTGCCTGGCTGCCATTCGATGTGTTGAAGGTCGATCGCTCCTTTGTTTCCCAGATCGGATTGCATGCTGGCGGAGGGGCCATCGTGGCCATGATCATTGATATTGCACATCACTTGGGAAAAACGGTGGTGGCAGAAGGTGCGGAAGATGAAATTCAGCGCAGTTTTCTACTGGATCATGGCTGTGAGGTGTTGCAAGGCTATATCGTCAGCCGACCCTTGGCGGCGGATGACTTTGTCGCGTTCCTGCGGCAGCGGGAGAGTCGCTGAATGGCAACCGGCATTTATGCCTATGAATATTTTTCGAGTAGCGCACCCCAAGGGTACTTCCTTCGGGCGTCTTGGCGGTTCAATGAGATTTATCAGGTTCATGGGGGCGATGTGTCGGCAATTTTGCGTTTTTCAGCGGCCGGCAGTTGCTTCATGGCATATTCGGCCTTTGAGGCCGAGGATCGGTCAGGATAGGTGCTGACCAGTATCATGCGCTTGGGCGGGTGGGACCGGGTATAGCGCGCTCCGCTGCCATTCTCATGTGCGGCGTAGCGGCCAGCGATATCCACGGTAATGCCAGTGTAGATGCTGCCGTCCTGACATTCGATCAGATAGAGAAACCAGGGTTTATCCGGCATCGGTCACGCGGTGGCCCATGCTGCGAATTGGATACTAGCCAAGTCCGGCTGTGAAGCCATGAAGGTGGCTGATGCAGTCGGCGCTGTAATACGTTCTGAGCTTTGCATGCGTGCTAAAATGTCGTTTGTTCGCAACAGATTAACACTTGCATTGATTTGGCGCCAGAAACACCATAATGGCGCGCCAATGACAGCAGAAACTCATGTGTCAATTCTAATGGCTGGCTGAGCAGTCTCGCAATATTTCAGGTGGGAAAAATGAAAGATCATTACGCGATTTTAGGCGTTGCTGCCAATGCGCCCCTCACTGAAGTAAAAAGCGCTTATCGCAAGAAGGCGTCCCTGTTGCACCCTGACAAGAACCCGTCTGCTGACGCGGCTGCTAAATTCAGAGAAATACAGGAGGCGTATGAACTTCTTGGTGATAAGGATAGACGGCATGCCTATGACGAAAATCGCAGGCGTAGTTTGCTGGATAATCCTCTCGAGAGCGCACGTGAAATTTGGCAATATTACCTGGATGGAATACTGAAAAGATGAAAACTTCTCACTACTTTACTGACCTTGGATCGATTTACGAGGCCGAGCTTGATGATTTGAAGTCTGACTCGGTAGGTGCAGATGTTCTGCAACAGAGACTCAAGGCAATCAGGTCGCAGCTTTACGATCTGTTGCCCATGATGGAAACCAACCCTGAGATGCTTGCCGTGGCATTTCATCAGGGCGTGATCGTGACGGACCCAAAGCCCATCCAGCGCATCCTGGCGAAAGAGCCTTCCGAATTCCCGTCATGGGATGCAGTGTCGCAGTGTGTAGAGTTTGAGGCCTGGGCAGAGGAGTTGGTGGACGCGGTGCAAACTGCAGATGGTTGGGAGCAGTTCTTGCTGACCACCGTAGCACTTGAGTACCAGTACGCAAGAGCGGACATTGCTGAACCCGTGCTGGCTGAAGATGAGGGCGATGACGATGAAGATGAGTCAGACGACCTGAGTGAGGCCGGCGATCAGTGGTTGGCTGACCAGGGGTTCGAAAGCAATAAGTCAGATTAAATCAGGGGAAAAAATGACACATCCAGCAATTATAAAAGCAACAAGCCTGATTCAGGCCGGCGATATTGTCGGTGCTGAAGGGGCGCTAGTCGCGCTGGCTGAGACAGAAGGGGATGGGGCGCTGGTCGAGGTTCTGGATGAAATGCCATCGAAGGACCTGCTGGCGGTAATTCGTGAATATGATAGCTCTCGTGAATCCATCCTCAACCTCTTGATCACGCCGGAACAATTCGCCCGTACTGTTGCGCTGGAGCGTCTCTATGGTGATGTGTCGCATGAGCATCTGCGAGGCATGATTAATTCGGTTATTTATCGGGAGGATGCCAATGCCCGTGAATTCATCTCGGCCATCGTCGAGCTCGATGGGGGGTGCGAGGCCCTGGCTGATTATTTGTCTGATCGTGCAGAAGAGGTGGTTGGCGCTTTTAATGCCTTGGACACAGAGGATCTTGACCGCTCGGAAGTCGCAGACCATGACTGGAAGGAGCTTACTTGGCTGCTCCGGAACGAACATCCCGAGGTTTACGATATTGTGCTGGTGCTGTTGAAGAAGCAGATCCAGAAGAGAATCATCGAAGAGGCTGAAGAATTGCTGAACGAGGAAGAATTTCAGAAAACAGACCAAGGCCATGTCACCAAGGTGGCGGTCAAGGATGACGATATTGAAGAGGATGATGATTCGGCGATTTAGAGGCCATTTTTTTAGCCATGACAGATAGAAAAAATCAATCGGTCGCCACTCTGGATCATGCGCCGTTCTTCGAGCGCGCATTCAGATACGGCGTGCAACAAGGCCTGATCGACCAGGCCAGGATTGAGGAGATCACGCAGGATGCGGCCAATGGCACGATCCAGATTGCCGAATATTTTGGTGCATCCTCTCACCTGCGGCCGAATCTTGAGGATGCCAGCAAGAAGATGGTGAGCCTGGTGAGCTTGTATCTTGAAGACACCACGGATGGCGACTTGGAAAGGTCCGCTCGCTTGCTGCGAGAAAAGCCTTTCCGGACCCTGTCCCGGGGCGGATCAAGCATGCTGAAATCGTTGTATGCGCTGCCTGAAGATAAGCACTTTGGCCTGCCTCGCCTGGATTCGGAAAAGGACTTTCTTTACAAAACCCTGCAACAGGGTATGAGTGTTCAGAAATACCGGCAGACTTTCAAAGCCCGTGAACAGTTTAGTCAGGACCTTCGTTTCGCCATCCACCTCTCAAAAAAAATAGGCATGCCCGTCAGCGCGTTGAGCGATATGCACGCCTCGGCTGATGGTGTGATCCGTACCTTGTTGCTGTTGATGGCTTATGGCGCCCGGAAGGTGGGAAATTCGCCGAAGAAATTCCCCGATCAGCGTGATGCCTGCAAGATCTTCGCTTCCATCCGGAAAGAGTGGGGCTTGTTGGGTGAGGTCAATTGTTCAGAAGCGTTCATGCAGGAGATTCCAGAGGAATTTGTCATCGGGGCTCAAAAAACGCTGTTAAGCATAGCGCATGAAGATATCCCGAAGATCGTCAACCCGACCATCCCGATGGATTTTCTGTTCGAGCGGCATCTGGGGTACAAGTACTTTTTTCCGATGGACCCTATGGCGGCGGTCAACGCTTATGACAACCTGCGTGCTGAAAAATGGATGACTCTCACCAATGGGGCCATCGATGATGAGTCAGTTCTGACCCTGCTGCTCTGTGTCGCCGCAGGCTTGCCCGCCAGGACAAAATTGTCAGTGGCTGAGGCCGGGGATGTGGTGTCTAGTCTGCGAAAGCATGGTGTGCTGGAGCAGGAAGCGCTCCTGCTGATTGAAGACTCGCCATACGCTGACCGTGAGCACCTATCGGCTGTTTGGCATGATTTTATCGAGGACGCGAGGCCCTATCTGCTGGACGTGTCGGACAGTAAAATGAAGCAGGTAGTGAATTACCTGATGGATCACTGCAACATCAAGAAGTCGAAGAAAAAAGTGAAAGCATGAGCTGCGCCGGAATTGGGAGCGGCCGTGAGTAATGTTGTCCTGAATCGAGCGTCACTGCGCGACACTGAATTGCCGGTCTATCAAGGCTTGTTGATGGGTGATGTGCGACTGGTAAATTCGGAGGCGATGGCTGTTGAAGCGCACGCCGCGTTGATGGAAAGCGAGGTAATCGGCTTCGATACTGAGTCCAAACCAACCTTCCGCGTGGGTGAAATATCAACCGGGCCGCACTTGATTCAACTGGCGACGGAAACACGAACCTACCTGTTTCAGGTGCTTTGTTTGCCCGGCAATAAGCAGTTACAGCAAATTCTGGAGTCGCCACGAGTCCTCAAGGTCGGGTTTGGACTGGGCAATGACAAGACTGCCCTGATGTCGAGGCTGGGTATCAACATTGAGAACGTCCTTGATCTGGGAGAAGTGCTGCGCGGGCCTGGCCATCACGGCACGGTTGGCGCCAAGGTGGCAGTGGCACATTTCTTCGGCCAGCGGCTGCAAAAGTCAAAGAAAACCAGTACCAGCAATTGGGCTGCACTACCGCTCTCAGAGCGGCAAATGCTTTATGCGGCCAATGATGCGCATGTGGCGCTCAGAATATACAGGGCATGGATACATGCTGCTGCCGAATAACCGATGTGTTAATCCGGAATGGTCCTAACTATGGGTAATTTGGGTTGGTCCATGTGTTTTGTACCTAACAAGCCTGCACCCACAGGACGCCCAGGTTATATGTCGGCAATCTTTAAAGTTTTGTCGCCGGTTCGGTTGGTTTGTTCGCGAAGTTTACGATATAATGCGCCGCTCGAACGGAGAGGTGGATGAGCGGTTTAAGTCACTACCCTGGAAAGGTAGCATAGGGTTATCTCTATCGAGGGTTCGAATCCCTCCCTCTCCGCCAGCAAGCCAATATCTAAGCGCCTTATGGGCGCTTTTTTATATCTACCCGCCATAAAACCCACCATAAAAATACTGTCACTTTAGCGTACTTATTAGCTAGGGTCCTTGCCGTGATAAGGTAATGACCAGCCCCTCCTCGCATAAACGATCAACTATTGATGGTCGTACCAGAATCATCATGCCTCCCGTATAGCCCCTCTAGCCCATTCCACCACCCCTACAGTTATTCATGTTAGTGCTTGCTAACATTCCAAAACCCTTCAGGCGATAAAATTTCTGAAAGTGGTGTTATTCTGCCGCCGTTACATTCACAACAACTCAGAAGGAGTCAAGATGCAGAAATGCCAAGATGTACTTAGTACTTTCGATTCACTACCCGATTCGGCTAACGTAAGACAACCAGTTGTTGAGGCGTTATTTGCCTGTTCAGCTGCGACAGTATGGCGAATGGTTAAACGAGAGACGTTACCCGCACCTCGGAAAATATCGCCACGAATCAATTGCTGGAACGTAGGGCAATTGCGTTACGTTTTAATGGGCAGTGCTACAGAGTGCCGAACAGGCCATAAGAAGGAGACAAGGAAGCGTTTTGAGGACAACAACCAGAAAGCGAATTGAAAATGAAGAGATCTAGACCTTTAGAAACAACAACGCCCGGCGGCAACCGGGCGTCAATTCACAAAACTCCTACGAGGACAATCATGAATAAGGTAAATATTAGCACATCGTTTTATGGTATTGACAACCTATTTGCGGATTTCAGCAATTTATTACCCTTTGCCCATGCGGCTCTTGTCAGAGAAGGGGTATTCAAAAAGTGCTGCAATTGTGGCGATAACCTAGTTGCAAACAATGGGGCGAATGTTGCCCGTATCGAGTCGAATGTGGATGGAGAGGAGTGGGCATTTTTTCATCCGATATGCCCAGTCTGCGCGGCGACAGTAGATTCGGACAAGCTGGAACTTTCATCAGAGGACTGTATCCCTGTACCTGGAAATGAGTCTGCAAGACGCGAACTGATTAAGATCGTGAGAGAACTTGCTATAGAGGAATTCGTGCAGCAGGTAGGCTATCCGGTAGCGATTAAACCTCTAGCTCTCGACCCTATGGGTACCTCAGGCCTAATTCGCACAGAGGGAAAATCTTATCCGGCCTTTATACCCTGGAAGGATACCGATCCATTACTCATTGGTGGTCAGGTAGTAGAGGATGCTCTGGTCGTCTCCAAATCAGTGCTTGCCGGGAAGACAACGATTGAAGAGATTTTTGGCAATACAGTACTAGTCTCTACCGATGACCAATTGGGTCGTGAACTGGCGAAAGGATGCAATTAATGTCACATCCTTTTGTAACGAAATTCCCCGATGTCCATTGCTCAAGTGCCATGGTGATCGGGAAGTCATGGCCAGAGGTGTTCACCAGTCTTCAAAAGGTCAAGGCGGTCTCGGACAAGAAGACCTCAGCCCTAATCAAGATGGCTAAGTTCGGCGACCAGGTTTCTGGCAAGGGTTCCCTTAAGCACGATGGCAACCTTATTGAACTATGGGGAATCGAAGGAGACTATGACGGCGAAGAGGTGTCTATCGAGGATGGCCAGAAGTTACTCGAGCAGCACGGTATTCGGGCGATTCTCTACACATCATGGTCCAGTACGCCGGAGAAGCCTCGATGGAGGGTTCTGGCGCCGCTGTCGCGTCCTTGCCCTAAGGATGATCACGTACGCCTTGTGGCGCGGCTCAACGGCGCCCTGGGTGGCATTCTGGCAGGAGAGTCATTCACGTTGTCGCAAGGGTATTTTGTCGGCAGGAACCCGGGTCAGCCATACACATGTGTTAGCACTTTTGGTGACCCGGATAAGGGTGAATGCATCGACGTACTCGACAGTCTTGACGCCATCTCGAGGGGTAAGATTGACAGCGGTTTGGTGCGAGGTCCAGACATGGCTGATCGAATCCGTAAACCTGGTGGGACTTCAGAATGGATTGCGGAATTGTTGGATGGTGAAGATCTACATGGCAACAGTCTACGAATCGTCGGCCGTATGGTCGCCCAAGGCATTGATGCTAAAACTATAAAGGACACCTTTGAGAGTTGGCAAGATGAGATGGTCGACGCACGAGGCGAAACGCGCGTTGCTGAGCTTTTGGGAGATGAACTAGACCGGATGATTAGTGGGGCACTGGCGAAAGGATATGCACCGAAGTCTGTCGATGAACTGGAAGTAGCCATTGCCAATTGCAATGAGTGTGAGGAGGCCATTCGCATGATTGCGGCTGGGCGACTCTCAAGTAGTACAGAAGAAACACTCCTCCGGAAGGCCAGGGATAAGTTCAATATCCCGCTTCAGGCGCTCCGGACTGATCTGCAAAGGTTGAAACAGGCTGGTGAGAGCAACCGTGACCAACTTGCCCTTGCTATCAAGGTAATTGAAGCGTTTGGCGCAGAGAATCTCTTATTTGGTCAGTCAAGCTTCTGGAAATGGGATCCCAAGGGTGTCTGGCGACAGGTTGATGACCGCGAGATAAAGGCTGTCATCCATGATGTGATCAGGGCTAGCAACACGGATGTAACCAAGAACACGGTTGATGGGATTGTTGACCTTATCAAAACCGAGTTGTTCAAGGACGTCGCCAACCTGTTCAATCGGCAATCAGGCACCTTCATCAATACGGCGAACTGCACTCTCGTTTGTAATAAGGGTACATGGGAGGCTCGTCCGCCTCGCCGCGAGGACTACATCACGGTGCAGATCCCCGTCGCCTATGACCCTGATGCGAAATGCCCCCGGTTTATGCAGTTTTTAGATGAAATATTTGAAGGGGATGAAGACAAGGCAAGTAAAAAGTATTGCGTCCTCGAGGCCATCGGCTATTCGCTGACAACGGGGACCGAGTATGAAAAGTTCATGCTCTTGATCGGGTCGGGTGCCAACGGTAAGTCTGTATTGTTATCGGTCCTTGAGGAGTTGGTTGGGCCAGACTTGGTTTCTGCCGTTCAGCCAAACAGATTCGACAATCAGTTCCAACGAGCCCACCTAGCTGGTAAGTTGGTAAATATCGTGACAGAGATTTCAGAGGGCGCAGAGATCGCTGATGCCCAACTTAAGGCGATCGTTTCAGGTGAATTGACCACTGCAGAGCATAAACTCAAGCCGCCGTTTGACTTCAGGCCGTATTCGACATGCTGGTTCGGCACTAACCACATGCCACACACCAGGGACTTTTCTGATGCCCTGTTCCGTCGTGCGATTATCCTGAAATTCAACAACAAGTTCTCTGACGGTAAATGCGATCCACATCTGAAGGAAAAGTTGAGGCAAGAACTGCCAGGCATCCTCAATTCTGCATTGGAGGGTTACGAGAGTCTTTGCGTGTTTGGTGGATTTACCCCGCCCAAGGAATCGACGGATGCCGCGAAGGAATGGAGGCTTGAATCAGACCAGGTCGCACAGTTTGTTGCTGATGAGTGTGTGCTTCAGCCAAACTCGCCTGTCGAATCATCGGCACTGTATTCAAGCTATAAATACTGGGCCGAGGCAGCAGGGATACGCCGGATACTGGGCAGAAGGGGCTTTACTGACCGCCTCGTGCGCTTGGGAGGGACGATGTGCCGTGGGACAGGAGGGAGACGCATGATCGCTGGATTTGCGCTTAATCCTGATATTTACATTCAGTAATTCAGTGACGTGAGTGACGTGAGTGACGCGTATTTCTAGATTATTGTGGTTTTTAAAGGTATATGTTTGGGGAGTAAATCCTTCTTATGAATATATCTCTACCTATACAAGATAATCTAGAAATACGCGTCACTCGCGTCACTCACGTCACCCCGATCCTAAGCGAAGGATGACACTAAATGAACAAGTATCTACGGCCACTACCGTTTCCCCTCGGCAGCCCTCAGCGCCGACGGTGCATTGATCACATGATGGCCTATGCCCACATCTCGTACAGGGAGGCCGTGGCCAAGGTGGTTGCAGCAAACAAGGTCGCCAGGGACACACCTCTGCGTGGTGAGCGGTGCGGTGCCAGGACGCGAAGGGCGACATCGTGCATGTGTAAGGCGATGGCCAACGGTCGCTGCAAGTACCACGGCGGTATGTCTACCGGCCCCAAGACGGAGGAGGGTAGACGGAATGCCATGGCCAATCTGAAACCCTTCGCGCCGGTGCGTCATGAGGTTCGAGAAACAGAATGTTGTTGACTGGGGAAGCTTCACGCGCACGCGCGTCATGGGCTTCTAGGGGTGTAATGTAGTTTTCAAGTCTGATGGGGTGCCCCTTACCTCCCCGGAAGACACTTTTTTTGACTTTTTATGAAGGAATTATTTGTATGATTAATGACGCATTGTTTAAACACGTGGCTTCAAATGAACTTCCGGCATCTATGTACCAGATGCTGGAACCTCATCTCGATTCGTTGTTGGAAAGCTATCGAGACAGTGAAGCAATGGGCGATCAACTCGCGACACTGGAATATCTCGATTTAGGTCGTCGGTTCCGGACACTCCGGGCTGAGTTTGAGGAAACGCGTGATGCAGACTGGCCGGCATTTGCACGTGAAAACTGGCCTGAAATTGACGAGCACTTCACTATCGGTTCCTGATGTTATCTGAGTAGGGGTCTACCGCAGATGGTGGCAAACATCATCTGTGGTACGACCGTGATTCTTTAAAACCTACTCACCTGTAGTGACATAGGGCCTATACTAAAACCCCTCAGAAATTCCCCGTTTCTCCCATTGATTTCATTAGTTTTCTTCAATCGATTTCCAGTTATACCAATACAGTTGTTATGGTATGATTGGCTGGAACTAATTGAGGAGAATCGACATGACTGCCAAAGCCGCGAAAAAAGTAGCAATCTACGCCCGGGTATCAACCGATAGTCAGACTACCGAGAACCAACTAGTGGAGCTCAGGGATGTGTCTGAACGTATGGGCTGGGAGGTCGCCGGCGAATACGTAGATCAGGCAATCAGTGGCGCTAAGGGTCGTGACCAGAGGCCGGCGTTTGATCAGTTGTTGCGAGGCGCCACTCGCCGTGAGTTCGATATTGTGGCCGCGTGGTCTGTTGATCGCTTGGGTCGCAGCCTCCAGCATCTCGTTGAGTTCCTGAATGAGATCCACGGCAGCGGAGTCGATCTGTACCTCCACCAGCAAGGCATCAACACAGCTACGCCAGCCGGTAAAGCTCTTTTCCAGATGTGCGGCGTGTTCGCAGAGTTTGAGAGGTCGATTATCCGTGAGAGAGTCCTCAGCGGTATCGCCAGGTCCAAGGTGAAAGGTACGAAGTCTGGAAGGCCGCACGGTAGACTGGCCAATCTTGCCAACCCAGAACCCCTGGTGCTGCAAGCACGAGCCGAGGGCAAAGGGATGATCAAGATAGCGAAGGAGCTAGGCATCGGTGTCAGCACAGTCCAGCGCATCGTTAAGCTGAACCAGCAAGCACCTGAAGAGGGGCTCCAAACGTAGTTCATACCGATCACGGCGGCACCATGCTGATGAGCCGGTCTCAACGACGGCTTTGTGCTTATCTGCAGCCGTTCGCGATCTGCCTACCAAGGGCTGTTCTGCAGACATACCAGACGTCGAAGAGTTGAGGCCAGAGGACGGCAACCGGCCAATGGACTAAACCGCTCGCGCGGTAGGGGTGGCTCCGGTTGATACCGGTTGTATTTGAACTTTCGGAAGCTTGAAACTGGGGATCTGTTCCCTATGTTGGAAGTGAGGCAATCCGCCTTATTTCACGACA
>CAIJXJ010000080.1 GCA_903824575.1 uncultured Methylobacillus sp.
ATGGCACGGGCAATCGCTACCCGCTGTTGCTGACCACCCGATAATTGAGCCGGTTTTTTGGCGGCATGCCCATCCAACTGAAAGCGTTTCAGGATTGCCAGAGAGGTTTCAACAGCCTCGGTACGGCTATAGCCATGTGCCTGTTCCAGCGGCAGAAGAATGTTTTCAAGCGCGCTAAGGTGCGGAAACAGGTTAAATGACTGAAAGACAACCCCAATACGACGGCGGTGTTTCAGTAAGCGAGCTTCATCAAAATGTAGCAGTTCCCGATCAGTATGCACCTGACCGGAATCCGGGCGCTCCAGACCGGCTATTATTCGCAAAAGTGTCGTCTTGCCCCCCCCTGAAGGCCCGATCACGACGAGAGCTTTGGCATCAGGCACATCGACGGTGATGTCATCCAGAACACGGTGTCGTCCGTAGGTTTTTGTCAGGTTCGTCAGACTAAGTTGCATAATGGTATTTTTGTTCCAGATAGCGACTGAACAGCGAAATGGGGAGTGTCAGCAGCAGATAGCCCACCGCCAGCGGCAGGTAACTTTCCAGGGTGCTGAAGGTATATGAATTCACTTCCTGGGCGTTAAGAGTGAATTCACTGACGGCGATAATTGACAGCAGCGAGGAGTCTTTAATCAGCGAAGCGAATTGACCTGCCAATGGCGGCAAAATCCGCCGCACCACCTGAGGTAAAATGACACAACGATACGTCTGGAAGCGGGTCAGGCCGATGGCACGTGCTGACTCCAGCTGAGATTCACTGATACTTTCAATTCCGGCTCTGATAATCTCGCTCAGATATGCACCTGCAAAGAGGGCCAGCGTTATAATCCCGACCGCATAACGATTACTGACGCCAAAAGCATCAGCAACAACATAGAAAAAAACCAGGATCTGCACCAGCAGTGGAGTTCCCCGTACTCCTTCAACGTACAAAATAGCCAGATAGCGCAGCAGCAACAGGCGGGAACGGCGGGCACAGGCGAAAAAAACACTGATCAGTAGACTTAAGCTGAGTGCGGCAGCAGATATAGCGACCGTAACCAGCCATCCCTGCATAAACTTCTGCCGGTACTGCCAGACCGCATCCCAGTTCCAGCCGTACTGTAAGCGGCTGAAGGTAAACCAGAATAGAGGTTGGACACCATTGAGGCCAAGGTTTCGTTTGGACTGATAAGGTTCTGCGCCACTTGAGCATATTGATTGCTTCCGGCGATCCCCTGTGAGCCAAGTCCTTGCAATTGATTCATCGTGTTCTGATAATCTCCGGCGTTAATCTGGTTTTGACTCTGATTCATGAGCCCAACCGTCGCTGGAGAGTTCAACATGCCCCGACCTGCGGCCGCCGCATTGATCCCCTTGTTCGCCATCGAATTTTGAAGTTGGGCGAGTGGAGAAGCCTGCATGTTGTAAGGCGTTCCACCGGGAAGGCCGAGCATCCCAAGAAGCGCTTTTTGCGCGGCCAAGCCGCCTTGAATCGTCGCTTGGCCGCCGCCAGCAGCTCCGAGGGCCTGAGATGAAAGATTTCCAAGCGCATTGCTAAACTGCCCAACGCCCTGTTGCCTCGCGCCCAAAATGTTCGCGGCACTTTGGTTCGTCGTGTCGATTGCGTTTTGGTATCCGCCTTGAAGCGCGGGAATGGACTGTTGGTAGGCTTGTGTCAAACTGTTGAGGAACTGTTGTGCTCCTTGAGTGTCGAGGCCCAAAGCCTGCTGGATGTAGGGCATGAGGGCCCCGAACTCCGAAGACAAACCGGACACCTGACTTTCAGCGTTCGTAACCGCTGCGTTTCCAGCATTTATGTATGCGTTTTGCGCGTTTTGCGCGTTTTGGCCTGTGCCAAAAATCTTACTTAGATCGTCCATCGCTACGCCCCTTTCAACC
>CAIJXJ010000081.1 GCA_903824575.1 uncultured Methylobacillus sp.
AGGGCCAGAGAGGCGGCCAGGATCTTGATCCGGGTGGTCAGGGTAATTGAAACACTTGGTGCTGCTGTTACCGATCCGATGGAACCGCTGCTGCGCTTGCCACGTGCGCGCGCAATTTCTGCTACTGCCACCCAAGTGTTGGTGATTTCGCTCCAGATCAGACGGTAGATATGATTCATTTTATCTCTATGACTACAAAAGCAATTTAAGCTGTCAGCTGCTTGACCCTACCTTTTATCTTTATTATTTTCGCGATTTTATCCACAATGAAAGATGTGGGCAATGGTCCGAATGGACTATTGCCTATTCGAATCGAAGCTCTGACTTATTTCTCGTTTCATATAACCCATGGTGGGCGTAATAACAAACGGGTATTACGCCGCAACACTAGTGGTTTACAAGTGCCCTTGGGGTGCGCTACGAAATATAAGCATGATCTTGGTTGGTTTTGTATTGGTTGGCGATCACCAGTTGTACCCGACATTAGCCCAGAATCGAGGACGATCGTTGTCGGCCGGGTTGGGTGCTTCACCCAGCGCCCAGGCCATCAGGAAGGCAGCGGTGATGCCATGCGGTCCCTGCCAGTCGAGCGAGAAACCGGCGTCCGTGAAGTGGCAGAGGTTGCTGCTGATATTCAGGTCAGGGTTGCAGTCAGAGGAGCCAATCGGATGGTGCGCTGCATAGACTTGACCGAAGTCGGTAAACAGCCCGAGCGCAGTATCTGGTCGCACCCGCCAGTTGAGTTTGAGCTTGAGCAGAGTGCCGTCGTCCCCGCTCGCTTCGCCGCTGGCATAGCCTGGCATCAGCCCCGGGCCACCGACTGAGAACTTCTCCGAGCCGTCGAGATTCTTGCTGGCGATCTGGTGTGTCAGCTGCAATTGCAAGGTCAAGTTGGGACGGATGTTCTGTTCGCGCGACAGGGTCAGGAGCGCCTTGCCATAGCCGCCTTCCGTATTGGTGACGTCAGACGCAAGTGCGGTGCTGCCGAGCTTCAGTTTCCCGCCGGTGACGGCGAGCTCGGCCCGGTTGGACCCGCCTCCCATCCATTCGTCCAGCCAGTCGCCACTTATCGTGGCAATAAGAACGCGACTGATGTTCTGGTCGGCGCCCGTGACGTTGTTGCTGCTGTGCATGAGGTTGAGCGCGGTTTCCAACTTGAGATTGAGGTTGGCATTGCGGCTGCGTAAGAACGGATAGAGCAGACCGGCGCGATACGAATTTACTTCGCCTGCCGCGTTGAGGGCGGCGGCTGACCCTGCACCTATGGCGTATTGGGACAGTGAGGCAGCAGCGGTGACGCGCCAGCCCTTGGCACCGACCGGCAAGTCATAGTTGAGGCCATAACTGGCAAGATCGCCGCTGTTGGTCTCCATCAGGTTGCCGCTGAACTTGTCGCCGAGGCCTAATGGGCTGCTGGCATTGAGGAAAACCCCGAGGTGCTCCTGTCCGGTGGCCGGCATACCGTGGTTGTTGATTTCCACCCGGCCTGACAACAGGGGCTCGATCTTCTGGGCGATGACGGCATCGGTGGTGCCGTCGGTTTCACCTGCCTGCATGTCTAGCGTGGCACTGCTGCCGGCGAGATCGTTGATCAGGAGGACCTGACGCTCGATGTCGGCCAACTTGACGGCACGCCCCCTGGGTAGCTGGTCGAGATGGGCGTAGACAATGTCTGGTTTGATGCGGCTCTCGCCTTCGAGTCGGGTCTGGCCGAGCTTGCCTTCCGAGATGCTGATCTCGATCACGCCGTCACGGATCTTCTGTGGCGGCAGATAGGCCTGGGCCAGGAAGAAGCCGCGTGACTTGTAGAGTGCCTCGACCTGCTCCACGACTTTGGTTAATTCACCGAAGTTGAGGGCCTTGTTCTCGGATTCCGCTACGGCGGCACGCAAAATTTCGGTCGCGATGGATTCGTTGCCCTGAAAGGCGAACTGCGTGACGTTGATGCGGACTTCGTCGTGACCAGAACGTTGGGCAGGTTTGCTCTGTTCCGGCGCTTTGATCTCTGGAACTACAGCCGGAGGGGGTGCGGGCAGCGGATTGGGGCGCGTGGATTCCTGCAGGATCTTGTCAATCGCGGGTAGTGGGGCTGCCATGGCCGATACACTGGCGAACAGCACAAGCAGAGTTATCCAGCAATAAAGGAAAT
>CAIJXJ010000082.1 GCA_903824575.1 uncultured Methylobacillus sp.
CTTTTTTGCGTCCTTGTCATGGCCGTCTTGGGGAACTGGATTGCCGAAACTGGGATGGCTTGTTTTAGAATTCAGTCATTGAGCCAGCGTTAAACGTATTATTCAGAATCGACTAAGGAGCACTTTATGGTGCAACAAGTGATCAGTGATCTGAAAATCAGCCTGCATGAAGCCTTGTATCTGGATCTGGATGATCTTGGGCTGGAGGTGCAAGGCACGGAGGTCATCAGCCGATTTATCGGTGTGCAGTTGAAGAGTGCATTTCAACCTATTCTGGACACGCAAAAGAATGAGACGTTTGGCTTTGAGGCTTTACTCCGGCCATCGATCGGGCCGGAAACCCTGACGCCGGAATTTGCATTCGACTTTGCCGATAAACAGGGCCGTCTGGTCAAACTGGATCGAGTCGCCCGCACGTTGCATATGCTCAATTATCTGCAACTGTCAGAAAGCGATCGTGGATTGCTGTTTCTCAACGTACACCCAAAACTGCTGGCAACGGTATCTGCGCATGGCAAGGTGTTTGAAAAAGTGCTGCACAAGCACTCGGTGCCGACACGACAGGTGGTGATAGAGATTCAGGAGCACGGTGTTGACATCGATAAGCATCTGGAGGACGCCATTAACAATTATCGCGACCGCAACTATCTGATTGCCTTTGATGGATTTGGCGGCAAGCGCAGCACGCTCGGTCGTCTATGGCGCTATTCGCCGGACTATATCAAGATCGACGGCGGCATCATCCGTGACGCCGAGGCCAGCATCAAAGTACGGCGTGTGCTGGGTCATCTGGTCGCTATTGCCCAGGATCTGGGGGCAAAAATCATTGTTCAGGGGGTAGAAAATGCCACTCAGTATGATATTGCCATCAATGCCGGTGCCACGTTATTGCAGGGCTACCATCTGGGTCGCCCTGGAGTCTGGCTGAATGAGGAATCCAACTTCAAGGCCGTTGCCTGAACCTAATATATTGTTGGATCCCCTCCCTCGGCGCTGCGAAGCAAGTACTCTTGGGGTGCGCTGCGTTCCGGTTCCATTCTTAATAATATGCCCATAATACAACTGTAAGCTATAAGCTTATGTTGATTCATTCTTTTTGTTCATAAACACAATCTTCTAATATAGCGGACTTGCATCAATAGTGCGCTCCGGGACAACTTATGAATCTGACATTGAAGAAACCCTCAGTCCTGCCAGGCTTTGGGCCGACACTGGGCTATACCATTTTCTATCTCAGCCTGATTGTACTGATTCCGTTGTCGGCTACCTTTCTCAAGAGCACGCTGTTCACCTGGGATCAGTTCTGGTCAGCCGTGACCGCACCACGGGTACTGGCATCCTATCGCTTAAGTTTCGGCGCCGCCCTGATTGGCGCTCTGATTAACGCCTTCTTTGGCCTTCTGGTGGCCTGGGTGCTGGTGCGTTATCGATTCCCGGGAAAACGTTTGATTGACGCGTTGGTTGATTTGCCATTTGCGTTGCCGACGGCAGTCGCAGGTATCGCACTCACCGCTGTTTACTCGACACATGGATGGATCGGTAGCGTGATTGAGCCATGGGGTATCAAGGTCGCGTTCACACCGCTCGGTGTCATTGTGGCGCTGACTTTCATCGGCCTGCCATTCGTTGTGCGCACGGTGCAACCGGTGCTGGAAGACCTCGAGGCCGAGGCTGAAGAGGCTGCCGCCAGCCTCGGCGCAAGTCGTCTGCAGACCTTCTGGAAGGTGATTCTGCCGGCCTTGTGGCCTGCACTCCTGACAGGATTCTCGCTGGCTTTCGCCCGTGCTATTGGCGAATATGGCTCTGTGATCTTCATTGCCGGAAACATGCCCATGGTCTCTGAGATCACGCCACTCCTTATCATTACCAAACTTGAACAATACGATTACGCCGGTGCAACGTCGATCGCAGTAGTCATGCTGGTCGTTTCCTTCCTGCTGCTTCTGATCATTAACGGCCTGCAATGGTGGAGTTCACATCGGTATGGGAGATAAATCATGATTACCATTACTGCCAGTCATTACAACACCAAGGTTGCTCACAGTCGCGCCATTGCAGAGCCCGCCTGGATACGCTGGTTGCTGATAGCAAGCGCCCTCGGTTTCCTCGGTCTGTTTCTGTTCGTGCCACTGGCCGCAGTGTTCACCGAGGCGCTACGCAAAGGAATTGCCGTTTACCTGGCTGCGTTCAAGGAGCCGGATGCATTGTCAGCCATCTGGCTGACCTTCACTGCAGCGGCTATTGCCGTGCCTCTCAATCTGGTATTCGGCGTGTCGGCAGCTTGGGCCATCGCCAAGTTCGATTTCAAGGGCAAGAGTGTGCTGATCACCCTGATCGATTTACCGTTCGCCGTGTCACCTGTTATTGCCGGTTTGGTTTATGTGCTGATATTCGGACTGCAAGGCTGGTTCGGCGGATGGCTGTCCAGTCACGACTACAAGGTACTGTTTGCCGTGCCTGGCATCGTGCTCGCCACCGTGTTCGTCACCTTCCCATTCGTGGCACGTGAGTTGATTCCGTTGATGCAAGCCCAAGGCAAGGAAGAAGAAGAGGCGGCCATTGTGCTGGGTGCGTCCGGCTGGCAGATGTTCTGGCGCGTAACTTTGCCCAACATCAAATGGGGCCTGTTATATGGTGTGATCCTGACCAATGCTCGCGCTATGGGTGAGTTTGGCGCGGTATCAGTGGTGTCCGGACATATCCGCGGTATGACCAACACCCTGCCGCTCCACGTCGAGATCCTCTATAACGAATACAACTATGTCGCTGCTTTTGCCTGTGCCTCCCTGCTGGCTTTTCTAGCCCTGGTTACTCTGGCACTGAAATCACTGGTGGAATGGCAGGCGGCTCGCGCCGTCACAACAAATGAATAAGGACGCATCATGAGCATAGAAATTCGCAACGTACAGAAGAACTTCGGCGATTTCAGCGCCCTTAACGACATCAGTCTGGACGTGCCATCCGGCGAACTGGTGGCCCTGCTGGGGCCATCCGGTTGCGGCAAAACCACCTTGCTGCGCATCATAGCCGGCCTTGAGTTTCCCGATGCAGGTCGGATCCATTTTGATGGCGAGGACACCACGCAACGCCACGTGCGCGAGCGGCAAGTCGGTTTCGTGTTTCAGCATTACGCCCTGTTCCGCCATATGACTGTGTTCGAGAATGTCGCCTTTGGTCTGCGCGTGCGTCCCAAGAGTACGCGTCCAAATGAGGCCGAAATCAGGCGCCGGGTGCATGAATTGCTGAATCTGGTGCAACTGGATTGGCTGGCCGATCGTTATCCGCCACAACTGTCTGGCGGGCAGCGTCAACGTATTGCTCTGGCACGTGCCTTGGCGGTGGAGCCGCGTGTATTGCTGCTGGATGAACCATTCGGCGCGCTGGATGCTCAGGTTCGCAAAGATCTGCGGCGCTGGCTGCGGCGCCTGCATGACGAACTGCACATCACCAGCGTGTTCGTCACCCACGATCAGGAAGAGGCGCTGGAAGTTGCCGATCGCGTGGTGGTTATGAACAAGGGCGTGATTGAACAGGTGGGAACGCCGAGCGAGGTCTATGATCATCCGGCTAGCCCGTTCGTCTATCATTTCCTCGGCAACGTCAACCTGTTCCATAGTCGCGTCCACGCCGGCTTTGCCTATATCGGCGAGGTTGAGCTGGCGGCGCCGGAACATGTGGGCGCCGAGAACGCATCGGCACTGGCCTATGTGCGGCCGCATGACATTGATATTCAGCGCGAAGCTGATGGCGATTCAGCCTTCAAGGTCGTTATCAATCACATTCATCCCATTGGCCCGGTGATTCGGCTTGAATTGGGGCGTGAGGATGATGGAGAATTCATCGAAGCAGTTCTCACCCATGAGCGCTTTCGTGAATTGAATCTGCAGGCGGGGGAGCATGTTTATGTCAAGCCGCGCAAAGTGCGAATTTTTCTACAGGACTGATGGGGAAATTCTAAAAAAATTACGGAATCTCGATCATCTTGAATTTTAACTGTTTCCATTTACTGAACAGTGCTTTATCATATCGCGCTGAGGCCACTTAAGCGCCCTATTCAAATTACATGGAGGAAAAGTCATGGCAAAGCCCTTGATTCAAGTAGCACTGGATTCCCTGGATTACGATCAGACACTAGCACTGGCTCGTCAAGCAGCACCGTATGTCGACATTATCGAAATCGGCACGCCTTGCCTGAAGGTAAATGGCCTGGCGATTGTGAAGGCCATAAAAGCTCAACACCCGGACAAGTTGTTGTTCGTTGATCTGAAGACCATGGATGCCGGTTACTATGAAGCCGAACCCTTCTTCAAGGCTGGCGCCGACATCACCACCGTGCTCGGCACTGCTGACATCGGCACTATCAAGGGCGTAGTTGACGTGGCCAAGGCCTATGGCAAGCAAGCTCAGGTTGATTTGATCAACGTGGAAAACAAGGCAGAAGTCGCCGCAGAAGCTGCTAGGGTAGGCGCCCATATCATTGGTATCCATACCGGAATCGACCAGCAATTGGCTGGCCACACCCCGTTTGCCGATCTGGCTGCGCTGGTGGCACAAGGTCTCTCGGTCAAGGTTTCTGTTGCCGGCGGCATCAAGCAGTCCACCGTACAGCAAGTGGTCAAGGCTGGCCCTGGCATCATCGTGGTCGGTGGGGCCATTACTGGTTCCAAGTCTCCAGCGACTGCCGCTCGCGAAATTCGCGAACTGGTGGATGCGGCTGCCGGTGAGTCCAGTGGCGGTCTGTTTGGCTGGGTCAAGAAATTGCTGGGCTAATTTGCACGGCTAATTCAAAACCCCCGGGGTGCTGCGCCTTGGGGGTTTTTTTATGTTCGACTCAAATTTTGGGTTAGAATAAACTACTTTTTTTGCGACTGATTTCATGCGCACCGCTTTGGTTACCCGTAACACTCTGGAAACGCAGATTTCGGCGTCCATCAATCTCGACGGTAGTGGCAAGGTTGAACTTGCCAGCGGTATTCCGTTTCTAGATCACATGCTGGATCAAATCGCACGCCATGGCATGATGGATATTGTCGTTGCCGCGAAGGGCGATCTCCATATTGATGCCCATCATACGGTGGAAGACATTGGTATTGCACTGGGCCAGGCTTTCGCCCAGGCCATTGGTGATAAAAAAGGGATTGTCCGGTATGGACATTCCTACGTGCCTCTGGATGAAGCCTTATCACGCGTGGTGCTGGATATCTCCGGTCGTCCGGGGCTCGAATTTTTCGTAGAATTTAGCCGTGCCCGCATCGGCGACTTTGATGTCGATCTGATCCACGAATTCTTCCAGGGGTTCGTCAATCACGCACTGGTGACCCTGCACATCGACAATCTGCGTGGCAACAATGCCCACCATCAAGCCGAGACCATCTTCAAGGCCTTCGGCCGTGCGCTGCGCATGGCGGTGGAGATGGACCTGCGCATGGCGGGCGTCATGCCTTCAACCAAGGGAACGTTGTGAGGCAGCGATCAGCCATAAACGGTCAGCGATCAGCTTTTAGCTGTGCGCTGACAGCTGAACGCTGACTGCGGGTTTTTTATGTCCGATATAGCGGTAATCGATTATGGCATGGGCAATCTGCGCTCGGTGGAACAGGCATTGCATCATGTTGCCGGCGAGCAGTCCGTGATTGTCACTAGCGACCCGGTTGAGGTGATGGCCGCCCGCTGTGTGGTATTTCCCGGTCAGGGGGCGATGCCGGACTGTGTGCGCGAACTGGATGCGCGCGGTCTGCGTCAGCCGGTGCTGGAGGCCGCAGCCAATAAGCCATTTCTCGGTATTTGCATCGGCTTACAAATGCTGTTCGAGCATAGTGAAGAAGGAGACACGGCGGGGCTGGGCGTCTTACAGGGGCAGGTCAGGCGTTTTTCCGCGGGGATGAAGGATCGTGCCGGCTACAAACTGAAAGTGCCGCACATGGGGTGGAATGAGGTGCGACAAAGCCGAAGCCATCCGTTGTGGTCTGGCATTGCCCCTGATGCACGCTATTATTTTGTGCACAGTTATTATGTGGAACCTGTGGACCCTGCCCTGGAAACGGCTTACACGGAATATCCGGCGCGTTTCACCAGCGCGGTCGGACGCGATAATATTTTTGCCGTGCAGTTCCATCCCGAAAAGAGCCAGCAGGCTGGTTTGTCGTTGTTATACAACTTTGTCAATTGGGACGGTCGTCCCTAAGAGCCCCTTATCATGCTGATGATTCCTGCAATTGATCTCAAAGATGGCCACTGTGTGCGCCTGAAACAAGGCCTGATGGAAGGGGCTACGGTATTTTCCGAAGATCCCGGTGCCATGGCGCGCCAGTGGGTGAAGCAGGGCGGTCGCCGCTTGCACCTGGTTGATCTGAACGGCGCTTTTGCCGGCAAGCCGGTGAATGAGGGCGCGATCAAGTCTATCGTCGCGGCGGTTGGTGGTGAGATTCCGATCCAGCTCGGCGGCGGCATCCGCGATCTGGAAACGATAGAGCGTTATCTCGATGATGGCATCAGCTACGTGATTATCGGCACAGCGGCGGTCAAGAGTCCGGGCTTTCTGCACGAGGCCTGCGATGCCTTTCCTGGCCACATCATGGTGGGACTGGATGCCAAGGATGGCAAGGTGGCGGTGGATGGCTGGTCGAAACTGACAGGGCATGATGTGGTCGATCTGGCCAGGCGTTTCGAGGACTACGGCGTCGAGGCCGTGGTGTACACCGACATCGGGCGCGACGGCATGCTGAGCGGTGTCAATATTGATGCCACGGTGGCGTTGGCGCGCGCGCTCAGGATTCCGGTCATCGCCAGTGGCGGCGTGACCAATTTGGATGATGTCAGGCGTTTGTGCGAGGTTGAGGCCGAGGGGGTCATGGGTGCCATCACCGGCCGTGCTATTTACGAAGGCACGCTGGACTTCGCTGCAGCTCAGGCCCTGGCGGACGAACTGAACGGCTGATGAGTCCAGTTTCATGGGTTTAGCCAAGCGCATCATTCCCTGCCTCGATGTCACCAACGGGCGCGTGGTCAAGGGCGTCAATTTCGTCGAGTTACGCGATGCCGGCGATCCGGTGGAAATCGCGCGCCGTTACGATGAGCAGGGCGCAGACGAACTTACCTTTCTCGACATTACCGCTAGCTCCGATAATCGCGGCCTGATTTTTCATATCATCGAGCAAGTCGCGTCCCAGGTATTCATCCCGCTGACCGTGGGCGGTGGCGTGCGCGTGGTCGAGGATGTACGCAACCTGCTCAACGCCGGCGCCGACAAGGTCAGCATCAATACTTCGGCAGTACTGAACCCGCAACTGGTGAGCGATGCCGCCAGCCGTTTCGGCTCTCAGTGTATCGTGGTGGCGATCGATGCCAAGCGCGTCGGCGATCATTGGGAGGTCTTCACGCATGGCGGTCGCAAACCGACGGGTTTCGATGCCGTGGAATGGGCTTCCAGGATGGTGGGCCTGGGCGCGGGAGAGATTCTGCTGACCAGTATGGACAGAGATGGGACCAAGAGCGGATTTGATCTGGAGTTGACGCGCGCCATCAGTGATGCGGTTGAAGTGCCGGTGATTGCCTCCGGTGGCGTCGGCAGCCTTGATCATCTGGTCGATGGCGTGAAGCTCGGCCGGGCAGATGCGGTACTGGCGGCCAGCATTTTCCATTTCGGTGAATATTCGGTGCGGGACGCCAAGCAATACATGGCTGACCATGGCATAGAAGTGAGATTGTGATGTTAGATAGCTGGCTCACCAAGATCAACTGGACGGATGACGGACTGGTCCCTGTGATTGCTCAAGAGGCAGGCACGGGTGTCGTGCTGATGTTCGCCTGGATGGACCGGGCGGCGCTCAAGTTGACGGTTGAGACCAATACCGCCGTGTATTGGTCGCGTTCGCGCAAGAAGCTGTGGCACAAGGGCGAGGAGTCCGGGCATGTGCAGAAGGTGGTCGAAATTCGCCTCGACTGCGATGAGGATGTGATCTTGCTGACGGTCGAGCAAATGGGCGGCATTGCCTGTCACACCGGTCGCCATCACTGTTTCTTTCAGAGGCTGGAGGACGGGCACTGGATCATTGATCAACCGGTACTGAAGAACCCTGAAGAGATTTATAAAAAATGAGTGATATCCTGGATCGCCTGGCCCAGACGCTGGAGGCTCGTAAGCACGCCGATTCGCAGTCCTCTTATGTCGCCAAGCTGTATGCCAAAGGGCTGAATGCCACGCTGAAAAAAATTGCGGAAGAAGCTGGCGAGACCATCATCGCCGCCAAGGATGGTGACCGCGAGCAGATCATCTATGAGACTGCAGACCTGTGGTTCCATACTCTGGTGATGCTGGCACAGACGGGTTTGCACCCTGATGATATATTGAACGAATTGGCCCGCCGCGAACACCTGTCCGGGCTGGAGGAGAAAGCTAGACGTCCAAAGGATGAGTAGCCTTGTCGTGGATGCTAAGCCTTAGCTTATGTCGGAACCAAAAAGGAGCTGGCTGAAAAGCTTCGGTGCCGGGAGGGATGTTTCACGTAAAAAGCAGTGTGCAAGGAGCGAATGAATGACTGATTGTTTGTTCTGCAAGATCGTCGCCGGGACCATCCCGAGCAACAAGCTGTACGAGGATGACGAATTCCTGGTGTTTCACGACATCCATCCCATTGCTCCGGTGCATTTTCTGCTGGTTCCCAAGCTGCATGTGGCGGGCTTGAGCGATTGCAGGCTTGAACACGAGGACATGCTGGGGCGCTTGCTGCTGCTGGCACCTAAGCTTGCGAGCGCGTCGGGGCTGGACGGCTTTCGAACCATGATCAATACCGGCCGGAGTGGCGGGCAGGAAGTGTTTCACCTGCATGTTCACGTGTTCGGTGGCGGGCAGACGTTGCCAAAAACTTGAGGAGATGATGATGGGTTCTTTCAGTATCTGGCATTGGTTGATTGTATTGGTGATTGTATTGGTGGTTTTCGGCACCAAGAAGCTGCGCAACGTCGGCAGTGACTTAGGAGGGGCGGTGAAGGGCTTCAAGGAGGCCATGCGCGAAGAGCAGGCCACGCCCAAGTTGGATGATGCCCCTGGCCGCACGACGGTCGAAGGTGAAGTGCTCGACAAGACCAAGCATCCCTAGTCGCCGATGTTTGATGTGTCATTTGGTGAAATGCTGACCATCGCCATCGTGGCGCTGGTCGTGATCGGGCCGGAAAAGCTGCCCAAGGTTGCCCGTACGCTCGGTCTGCTGGCCGGGCGTATGCAGCGTTATGTCAGCGGCATCAAAACGGAAATTACCAGGGAACTGCAGCTGCAGGAATTGCAGAAAATGCAGGAAGAGGTTCAAAGTAGCATGACCGCCGTCGAGACAGAAGTGAAGCAGGGGGTGCAACAGATGGCATCTCCCGTGGTTGAAGCGGCTAAAGAAGTAGAGGCAATCCCCCGGCTTGAACATCCCACGCAGACACCATGACCCCGACGGACACATTCATCTCGCACCTGATCGAGTTGCGCAACCGCTTGCTGCACATCATCATTGGAGTGGTGGTGTCTTTTCTCTGCCTATTTCCCTTTGCCAACAAGATTTACACCCTATTGGCACAGCCCCTTTTATCCCGCCTGCCTGCAGGCGGTCAGATGATTGCAACCGCTGTGACGACACCGTTTCTGGTGCCGATGAAGGTGGCGATGCTGGCTGCCATTGTCGTGTCCTTGCCCTATACCTTGTATCAGCTGTGGGCGTTCGTGGCACCAGGATTGTATGCCCACGAAAAACGCTTCGCTGTACCCCTGATCGTATTGAGTACCTTGTTGTTTCTGATCGGCATGGCGTTTGCCTATTTCCTGGTGTTTCCGGTGGTGTTCGGTTTCATCACCAGCACGGCGCCGGTTGGGGTCGCGGTGATGACAGATATCGGCAATTACCTGGATTTTGTCATCACCTTGTTTTTGGCCTTCGGCATTGCCTTCGAGGTGCCTGTGGCTGTGGTGTTGTTGGTTAAATTGGGTGTGATTTCGGTGGCCAAACTGAAGGAAGTGCGCCCCTATGTGATCGTTGGCGCGTTCGTTATCGGGGCCATTTTCACCCCACCCGACGTGGTCTCCCAGATCATGCTGGCGGTGCCCCTCTGGCTACTGTATGAGGCTGGCATCCTGGCCGCCGGGTTCGTGACTGCCCGCGTAAAGGAATAAATCAGCGACCTCCTTAAGTCTGTTAAGTGGGGTGGTCTTCAATCAGGCTTTCAATGTGCTGGAACAAATTGTCGTAGATTTCCAGTAGGCCCTCGCGCTCGGCACTGCCCTTGACCCATTTTTTCGACTGCGCCATCTCCAGGGCGTTACGCTCAATGGAAGACATGTGGGACATGTCGACCGGTGTGCCGTTGAGGGTGGCATTGACGTCGGCACGTGCCTTCTGGGCGAGGGACACCATCTGCATGGAGGTTCCCATGCTGGTCGCGCCCTGACTGATTGTTCCCGCCAGGTCCTTGACCACAGATGCCGAACTGGCAGAGCCGGCCATCTCGTTGCTGAATACATTAGCCGTTTCACGCGCGCTGGAAACAGCTCCCTCCAATTCGCCCATTTGCGAAGAAACATCGTCCATCGCCCCGGAAACTGCGGAAATGGCTTCGGCGATTTCAAGCGATGCCAGTTGTGCCTGCTCTGCCAGTTTGCGTACCTCATCGGCCACAACGGCAAAGCCACGGCCCTGCTCGCCGGCTCGGGCGGCTTCAATGGAGGCGTTCAATGCCAGCAGGCTGGTTTGCTTGGCGATTGCGTCGATACGGCTGGTGAGGGCCTTGATGGCATCGGTCTTGTCGTTGAGTTGGGTCAAAGATACCGTGCTTTTTACTGCAGAATCCTGTGCTCTTCCCAATGCGCCAGACATCGATTCGGCCGCACCTGACATGGCGGTGGCGGAGTCGGAGAAGGAGACCGCGCGTGATTGAACCTGAGAAGAACTGGCCGATACTTCATCGAGTGCCTTTTTAACCTGATTGATGGCTTGGGTCAGGCCGCGCTCAGAACTCAGAAAAATGTTTGACAGCAAGGCCTCACGGGCAATGGATTCCTGTGCTGAGGCCAACTGATCGAGCATTCTTTGCATGCTCTCCAGCACGCCTTTGAAGGTGCCGTGCAGGCCTGCGGTTTGCAACCGCCGCCAATGCCGTCCGCTGGCCGAGGCTTCCATTCCTCCCAGCATTTCGCGGAAAGCTGTCTCGGTCTGGTCAAGAGCGGCGTTGAGGTTGACGCGAATTTCCTCCTGGATCGGGTCTGGATTGGCATGCGGCAGACGGTCTCCCAGCCAGCCATCCTTGACTCTTTTCAGCAGTTCATTGAGCTCGTCACTATTGCCCTTGGCCGGGGTCGCGGGCCAAAGCAGCAAGAGTGCTGCGAGGATCAGTGCGGGCAATGCATGCAAGGGGCTGAGAAAACCCAGGCCGCCACCTGTCAGCGTCAGCACGAAGGCAAGCCGGCGGGTCCAGTCAAAGTGCGAAGATGAGTTCTTCATAGCCTAGTCCTGTAGATTTGAGCAGGTCTGTCAGAACCTTGGTGCCGGCTTCGATCGGATTCTTGCCGACGGCCGCCTGTTCGGCCGCCAGCATGTCGCGGTAGACCGGTTCTATTTTTTCGATGGCACTTCGTTTCGGGCAGCGACGCACGGAGTAATAACCGATGATTTTCCCGTCGAGTGAGAAATCCGGGGTGATATGGGTGAATACCCAGTAAAAGCCGCCGTCCTTGGACATGTTCTTGACGTAGGCAAAACACTCTTGGCCGGACTGGATCGTGCTCCAAACCAGGTTGAAAGCAGCTCGCGGCATGTCAGGGTGGCGAATGATGTTATGCGGAGCTCCCAGCAGTTCCTGTTCCGTGTAGCCGGAGAATTCGATAAAAATGGGGTTGCCGTAGGTAATAATGCCGCGGGTGTCGGTTTTGGAAACGATGAAATCGTTTTCCCGCATTAGCCGTTCCTGCCGGGTTGGCGTGATGGATTTTCCGCTCATGATTTTGGGTAAAATAGCCCTTCGTTATTGATTAATTGACAAAACAATAAAGACGGTTCCTCGTACATTGCCACTATAAGCCGAATCTGCAACAGAATGCGACCTTAAGCTTGATGCAGATTCAGTTTTTTCGCGGTTCGGGTTTGGGGCGCCGGCCGATCATGATACTCAGACTGTGCTCGGCCTGATTGCGCACGACTTTGATCGTGATCGGTTGGCCGGGCTTGAGCGCCGCAATCAGGGTCAGCATACTGGCGCTGTCGATCACTTTACGCCCATTGATTTCCTGCAGAATATCGCCTGGTTTGACGCCAGCGTTGTCAGCCGGGGCACCACGCATGACGCCAGCAACCAGTGCGCCACGGGATTCTTTCAGTTTGAAAGATTCGGCTAGCTCTGGTGTGATGTCCTGCGCTTCAATGCCGATCCAGCCACGTGTGACGCCACCTTGGCGGATGATCTGTTCCATGATCTGCCGCGCCAGGCTGACGGGAATCGCGAAGCCGATGCCCATACTGCCACCACTGCGCGAATAAATGGCACTGTTAACTCCCACCAGATTGCCGTCGCTATTGATCAGTGCGCCGCCGGAGTTGCCAGGATTGATTGGAGCGTCGGTCTGAATGAAATTCTCAAAAGTATTGATGCCAAGATGGTTGCGGCCCAGCGCACTGACAATGCCCTGTGTCACGGCCTGACCGACGCCGAATGGATTGCCAATGGCTAGTACGACGTCGCCTACTTGAAGTTCCTCGGAGCGCCCGAAGGTGATGGAGGGAAGGTTTTTAACGTTGATTTTGACCACGGCAATATCGGTTTCAGGGTCGCTACCAACTACGCGCGCCGGGACCGTGCGGCCATCTGCCAAGGCGACTTCAATTTCATCAGCAGCATCGATTACATGGTGATTGGTCAGAATCAGCCCCTCCGGGCTGACGATGACCCCCGAACCGAGGCTGTTTTCGCGTTGGGGTTGATCGTCCAACTGGTCTCCGAAAAACTGCCGAAACATCGGATCGTTCAGGAGGGGGTGGCTGTTCTCGGCAATTGCGTGGCTAGTGAAAATGTTGACGACGGAAGGCATGGCCTTGCGCGCGGCCTGGCTGTACGACACAACGCTGCGCTTGCCGGTGACCGGTTCTGCCTGTTGCACGGTGATCAGTTTGGGGCCGTTGCCAAGCAATTCCGGCCGAAATAGTTGTAACACGAACAGAATGCCAAGACTGACGGTGACCGTTTGTGCAAAAATGAGCCAGAGCTTCTTCATGATAAAGTGGTCGGCAACTCTGGTGCGTTTTTAACGCAGGCCCGCACCAGAGGCGTCAGGCTGACACTAGAAGAAAACCAGAATTTGCGCATGCAGGTCAAGGATATAGTGACATGAAACTGATTGAATTGCTTGATTATACCGGACAATTGCTGCAGGTCGAGCGGTTCCGGGATTACTGCCCAAACGGCTTGCAGGTGGCCGGTCGTGAGGAAGTTGTCAGCATTGTCAGCGGGGTATCAGCCAGCATGGCCCTGCTGGAAGCGGCAGCGGAAGCTGGAGCCGACCTGGTGTTGGTGCATCACGGCTATTTCTGGAAAAACGAGGAGACATGCGTTACCGGCATCAAACGCACCCGGCTTAAATTCCTGCTGGAACGTGACATCAATTTGCTGGCCTATCATTTGCCGCTGGATGCGCATCCCGAGTTTGGTAACAATGTTCAACTGGCGCGCGTACTTGGCCTGATGATCGATAGCTGGTTTGGAGAGCAATCGCTGGCGGCCTGTGGCCGCCTGATTGAGCCCATGCCACTGGCGGCCTTCGGGCAGCGCGTGGCGCATGCGTTGCAGCGTGAACCACTGTTGCTGGGCGATCCTGACGCCAATATTCGGCGCATAGCCTGGTGCACTGGAGCTGCGCAGGATGTCCTTGAGCAGGCGGTGACACAAGGCGTGGATGCATTCCTGACCGGGGAAGTGTCGGAGCGCACCGTTCATCTGGCGCGTGAATCTGGTGTCGCCTTCATCGCGGCCGGCCATCACGCCACCGAGCGCTATGGCGTGCAGGCCCTTGGCGAGCATCTGGCAAGCCATTTTGGCATCAGCCACCAATACATTGAAATCGATAACCCGGTATAAAAAAATTAATCCACCAAGACGCCACGAATGGCCACAACCGGGCCACTCAAGGAAGTAAGCATGCTCTTGGTGGTTTATGATCATGGATGCTGCTTAGGGAATATCAAGTGTCCTTGCGCTGCGCCAAGCTCGCCAAGAAAACCTCCCCCTTAGAATTTGGGCAGGATTAGCCGGTTTTTGACTTGGTGATTTGCTTGGCGGCCTTGGCATCTGGGCGGATAATAAAGTTTCTGTGGGTAATGATGCAGAGCTTCCTTTAAGTTTCTGCAGGAAATCGGTACAATTCCAACCCTTTAGGTCACAGTCAGCAAGGGATCGTGATGGCGAATCAAGATGTGGATCAAAGCAAGCGGCGGTTTTTGATTGCTGCGACGACGGCAGTGGGTGGGGTGGCAACGGCCGCCGTGGCGGTGCCATTTGTCCTCAGCATGCTGCCGAGCGAACGCGCGAAGGCCGCCGGTGCGCCGGTCGAGGTGGATATCGGCAAGGTGGAGGCGGGCTCGATGATCGTGGTCGAGTGGCGTAGCAAGCCGGTGTGGATCATCAACCGCACCCAAGCCATGCTCGACCAGTTGACAAAGATCGATGACAAACTCACCGATCCCAAATTAGACGTGCCGCAGCAACCTGATTACGCCAGGAATGCCACGCGTTCCATCAAGCCTGGCCTGATGGTGCTGGTTGGGATCTGTACCCATCTTGGCTGTTCGCCTACCTCCAAGCTGCAATCGGGCGAAGAGGGCATGGGTAGCGACTGGCCAGGCGGCTTTTTCTGCCCCTGCCACGGCTCCAGATTCGACCTCGCTGGCCGTGTATTCAAGGGCTCGCCGGCGCCGATCAATTTGCAGGTGCCACCCTATAAATATTTGTCTGACAGCCGCCTGCTGATTGGTGTCGGTCAAGACGGCAAGGAGGCCTGAGCATGCAAAAATACCTGACCTGTGCCCTGACTTGGGTAGATGCGCGCTTCCCGCTGACATCCAACTGGAAAGCACACCTTTCCGAATACTACGCACCAAAAAACTTCAACTTCTGGTATTACTTTGGCTCCCTGGCGATGCTGGTGCTGGTGTTGCAGATCGTCACCGGCGTCCTCCTTACCATGCATTACAAGCCTGACGCGGCACTGGCTTTTGCCTCGGTCGAGTACATCATGCGCGATGTGCCATGGGGCTGGCTGGTTCGCTACATGCACTCCACCGGCGCTTCGATGTTCTTCGTCGTGGTGTACCTGCATATGTTTCGCGGCCTGCTCTATGGTTCCTATCGCAATCCGCGTGAACTGATCTGGCTGTTCGGCGTTGCCATCTTCCTGTGTCTTATGGGTGAGGCCTTCTTCGGCTACCTGCTGCCATGGGGCCAGATGTCGTTCTGGGGCGCGCAGGTGATCATCAACCTGTTTACTTCTATTCCTTTTATCGGCCCTGATGTCTCGCTGTGGTTGCGCGGCGACTTCATGGTGTCGGATGCAACCTTGAACCGTTTCTTCGCCTTCCATGTCATTGCTTTGCCCTTGGTGCTACTGGGCTTGGTCGCCGCCCACATTATTGCCTTGCATGAAGTGGGTTCCAATAACCCGGACGGCATCGAGATCAAGAAAAACAAGGATCCCGTGACGCACATTCCGCTCGACGGCATCCCTTTTCATCCTTACTACACGGTGAAGGACATCATGGGTGTGGCCATGTTCCTGATCGTGTTCTCAGCTGTGTTGTTCTTCGCGCCGGAAATGGGCGGTTACTTTCTGGAAGCAAATAATTTCATCCCGGCTGATGCCCTGAAGACGCCGCCGCATATTGCACCGGTCTGGTATTTCACACCGTATTATTCCATTCTGCGCGCCGTGCCACCTTTGTTTAGTTCACAGTTCCCTGGCGTGGTGGCGATGGGTTTGTCGGTGGTGGCCTTTGCCTTCCTGCCATGGATAGATCGCAGTCCGGTCAAGTCGATTCGTTATCGTGGCGTGCAGTACAAGTCCTGGCTGGCTGTGTTCGTGGTGAGTTTTCTCATTCTCGGCTATCTTGGCACCGTGCCTACCACGGTTTGGGGCACTTTTGACAAGGCGCTGCCACTGGTGGGCGGTGTCGATCGGGCGAACGTGTTTGCGCGCATCTTCACCTTGCTGTATTTCCTGTTTTTCGCTCTGATGCCTTGGTACAGCAAGATTGACAAGACCAAACCGGTACCGGAAAGGGTGACAGGATAATGAACAAACTGATTCTGATTCTGAGTTTGATACTGCCGCTTGGGGCTCTGGCGAACGAGGGCATGGAACTTGACCATGCGCCTATCAATGGCGCCAATCAGGCCTCCTTGCAGCGCGGCGCCAAGACCTTTATCAACTATTGCCTCAATTGTCACAGTGCGGCGTACATGCGCTATAACCGCCTGCATGACATCGGCCTGACCGACGAGGAGATCAAGGCCAACCTGATCTTCACCGGAGCGAAGGTCGGCGATACCATGACGGTGGCGATGAACAAGAAAGACGCCAAATCCTGGTTCGGTGCGACCCCGCCGGACTTGTCCGTGATATCGCGTGCCCGTGGCGCTGACTGGCTTTATACCTATTTGCGTGGCTTCTATCGTGACGAGACGCGCCCCACCGGCTGGAACAATGTGGCGTTCGACAAGGTCGGCATGCCGCATGTGCTGTGGCAATTGCAGGGTGAACAGCATCTGAAGATTACCGAAGAAGTGGATGCTCACGGCAATAAGACCGAGTCGCACGCTCTGGTGCTGGTGAAGCCCGGCAAGCTCAGCCCTGGCGAATATGATTTGATGGTGGCCGACCTGGTCAATTACCTGGTTTACATGGGAGAGCCTGCTCGCGCCCAGCGCATGCAACTAGGTCTGATCGTGCTGCTGTTCCTCAGTCTGTTTTTTGTGGTGGCTCGTGCGCTCAAGAAAGAATTCTGGAAAGACATACATTGAAGTAAACCTTTGCGGGAGACGCCGGCATACGGCGTCTCCCGCATTGCTTGTAGGAATTGAGAGCCTTAAATTATGATGACATTATATTCAGGGACGACCTGTCCCTTCAGCCAGCGTTGCCGTATCGTGCTGTTTGAAAAAGGTATGGATTTTCAAGTGATCGACGTCGATCTGTCCAATAAGCCAGAGGACCTGGCCGTGATCAATCCGTACAATCGGGTGCCGGTGCTGGTTGAGCGCGAACTGGTGCTGTATGAAGCCAACATCATCAACGAATACATCGATGAGCGTTTTCCTCATCCGCAACTGATGCCGGCAGACCCGGTGATGCGTGCACGTGCACGCTTGTTTTTGCACAATTTTGAAGACCAGATGTTCTCACATCTGGCCGACATGGAGTCTGGCAATGCCAAGGTTGCTGACAAGGCGCGCAGCGTGGTGCGAGATAACCTGACGCAAATTGCGCCGATCTTCAACAAGCAGGAATACATGCTGGGGGATGAGTTTTCCATGCTGGATGTGGCGATCTCGCCTTTGTTGTGGCGCCTTGGTCATTATGGGATCGAATTGCCGAAGCAGGCGGCGCCGTTGCTCAAATATGCAGAGCGCATTTTCTCGCGTCCGGCCTACATTGAGGCGATGACGCCATCGGAAAAGGCGATGCGTCGCTGATGAGTGCCTCAGCCTCGACCAAGCCCTATATGTTGCGCGCCATTTATGAATGGTGTGTGGATAATGGCTTCACGCCCTATTTGGCGGTTGCGGTGGATATCAATACGCGGGTGCCGATGGGGTATGTCAAGGACGGCGAGATCGTCTTGAACATCAATCATTCGGCCACGCGTGATTTGTTGATCGGCAATGAGGCCATCAGTTTCTCCGCGCGTTTTAATGGCGTGTCAACAGCCATTTATGTGCCGGTCGATGCGGTGCGTGGATTGTTCGCACGCGAAAGTGGAGAGGGACTCTTTTTTGACCCTGTGGTCCCGGACGCCGCTGTGGCCTCGGTGACAGCACCAGCTCCAGCCGGGCCAAAAAAGCCCACCCTGCACGTTGTCAAATAAAGTCTGAGAGCAATCCCGGACGCCATGGCCAGAGAGGTTTGTCGTTTTAGCCGGCTGTCAGCTCGCGCTCCAAAGTCTTTGCTTATGGGCGCCGGCGCGTATTTTATCTAGCCTAAGCTTGTCGCCAGGCTGCCAAATGACAGCCAGAGGCTCTTTAGTTCCTTCCCATTGCCGGTAAATTCTGGATTCAAGTCTATGCAAATGCGATCGCTTCGCCGACTTGCCATCATGGCTGCCGTGTTTTATCTGACGGCTTGTGTGGCGCTTTATGCGAAACAGGAGTCTATATTGTTTCCTGGCGCTTCAACGCCATTGGTCAGTTCATGGCAGCCTGAAGTTGGTTACCCCTATGAAGAGATGAGGCTCCAGTCTGCAAAAGGACTTTTGTATGGTGTGCTCTGGCATGCGCCTGATGCCAAAGGCACTGTGCTGTACTCGCACGGCAATGGCGAAAATATAAGGAACAGCCAAAAGTATGTTTCTCAGTTCATTGCGCATGGTTATAACATCCTGATCTGGGATTACCGCGGTTATGGCTTGTCTCGTGGGGAATTCGGCAGTCAGGAGAGCATGCTGGCGGACGCCGAATCGGTTTATCAGTGGCTTTCTGCCAAAACCGGCTCAAAGGATATTGTTTTTTATGGCCAGTCGCTCGGCAGTGGTTTTGCGGTTTACCTTGCGCAAAAGCATCCCGGCCATAAGGTGTTGCTGGAGGCTGCCTACGACAACCTGACCTCGGTTGCGCAGGATCATTACCCGATGTTTCCGGCCACGCTGATCCTCAAGTACCCGATGCCATCGGTGGAATGGGTGAAGGGGATTTCAACAACGATTTACATGATTCACGGTAGTAATGACCAGGTGATTCCTCCACGGCATCCAAAGGCTCTGGCGAAGGAAGCGCCGAGCGCAAGTCTGACGATGGTCCAGGGAATGGGCCATGAGGGATTAAGAGCTACCCTGCAGTATGCCCGGTGGTTGGTAGACGCGTTATAACGGAGGGGCGTCACGAAGTGACGACGCAAAGCCAAAGCAAAAAGAAAGACTGAAAAAGTAAACCTTTTCCTTCTTGGTGCGACCTATTGAGTCTTTAAAAGATAGCTCCTGCAATGCAGGTTCTACAATTACACCACGATCAACTAGCCTTTCAACTGAACACCTTATCGTGTAACAAAAGGGGTGCTCGATACTCCTGCGTGAATTCTGGCATTTTACATAACCAATTCTGCGTTTGCGTCGCGTCTTTCCCGGCCTAATACTAGGCAAGTCTTCACAGATTAACGGAAATGAAATGCCTAAAATTGTCCCCTTTGGCTTCAGAGAAATCCTTGACCAAGAACCTGAAATTCTTACAGGGCAACAACCGCAGATGCCTGCGCTACCAGAAGATGTTGTTGACTTGCTTCGTAAAATGCGTGATGAATTCGTCTGGATTGCCACAAGCATTACAGGAGACATTTATAACGATAGAATCAACCGTGAAGGCGTTTCAATTGACTGCAACTGTTTTGCCGAAAAGGTTGAAATGCTCTTAACTAAGTACGAATATTTTCAATAGCACACAGGATAAAGCAATAACGCTCATGCATACCTAACTGATAGACGCTGACTATACCCATTAAAAATGAGCCGTGGTAATTGCGCCCTGTGCTTTCGTTATAGTCAGTTATCTATCGAAAGGATATGCATCATGGAACAACCCTCCCAGCCTGAACAGGCAAATACGTCGCCCCTACTTACTGCGATCGATTGCGATGCCGTAGAAAATTTAACCATTATCCGTTCCGAACTTTCGTATATGGCCTGCAACTTTACCCACGTCATGTAGAAGACTATTACACCCGTAATGCTCTGGCTTTGTACTACGAGTCGATTGTTGAGAGGGTAATTGATATATCACTTGGCATGGATGTTTTCAGAACATGGCATCAAGACGCTGGCCGTTGATTTGGATCCACAAGCCAATCTTAACTGCAATGTTCTTGAATGAAGACCGCTTGGAAACTCTGTGGCCAGATGGTGATCACCCCGAGACAGTTTTTGGCTCCATCAATCCAATTCTTCGCGGCACCGGTGACATTGCACATCCCCATGTTGAAAAAGTCACGTCGAATCTTAGGGTTATAGCGGGCGACCTCGGATTGTCTAGGTTCGAGGACAAACTTTCGGATGCCTGGCCCGTTGTCATCATCGTGATGAATCAGCTTTTCGCACCATCACGGCATTTCACCGGCTTATTCAGTTGGGTGCAGATTGGGGTGCTGAGCTCGTACTTATTGATGTTGGACCCAACTTGGGCGCCATCAACCGTTCGGCATTGATCGCATCCGATATGGTTTGTCTTCCACTTGCGCCAGATCTTTTCTCCTTGCAGGGCCTGAAAAATTTGGCACCAACTTTGCGTGAATGGCGTGCCGTATGGAGCGACCTACCCAGAGTTCCGAGTCCATTAAGGACTCGTGCTGCCTAGCCCACTTCTCGGCATCCTTCTTAAGCACGAAGGTTTTGACGATTTCAGGATGCCCTTTGCGCCTGATGACAGCCTGATACTTACTGTCTCTATCCCTGATTGTTGCCATGATTAATTCCTTCACTGTGGCAACGCTGTGTCAAAGCATGAAAAAAGACTGAAAAGTAAATTGCACTTCGATCTGTAAGTCACTATAATCCCGCCTTCGCCGGATTAGCTCAGTTGGTAGAGCAGCGCACTTGTAATGCGAAGGTCAACAGTTCGATTCCGTTATCCGGCACCAAATTTATACGTCAGGCAAGGGCCGGTTGACAGGCCATGCAAAACCAGAGATAATTATCGGTTCTGTGTGGAGGGGTGGCCGAGTGGTTAAAGGCGACGGACTGTAAATCCGTTCTCTCAGAGTACGAAGGTTCGAATCCTTCCCCCTCCACCATAAGGTTTTTTGCGGTACGTGGAGCCGGTGAAGGCTTTGCCAGGCGGGACGCCTGAATAGTCGAGCTAGCTC
>CAIJXJ010000083.1 GCA_903824575.1 uncultured Methylobacillus sp.
CTGGATTGGTTCCCACGTCCGCACCTTTGAGTTTCTTGGTGGCGTCACCGCGATCCTTGTCCCAGACAACCTCAAGTCCGGCGTCAAGCATGCCTCCTACTACGATCCGGAACTTAACCCGACCTACCAGGACTTCGCCCGTAAGCGGCCAGCGCATCCATATTGCTGACTGATTGAAGGTTCTGTGATCATTGTGTCCACGATATTTTAGGTGGACACATGAACACTATGCAACTTGCCTTACCTCCTACGCGAACCCGCCGCAGACATGCTCCTGAGTTCAAGGCTCAAGCTATTTCTGCTTGCCTGCAACCCGGCGTATCAATTGCCGGCGTGGCACTGGCGAATCAGCTCAATGCCAACATGCTGCGCCAATGGGTCAAAGCACATTGTGAACAGCAAGGAAGCGTTGTGGCAGCGAACTGCCCGCCGCCAACCCTGGTCCCTGTCAGTGTGCAGCAGATATCAGACCCGCAGCCATCCAGCGACATTCAGATTGAAATCCGCCGGCAACAAACCGTCGTTCAGGTGACGTGGCCCACTTCACAGTCCATGGTCTGCGCTCAATGGTTACGTGAGGTCCTGCGTTGATTCGTCCAGATCAAATCTGGCTTGCAGTTGAACCGGTGGATATGCGTCTTGGCATCAACGGCCTGTCACTCAAGATCCAGCAAGCTCTGCAGTGTTCTCCTTGCGACGGTACGGCCTACGCCTTCCGGAATCGCAACAGCAATCGCATCAAGCTTCTGATCTGGGATGGCACCGGGGTATGGTTGTGCCAGCGCCGACTGCATCGCGGACACTTCATCTGGCCCTCTTCGGACGCGACGATCTTGACGCTCACAATCGCACAATGGAACTGGTTGACGACTGGGATCGACTGGCAAAGACTAGATGCAAAACCACCTGCACATTGGCAAGCGTGATGGTAATAACGGCCCTCAATAAATTGGCTGAAACCCTCGCCATTACTGGATTACAGGCTATTGAAATGGTAAAATGCATGCCATGGATTTAGCTGCTGAACTCGCCCGCTTCAACCCCGATCCCGCCCTGGCGGAATGGGTTGGCCGACTGCTGGAGAAGTCTGAAAGTGATGCTGCTTTCATCCATCAAGCCAACCTCAAGAGCAAGCGGGATGAGTTAAAAATCCAGGCGCTCACCTTCGAGCTTGCTTATTACAAGCGCATTCGCTTCGTCAACAAGAGCGAGCAATTCTCCGTCGAACAGCGTGAGTTGTTTGAGGAGACCTGGAATACCGACATCATCGCGATGGAGGCCGAAGTAGAACAACTGAGTGCAACTTCCAAGCCCGCAAAGCGTAGCGGTGCCGGTCGTCAGCCACTGCCTGATCATCTGCTACGGATCGAACACCGCCATGAACCAGAATCCTGTACCTGCGGCCAATGCGGTCATGATCTGGTCAAGATTGGTGACGACATCAGCGAACAACTCGATGTCGAGCCCGCCCGCTTCTTCGTGCATCGTCACATTCGCCCCCAATATGCCTGCCGGACTTGCGAGACCATTACTGCAGCACCGATTCCCGCCGCCGTGATCGATGGCGGCATGGCAGCTCCCGGACTACTTACCTGGGTCATGGTCAGCAAGTTCATGGATCATTTGCCACTCTATCGTCTGGAACAGATCGCCGCCCGTAGCCAAGTGCCATTGGCACGTTCCACACTATCGGAATGGGTGGGTCGGGTCGGGGTGGCATTGCAACCGCTGTCGGATCGGCTGGCCCAATTGCTTCGAGAACGTAGCGTGCTGCATGCGGACGAAACTCCGGTGCCGCAACTCGATCCAGGCAACGGAAAAACCAAGAAGGCCTATCTGTGGGCGTATCGCAGCAATGATCTGGAGCCCGGACCACCCATCCTGGTATTTGACTACCAACCTGGCCGGCATGGTGAACATGTCCGTAACTTCCTTGAGGATTGGCGTGGCCATCTAATGGTCGATGATTATGCCGGTTACAAGGCACTATTCGCACAAGGCGTCACGGAGCTTGGCTGCCTGGCGCATGCGCGCCGCAAGTTCTTCGATCTCTATGCCGCCAACAAGAGTGTAGTCGCCGCCGAGGCCTTACGTCGCATCGGTGAGCTGTACGAAGTGGAGCGACAGGCACAAGAACTTGATGCCGGGGATCGATTGCAGTTACGGCAAGCCAACGCACAGCCTAAGCTGGACGAATTACACGCATGGCTCATCCAGACTAGAATGACTGTGGCCGATGGCGGTGCCACGGCCAAGGCCATGGACTACACCATCAAGCGTTGGCCAGCATTGATTCGCTACGTCGAAAGTGGTGTGCTGCCGATCGATAACAACCCGGTGGAGAATTCGATCAGACCTATCGCTATTGGCAAGAAGAACTGGCTATTTGCCGGCTCTGAGCGTGCCGGCAGAAGGGCAGCTGCCATTCAGACTCTACTGGGCACCGCCAAACTGAACGGCCTGGATCCGCATGCGTGGCTGAAGGATACTCTGGAAAAATTGCCGGCGTGGCCTAATAGCCGGATTGACGAGTTGCTGCCCCTGAGGCCTGCACTACACTAAACTCGAATATCGGGGGAGTGGTGCGGTTGGCTGCTTACTGTCTATAAAAACAATCACTTCATGCAATTGTTGGAAGGCGATGAGGAGGAAGTTAAACACTTATTGGCAGTGATACAGGGCGATCAGCGGCATACTGATAGTGAGATTGTTTATACGGCTGACGGCGTAGAAAGATGTATGCCCACATGGGCTATGGGATTTAGTATGTTTGGTTTTGCGGACAG
>CAIJXJ010000084.1 GCA_903824575.1 uncultured Methylobacillus sp.
AAGCCAGTCCAAGACAACACCAGCCAGCGGCATGTTGCGGATGCTTTTCCACCAGATAACGTAACGTCGCGGCTGCCGCAGGATGATCCAGATCAAGCAGCGTCATTCCAAACAAAAACACCGCTTCGGCCATTCCCGGATCCAGCACTGACGCGCGTTCAAAGTAGCTGGCAGCAGACGCAAGATCATTGGCTGCGCGGGCTATTCGGCCCGCGATGATGAGGGTGGCGATATGGTCGGGACGGATTGAGAGACTGGCGCGAATATGCTTGCCAGCGACCTGGACGTCGCCGATCTGCAGCGACACCAAGGCAAGCAATTGGAGTGCAGCCGGATTTGACGGTTCCAGACGCAGGATACCCAGGCAATTCGCGGCCGCCTCGTCGAAGCGCCCGGCGTTGAATTCAAATAGTGCCTTGGCAAGCATAATTGATATGTGGGTATTTGAAGTTAAGACACATTCGATTACTCAATACTACTCGGCTACTAACACTTCAACGCCTGCTTTTTCAAATGCTTCAAGCGCTGTTTGCGGTACAGGAGCATCAGTGAAAAATTTGTCTATCTGTGTGACATTTCCCAGTCTGACCAATGCATGCCGCCCAAACTTGGAGTGATCCGCCACCAGCCACACCTCTCTTGATTGCTCAATGATAGATTGTGTAACGCGTACCTCGCGGTAATCATATTCCAGCAATGTGCCATCATCCTCGATGCCGGATACTCCGATAATGCCAATGTCCACTTTGAACTGACGCATGAAATCGATGGTCGCCTCACCGACTATGCCGCGGTCACGTTTGCGCACTAAGCCTCCGGCAACAATAACCTCAGCTTCTTCATTGTTTGACAAAATCGAAGCAACATTTAAGTTATTGGTAACGACTCTTATCTTTTTGTGTTGCAGTAAAGCCTTGGAAACCTCTTCGGTAGTTGTTCCAATATTGATAATTAGAGAACGTCCGTGCTCGATTCGATCCGCTGCCAATTTCCCAATTCGTTGTTTGGCGTCTATGTTCAATACCCGACGTTGGTCATAGTCGATGTTTTTGACCGTAGACAGTATTCCAACCCCGCCGTGATAGCGAGCCAACAAACCTTCGTCTTCCAGTTCGCGAATATCACGGCGGATGGTTTGAGCTGTCACATCCAAGACTTGGGCAAGCTCCTCAACCGAGGTATCTCCGTGCTGGCGTATGTGGTCTAACAATTGTCTATGGCGTGGAATCATAATTTGATTTTAATCGATAAGAAATAAATACGTTCGTATTAGGCCTTCGGTCTAATTCGGCTTCACCTGCATGATGGCAAGGTCCCATTGGTGCATCAACAGCTGTGCCTGATCACGACTGATCGTCGGTTCGAAGATACGATCAACACGCCATTGAGAAGCCAGTTCTGAGGTATCACGGTAAACGCCTGTGGCGAGGCCAGCCAGGTATGCAGCACCGAGAGCGGTGGTTTCGGTGACTTGCGGCCGAATCACCGGAATGCCAAGCAGGTCAGCCTGAAATTGCAGCAGTAGTGAATTGGCGCAAGCACCGCCATCGACTCTTAATTCGGTGATGGGTGCCGCCGCATCTCCCATCATGGCATGCAGC
>CAIJXJ010000085.1 GCA_903824575.1 uncultured Methylobacillus sp.
ATGCCGCCTCGGTTTCAACAGAAAACCAGGCCAGTGGAAACTGCTCTGCCGCAGCGACCATTGCCATTCGTAAGAGCAACCCCGGCTTACGGCCTGACCTCAGCAGGGCTGATTGAAACCTTATTGTCGAGGGTAGCACAGGCATGGCAAGGAAAGTAGTATCGACTGCCTCGTGTAAATCATCATTCTGGGTGATCAGGAGGATTAAAGTGTGAAATTCTGTTAATGTCCCTTAATATTAACCATATTCATCCAAACATGGCGGCGGCGTGCGATGCTGTACGCTGATAACCATGAAATAACAAAAAATTGATGATACTCATTCGATGGCAATCTTTGACGCCCCTGCTTGCGTTTCTCTCGGGCAGTTTTGTTATGCTGGTCACGGTGCCCGCCGTCGCCGCTCCGCCGGGCGCTGGATCCATACTGCGGCAAATTCAGCCCGTTCTGCCGGCGACCCCGTCTCCGATCGAACCGGGATTGATCATCCAGCAGGAGGACGGTTTCACGTTACCCCCTAGTGCGCCGTTCATGGTCAATGCCATCCAGATTACGGGGAACGAAAACATCGATAGTATGACCTTGAACGCCTTGGTGGCTGATGCCGAGGGTAAGAGTCTGACACTGCCGCAACTGGGCGAGATCGCCACCCGCCTTACCGATTTTTACCACAGTCGCGGCTACCCTCTGGCACGCGCTGCCATCCCGGCGCAATCAATACATGCTGGTGTGGTGCAAATCGTAGTCATAGAGGCACACTACGGCAAGATTCTGTTTGATAACTTCAGTCGTGTGAGGGATGGATTATTACAATCGACTCTCGCGCCCTTGCAAAGCGGAGAGGTTATTTCTCAGGCGGAAATGAATCGTAGCCTGTTGTTGCTGTCTGACATTCCCGGCACCATTATTAGCACCACCTTGAAATCGGGCGCTACCATTGGCACTTCAGATATGGTAGTTGAAGTCGCATCCGGTTCTCTCGCCGCCGGCAATCTGGTGCTGGACAATTATGGTGATCGCTATACCGGAAGGACCCGCGTTGGAGGTACGTTCAGCATCATTGACCCGCTGCGCCAGGGTGATGTCCTGAATATAAGCGGTCTCAGCACAGGCAGCGCGCTTAACTACGGGCGCATCAGTTATGAATTCCTGTCGAACGGGTATGGCACCCGCTTGGGCGGGGCGTTCTCTTTACTCCACTACAAGCTGGAAGGAGGCGCTGTCGCCGCCATCGGGGCGCATGGCACTGCGCTGGTTAAAAGTCTGTGGACAAAGCAGCCGATACTGCGCGGGCAGGAAGTCAATCTCTTCGGTCAAATCCAGTTCGATCACAAGGATTTACGTGATCATGTCGATGCGGGCGCGATCAGAAGCGATCGGCACCTCGACAACTGGACGGTGAGTTTCAACGGTGATGTGCGGGATAGCCTTCTGGCCGGTGGAGTCAATAGCTGGAATTTAGGCTGGACCGCGGGGCGGGTCAGCTTTGATGATAATGGGGCGAAATTGGCTGATGCCTCAACGGCAAGAACGCGAGGCGGATTCTCGAAATGGAACATGAACCTATCACGACTGCAGGATTTTAGCCCTGGAAATATGCTGCAGCTCAGCCTGCTCGGACAGTGGGCGAGTGACAATCTGGATGCCTCCGAGAAGATGAGTGCCGGTGGGCCATACACGGTACGCGCCTACGACATGGGGGCATTATCGGGCGACAGCGGAATACTGGCTTCAGCCGAATTCAGGCATGTGCTGGCGTCTGCTTGGTATGGGCAATGGCAGCTTGTGGCTTTCCTCGATAGCGCGCGACTCAATATCAATCGGTCAGCCTGGACCGCTGGCATCAACAATGCCACCCTGAGTGGAGCAGGTCTTGGCATCAACTGGACCGGGCCGATGCTGTGGACCGGGAGTGCCTATGTCGCTACGCCTGTTGGGTTGACACCGTCGATGGTGGCAGACAGATCGACCCTCCGTGGCTGGATCGAAATCGGCAAGGCATTCTGATCGTCAATTTGATTATTTGGGTTAAAATTGCGTTCAGGAATTTTCCAAACCTTCAGTTATGAGATGTTACCAATGAAAAAAATTGTGATCACCGCTCTATTGCTCGGTTGCGCTTCCCTTGCTGTACATGCCGCAGACCCTGCGATCGTCAATGGAAAGCCCATCAAGCAATCCCTGTTGGACTTCATCATCAAGGACGCACTCAGCAGCGGCAAGCAACTTGATGACGCTGCGCGTGCAAATATTATCGAGAAACTCATCACTAGCGAGGTGATCGATCAGGAGGCTCAGAAGGCGGGAGTCGACAAACAGCCAGACTTTGTCGCCAGGGAAGACTTGACGCGACGTGAATTGCGCGTCAATGCCTACCTTGAGGATTTCATCAGGAAGAATCCGATTAGCGAACAGGCTGTTCAGGCAGAGTACGATACCCTCAAGTCGCAATTGGGCGACAAGGAATACAAGGCCAGTCACATTCTGGTCAAGACCGAGCAGGAGGCAAAGGACATTAGTGATCAGCTCGCCAAGGGTGCTGACTTTGGCAAGATTGCAAAAGAGAAGTCGATCGATCTTGGCTCCAATGAGAAGGGTGGCGACCTCGGCTGGTTTTTGCCTGGATCAGTGGTCAAGCCCTTTGGTGATGCAGTAGTCGGGCTGAAAAAGGGGGCTGAGGTTACAGTCCACACCGAGTTTGGCTGGCACGTCATCAGGCTGGAAGATTCCCGGGAAACACAACCGCCTCCCTTCGATAATGTCAAGAATGAAATCCGTAATAACTTGCAGCGGCAGCAGGTGGACAAACTGGTAAGCGGTTTGCGCGCCAAGGCCAAGGTCGTCAACAATACAGTGGAAGCCCCCGGTAAGTAGATTTTCCAGATCTGCAGTTCGCATCGGGTATTCACCTTGATGCGCTGTCGCATGCCAATAATCCCGGGAATTACATGTTAGAAATCAACTGGGTAAATTCAGAGTCGGACATCCCATTTGAGCTGTGGGAACGGTGTTTTCCGCCGTCGCTGGAGGGGCATTGGTGGTATCAGGCACTAGAGCATTGCGGTATCCAGGATCAGTTCACCTTCCTGTACGGGGTAGTGAGCGACAAGACCGGGCCGATAGCCATTGCACCCGCCTTCCTGATGGATGTACCGATGCGACTGGTGCTACCCCCGGCACTGTTGCCTCTGGTCAATGTTGTGGGGCGATTCGCACCGTCTGCTCTTTATCAGCGCACGCTGTTCATCGGATCACCTTGCAGCGATGAAGGTTATATCGGCATGGTGGCTGGAATGGACCGACTGGAAGTGATGCACTGCATACACCAGTCCCTGCAGCATCTAGCTGATAAGTATGATGCGCCGATGCGGGTGTGGAAGGATTTTCCGCAATCCTGCGTGCAAGATTTTATTGACCTGGAAAAATCTGGGGCTTTGTTTCCATTGGTCAGCTTTCCCGGCACCGTGGTCAAGATGCCTGGGACTACGCGGGATTCCTATCTGGCAACCCTCAAGGCCTCACGTCGCAACAAGCTGAAAAAGAAACTGCGGCAGGCTCTGGATGCCCCGGTCGATGTCGAAGTTTTGCAGTCTCCAGACAACGAAACGATGGATGAAGTATTTAGCCTGTTCTGGCAGACTTACGAGAAGGGCGGTACGAAATTCGAACGCCTGAATCGCAAGTTTTTTGACTTGGTGTCGGCGCAGTCGCACGCCTATTACATATTGCTGCGTGAGCGCGCAACGGGTGACATAGTTGCCTTCATGTTGTGTTTCAGGCTGGGCGATCAGGTCATCAACAAGTTTATCGGCATTGACTACAGCCGGCCGAAAGAGTGGTTCCTGTATTTTCGACTGTGGGATGCTGCTGTCGAATGGACCCTGTCCCAGGGTGCAAAATCATTGCAAAGTGGGCAGACCGGCTATGCGCCAAAGATCGAGCTTGGCCACGCATTGCTGCCACTGACCAACTATTGCACGCACAGAAATCGACTGATACATTGGATTTATGCCCGAGTCGCCAGAAGCGTCAACTGGGATACGCTGGACCAGGATCTTGCCATTTATCTCAAGGCCTACCCCGAGGAACGCCCAGCCTCCAGCTTCTAGCCCCTAGCCCCTATATCTCGATTTCCAGCCCCTCGCGGGCCAAGATAATTTCCGGGTCCCCCGGTTGGTGCGGATGCCGGCTCAGAGCCTCGGCAAAGATGATTTCCAACTGGGTGTCGCTACGAGTAGGCTCGTGGTGGGTGCAGACCAGTTTTTTGACGCCGGCCTGCCGAGCCATGCGGATACTGGAGTCGAAGGTGCCGTGACCGAAGCCTCTGCGCATCGGGTATTCTTCGATTGAGTAGGAGCAATCGGCGACCAGAACATCCACGCCTTGCATGGCTGCAATGATATCGTGCTCCTTCTCGGCGATGATGTTTTCAAACTCCTCATAGTCCTCATCACCCGGTTCATAGATGTTATAGGGCGGCTCGTGGTCGCCGGTGAAAAACATGGACTTGCCATCCTGTTCCACCCGGTAGCCGAAATTGACCACCGGATGGCTGAGCAGGGTGCTGGTCACGGAAGCTCCTCCTACCGTCACGGTCTGCCCCATTTTCATGGTGGTGTAGTCAATGGTCGCGCGCATTTCCGCTTCACGCACCGGGAAGTAGCTGTATTGCAACTGGATGTCCATGACCTTTTCAATGCCGCTGTTGGTCACGGGGTCAAACGGGCCGTGAATGTGCAAGGCATTGCCTGGAATATAGAGTGGGGTAAAGAATGGCAATCCCTGGATATGATCCCAGTGGGTATGTGTGATGAAAATATTGGCCTTGATTGGCAATTCCTTCAGTAGTTCCTGAGCCAGGGCAAAGATACCAGTGCCGCCATCGAGGATGATCAGGTCATTGTCATTGCTTCGCACCTCGATGCAGGTGGTGTTGCCACCGTAGCGCAAAGTATGGGCTCCCGGCGAGGCGATGGAACCGCGTACTCCCCAAAGGCGCACTTTCATGATCGACTCGTCTGCATGAACAGGTCAGCCTCCAGAGCAAAGCGATCGAGGTCACCCAGGGAGGTCACGGCTTCCTGCACCGTCAGCGCCATGGTTTTGCTACGCCAATCGGCCGAGGGTTCGAGAACTGCGGCATCCTTTTCTGTCAATTTGGAGATGGTGTCCGCCAGGTACAGGCATTCCGACATGCATCCATCCGAGACCGGTTCATCGTGATGCTGTAAGATACAGTCAACCAGGTTGTCAGGGAATTGCCAGCGCTGGGCCAGCATGGAGCCAACGACGGCATGATTGGCCCCGATGAATTCGCTTTCGGTGTCGTGCAAACGGCGCCCGCTTAAGTGGCTTGCGGCAAGAGCCGCCTTGAATTCTGCCGCCATGAATTGGGAAAACACCACCTTGCCAAAATCATGAAGCAGGCCGGCGATGTAGCAATCCATCGGGTCAACCTGATCCGAGGCATGCTTGGCGGCAAGTTGTCGGGCGATGCCAGCTGTAATGAGCGAGTGGCGCAGGTATCGGTCCATGTCGAAGCCGGCGGCATTGGAGTTAGGCAAGACGCCAACTGAGGCGAAGGACAATGCCAGATTCTTCACCGTGTTGAGGCCCAGATAAACCACCGCACGGTTAACCGATGTCACCTTGCTTGGTAAGGCGTAAAAGGCAGAATTGAGCACTTTCAAAATTTTCATGGTCACCACCGGATCTTTCTCGATGATGGCAACGATATCTTTGGGCGCGCAGTTGATGTTGCGTGTCAGTTCCAGAATTTTCTGAACGCTTTTCGGAAAGGCTGGCATGTTCTCAACTGCAGCCTCCAGCCTTTTGCTTAGTTCAAGTGTCAGGGTAACCATGTTGCAACCTAATTTTAGAAATTCAATAGGGAGGCGCGCGTTGGTGCCATATGGTCAACAAGCTATTTTTTTTCTGCGGCTGATGCTGCCGCACTGATGGCTGCAGCAGCGTTGATGGCGTCAAGCGATGCCGGCTTGGCTGAGCCCGTAGGTGATTTGACCGGTGATGATGTAGGCGGCTTGATATCGGGTAACTCAATGACCGGTGCCGGCTTCACCGCTGGAGGTGCCACTGGTTTCTGGACACTTTTGGCGGAGGGTTCTGATTTTTGTTTGGTCTCAATGGCTGGTTTTTCTAACGTGACTACAGGTGGAGCGATCAGTTTGGTCGTGGCCGCAGCTTCTGCGGTGGTCTCGTCCAGTTTGCCTTCATCATGTAAAATGGAATCTTCGGTTTCCTTGTTGAGCACGATGATGCTGATGCGGCGGTTAATCGGGTTGAGCGGATTGGCTTTGTCGAATGGCACGGCAGATGACAGGCCAACCACCCGTGCAACCTTGTCCGTATCCATGCCACCTTGCACCAAGGCGCGTCTGGAGGCATTGGAGCGGTCGGCTGACAGTTCCCAGTTGGTATAATTGCCGGCGTTCTTGGAGTAGGGCGTGGCATCGGTGTGGCCGGACAGGCTGATCCGATTCGGCACATGGTTGATGACCTTGCCGATTTCATTGAGGATCTTGGTGGTGTAGGGTTGCATCACGGCACTGCCGCTCGCGAACATCGGCCGGTTTTCCTTGTCCAGGATCTGGATGCGTAGGCCTTCCTTGGTGATCTCCAGTAGGATCTGATCTTTGAACGGCTTGAGCACCTCATTAGCATCGATGGCTTTTTCCAATTCCTTCTTTAATTCCAGCAGGCGTTCCTTGTCGGCCTGGGTGATTTGGCCAATTTCTGCCTGTGTTTGTTCCGTTTTCTTGGGTTTCTCGTCAGGGTTACTGCCTTTTTGGGTGTCGCCATCAGAATAGGTGACGTCCTTGCCGCCACCGATTTTGATCATGCTGGTGCTGGTGCCGCCAGGACCCTCGATGGCGCTGGGGTTGTTGAAGTAATCGGAAATCGCCTGTTTCTGTTCCTTCGAGGTGGAGCCGAGCAACCACATCAGCAGGAAGAACGCCATCATCGCTGTCACGAAGTCGGCATAGGCAATCTTCCAGGCGCCGCCATGATGGCCATGGCCGCCTTTCTTGATCTTTTTGACGATGATGGGCTGGGTATTTTCTGCGGCCATGACGGCTTGCTTTCAGTCGAGCGTTATTTCTTCTGTTTAACGTGGGTTTCCAGTTCCAGAAAGCTGGGCCGGATTTCCGAGAATAGTACCTTGCGGCCGAATTCAACCGCTACTTGAGGCGCGTAGCCATTAAGATAAGCAAGTATGCAGGTCTTGATGCAGATATAGAACTTGGCTTCTTCTTCAGAGCGGTGGGTGAGCGAGGTGCCGATCGGACCAACAATGCCGTAGGACAGCAAGATACCCAGCATGGTGCCGACCAGCGCGGCGCCAACTTTGTGCCCCAGTTCTTCCGGCGGACCACCGATAGCGCCCATGGTAATCACCACGCCAAGAACCGCTGCGACGATACCCATGGCTGGTAGTGCATCGGAGGCACCCTGAATGGCGGCAATCGGCTTGTGCGCTTCCTGATGGTGGCTTTCAAGTTCGACGTCCATCAGATTTTCAATTTCGAAGGCATTCATACTGCCACCCACCATCAGGCGGAAATAGTCGCAGATGAATTCGAGTGCGTGATGATCATGCAGCACGCCAGGAAATTGCGAAAACAGTGCACTCTTTTCCGGGTCCTCGATGTCGGCTTCCATCGCGATCAGGCCATCCTTGCGAATCTTGCTGAACAGGGCATACATCAGCGCCAGCAGTTCCATGTATTTATCTTTGTTGTAGGACGAGCCTTTAAACAGGCTTCCAATCGAGCCAAAGGCTTTTTTCACAACGCCCATGGGATGCGAGATCAGGAACGCACCGAAAGTCGCCCCACCGATGATCAGAAGTTCCACCGGTTGCATCAACGCCGCAAGATGCCCATGCTCAAGCAGGTAACCACCGATGACGCAGCTGAAAATTATGATGATGCCAAGAATCAGATTCATGGACTAAACCCTTGCATGTTGTTGTTCTACGTTTAGAATACTAGCGATTTTGCAGTGTATTTCGGCAGACTGCAAGTTAACAAAATCTACCCTGTGGTAATGCCCCGGTTATTCTGGTGGGCCACAGGATAGATGGTTGGCCATGAATGCCTCATCATCATTCCCTTGAATATGAGCGATGGAATGCACTTTTTTCTTTGGAAACAAAAGCATGCAAAAGACACTGCAACAATGGGTGGTAGAACTCGCTTCGATTGACCTGCCAGTATTGGCAGCGACCAGAGCGGCGTTGCTCGCGCTGGAGAGAAAGCCCGACGTTGCAGGCATGCAGATATCGGCTGCCGTTCTGCCTGACCCCATGATGGCGCTCAAGGTGATGCGCATGGTCAACAGTAACCGTAGCAATCGTTTTGCGCAGCCGGTCTTGAGCATAGAACATGCTGTCATGATGGCGGGTCTGGCATCGAGTTTCAGGAAGATGCTGGCCATACCGGTGATGGAAGAAGTCACTGACCCAAAAATCATACCGGGTTTGCTGGCCACCGTTGCGCGTGCCTGTCATGCGGCGATTCAGGGGCGCGACTGGGCATGGTTGCGACTGGATATGAACGTGGAGGAAGTCTACATCGCCGCATTGTTGCAGGAGATCGGCGAGATGGCGTTGTGGAATGCGGCTCCCGACAAGATGCAGGTATTGTTTCCGTTGCGGCGGAAAATAGGTGCCGAGCAGGCTGAACAGGAGGTGTTTGGTTTTGCGCTGGATGATTTGACCCTGGCCCTGGCTGAGGCTTGGAGTCTGCCACCCCTGATTGCCTTGGCCTTGAATCCGGTATTTTGTGAGACTCATCCACGTGCGTGCTTGGTCCGACTGGCCAGGCGTTTGGCGCGCCATGCTGAGTGGGGTTGGCATGGTGAATCGTTAGTGGATGATGCCAAGGAGTTGGCCGATATCCTGCGAAATTCACCTGACGATGCCATCGCCCGCATGCATCGAACTGCTGTGGTGGCAGCTCGAAGTGTGGTGTTTCCCGGCGTGCCGATGGCCGCGACCTGGCTGCCGATGCTGCCAGGTGAGTGGCCGGATGAGGAATTACCAATGCCGGACTTGGCGTCCTTTGATGCGGTGATGGCAGAAATTGCATTGCACATGGACGGCAGCTTGCACCTGAACGAACTGATGAAACTGGTATTGAAGGGCATGCGGGATGGGGTGGGTTTGAAACGTGTGGTGTTCGCATTGTTGAATCAGGACCGCTCGCAATTGCGCGCGCGTTTTGTCGTTGGCGCTCCGGAAGGGACACCGCTACGACAATTCCAGTTCGACATGCAACAGCCCTCACTTTTTAGCAAGATGGCAGGCAAGCAGCAGGCGTTCTGGCTCAATGACACGACACGCGCCAAGGTTGAAACTCTGCTCGATGCTGAAATTCGCCGCATTACAGCGGTTCAGCAGTTCTTTGTTATGACGGTTGCCGTGCAGGACAAGGTGATCGGCATGTTCTATGTTGACAGGGAGGATCAGGCGCTCGATGCCATAGCCTACGATAAGTTCAAGCAGTTGTGTACACAGGCCAGCCTTGGCATGGCACATCTGGCGAAGTCTTGATGGAGAATTACCACCTCTGGTACGTTCGCCGTGGCAGCCAGCTGCAAGGTCCGTTTCCCGATGCTCTGATTTATCGATACATCATACTGGGTCGTATCGGTCACAAGGACGAGTTGAGCCAGGATGGGCAGGAGTGGTATCGATTGCATCAGTTGCCACAACTGCTGGAAGGGACACGCGATCTGACGGTGGGCAAGGATGGTGTTGGCGCCGATGACGTGTACTGGCAGGAGGAGCGTGCGAAGGCTGCCTTGCGCTGGCTGGATGATAGAAAGTCACCGGATCAGCGCGGATTCGATGTTGATGATGAACTCCTGGATGCGCAAAATCGGCGTGCCAGCAGTGAGCGGCGGCTGGTGCCGGAAACGGTTGAGCGCCATGTCTATCGTGAGAATCGCGCATTGTATGATGCATCGAATGGGGCGGGACCACAGCATTATGGTTGGGCGGCGGCATTTGTCCTGTTGGTCGCCCTGCTGGCTCTGGCTGCGGCCTTGTTCATGCAGCCGGTGCGTCCACTCACGGTCGGCCTGCATATCAGTCCCGAGGATTGCAATAAGGTGGCCGGCCGTGACGTTAACTGGAGTGGATGCAACAAGGAAGGGGAATTGTTGATTGGTGCCGATTTGCGCGGCGCGCAATTGCTTGGCACCCGCTTGAAACATGCCCGTCTGCGCTATGCCGATCTGAGCCAGGCGAACCTGGCGCGAGCCGATCTAACCGGCGCGGACCTGACCGGGGCCCGTTTGGGCAACGCTATCTGGATCGATGGCCGTACCTGCGCAGTGAACTCCGTCGGCGTTTGCCGGTAAACTTTAACCAAGGGGCGCACTGGATGAAATCAGGGTTTGATATTGAACATTAAAAGGTCCTCTGGTTGCCGTTCCCAATTCATCCCATTGCTTGAATCGCCCCGTGTTCCCGGCGCCTCGTGGTTCTGTCAATTGCTTTTAAAATAATCTCCAATGGATACGTGGAGTTAGCGTTTTTGGTTTGAAAAGTCCCGCTTGCGCGGCTTCGTTTGGTTCGTATTTCCGGTAAAATTCCATCATGTCCGAGCCCGTATTCATCCACCTGCGCTGCCACAGCGAGTATTCCGTTGTCGATGGCATGGTGCGCATTGGCGATTACGTCAAGCGTGCAATCAACGACAGCATGCCGGCGCTGGCGCTGACCGATTTGTCGAATCTGTTCGGCGCGGTCAAGTTCTACACCGCGACGCGCGGAAAAGGGGTAAAGCCGCTGGTTGGGGCCGATGTGTGGTTGGAAAACGAAGTCAACCGCGAGCAGCCCTATCGCCTGTTATTGCTGTGTCAGTCGCACGCCGGATATCTGCGTCTGTGCGAACTGTTGACCCAGGCCTATCTCACCAACCAGCATCGAGGTCGCGCCGAAATAAAACGTGCCTGGTTGATGGCTGGCAGCGATGGTTTAATCATGCTATCCGGCGCGCTGATGGGTGACGTCGGTCAGGCGTTATTGCAGGACAATACAAGACAGGCAAGGGAATTGGCTAGCGCTTGGGGCGCGTTGTTTCCTGGCCGCTATTACCTTGAGTTGCAGCGTGCCGGGCATTCGCAGCAGGAGGCTTATATTGCCCGTGCCCTTGATCTTGCCCTCGATCTTGACCTGCCAGTGGTTGCCACGCATCCGATTCAATTTCTCGATACCGAAGACTACAAGGCCCATGAGGCACGCATCTGCATCGCCGAAGGCTATGTGATGGCCGATCGCCGCCGTCCGCGACTGTTCACCGAGGACCAGTATTTCAAGACCCAGTCAGAGATGGCGGCATTATTTGCCGATATTCCTGAAGCGCTCGCCAACTCGGTGGGGATAGCCAAACGCTGCAACCTTGAGATTACACTGGGCAAGAATTACCTGCCGCAGTTTCCCACGCCCAATGACGAGAGTCTGGACGAGTACCTGTTGCAGCAGGCGAGGGAAGGCTTGGTGCACCGACTGGAGATCCGTTATCCAGATCCGCTGGTGCGCGAATCAAAACGTGCTGAATATGAGGCGCGTCTGGAGTTCGAGGTGAGCATCATCGTGCAGATGGGCTTCCCCGGTTATTTCCTGATTGTGGCTGATTTCATCAACTGGGCCAAGCATAATGGGGTGCCGGTTGGCCCGGGTCGGGGTTCTGGAGCCGGGTCGCTGGTGGCTTACAGTCTCGGTATCACCGATCTTGATCCCTTGCGTTATGCCTTGCTGTTCGAGCGCTTTCTAAATCCGGAGCGGGTTTCCATGCCTGACTTCGATATCGACTTCTGTCAGGAGGGGCGAGACCGCGTCATCGATTACGTCAAGCAGAAGTACGGGCGCGAGGCGGTGTCTCAGATTGCCACCTTTGGTACCATGGCGGCCAAGGCTGTGATTAAGGACGTTGGCCGGGTGCTGGACCTGCCGTTCAATTTCGTCGATGGCATTGCCAAGTTGATCCCCAACGAGCTGGGCATCTCCTTGACGGAGGCCATGGAGAAGGAGTCGCAGTTTAAGGAGCGGCAGGAGAAGGAAGAAGAAGTCAGGGAACTGCTGGAGCTCGCCCTGCGCCTCGAAGGCCTCACCCGTAACATTGGCATGCATGCCGGCGGCGTGTTGATTTCTCCGGGCAAGATCACCGATTTCTCGCCCATGTATTGCCAGGCCGGCAGCGACAGCGTGGTAAGTCAGTACGACAAGGACGATGTGGAGGCGGTGGGCCTCGTCAAGTTCGACTTTCTGGGCCTGCGCACACTCACCATCCTGGCCATGGCGATGGATTCCACCAATGCCCAGCGCGCGCAGGAGGATTTGCCGCCGCTGGTGTTTGAGACTCTGCCGCTGGAGGACAAGCCGACCTTCAATTTGCTGAAAGCCGCCAACACCACCGCCGTGTTCCAGCTCGAATCGCGCGGCATGAAGGACATGCTGAAGCAGGCCAAGCCGGACTGTTTTGAGGACATCATCGCGCTGGTGGCCCTGTATCGCCCTGGTCCGATGGACCTGATCCCGGATTTCTGCCGCCGCAAGCACGGCCTGCAGAAGGTGGAATATCCGCATCCGGCAACCGCGCCTATCCTGCGTGAGACCTACGGCATCATGGTGTATCAGGAGCAGGTGATGCAGATCGCACAGGTGGTGGCCGGCTACAGCCTGGGCGGCGCCGACATGCTGCGTCGCGCCATGGGCAAGAAGAAGCCGGAGGAAATGGCGCAGCAACGTGCCGTGTTTGTCGAGGGTGCGCAAAAAAATGGCACGACTGCACGCGATGCGGAATTTCTGTTCGATTTGATGGAGAAGTTTGCCAGTTACGGCTTCAACAAGTCGCATGCCGCTGCCTATGCGCGGGTGGCCTATTACACGGCCTATCTGAAGGCACACTACCCGGCGGCCTTTCTTGCCGCCAGCATGTCGGCCGACATGAACAATACCGACAGCGTGCACATCTTCCATGACGACTGCATGATCAATGACCTGGAAGTGTTGCCGCCGGACATCAATCAAAGTGAGTTCCGCTTCAAGCCATTGAACGACAAGCAGGTGCTGTACGGTCTGGGCGCGATCAAGGGCACCGGTTGGGTGGCAATCGAAATGATCCTGACCTCACGCCAGTCGCTGGGCCCTTTCAAGGATTTGTTCGACTTCTGCCTGCGCCTTGATCTGCGCAAGGTCAATCGCCGCGTGATTGAGTCCCTGATTCGTGCCGGCGCTTTCGATAAACTTGAACCCAACCGTGCCGCCTTGCTGGCCGGCGTTGGCATGGCCATCGATGCGGCGGAGCAGAGCGGGGCAGCGTCAGGACAGAATAACCTGTTCGGTGACATGCCTGAAGTCATGAATCATGTGTTGCCGCATGCGCCAGCCTGGGCCGAGAACGAGAAATTGCAGCAGGAAAAGGCCGCGCTTGGCTTCTATTTCAGCGGTCATCCTTACCTCGCCTATAAAAAGGAACTGGCGGCCTTCGTGCGGAATTCCCTGGCGACGCTCACGCCGCTGGATCAGCCGCAACTCTTGGCCGGCGTGGTGGTGGCCACGCGAACCCGCGCCACGTCCCGTGGCAAGATGGCCTTTGTCACCATCGATGACGCCAGCGCACAGATTGAAGTGGTGGTGGCCAACGAGTTGTTCATGAATAGCGCCAGCCTGCTTAAGGAAGACCAGTTGCTGTTCATCGAAGGCAAAGTCAGCAATGACGATTTTACCGGGGGCTTGCGGGTCAATGCGCGTCGCTTGTTTGATGTCGCAGCTGCCCGTAGCGCCTATGCCAGCCTACTGAAGATTTCCTGCAATGGCCAGGCAGACGCGCAAAAACTGCGCGAGTTGCTGGCGCCCTACTGCACGGCCAAGAAAAAATCCGATGGTGCCCCCGGTTGTCCGGTACAGATTGAATACCGCAACGCCGCTGCCCGCTGCGAATTGACGCTGGACAATCGCTGGCGGGTGGAATTGCAGGATGAATTACTTGCCGGTTTACGCAGTTGGCTAACCGAAGAAAATGTTAAAATCCTGTATCATTAAAATAGTCTTTAGACGTTAGTCGATAGTTAAAATCGCCCCGGCAACTAACGTCCCGACTACCGACTAACGACTAGCGACTGACAACGATGAAAACTAGCTTCCTGGATTTTGAACAACCGATTGCTGAACTTGAGGCGAAAATCGAGGAGTTGCGCGAAGTGCAGGACGACTCTGCGCTCGATATTTCGGATGAAATCGACCGGCTGCAGCAGAAGAGCCAGACTTTAACCCGTGATATCTACAGCAAGCTGGGTGCATGGCAGGTGTCTCAGGTATCGCGCCACCCGCAACGCCCTTATACTCAGGATTATATTGGCGGTCTGTTCACCGATTTTGAAGAATTGCACGGTGACCGCGCTTATGCCGATGATCCGGCCATCATTGGTGGCATGGCGCGTTTCGAAGGCCAGGCAGTGATGGTGATCGGCCACCAGAAGGGCCGCGACACCAAGGAAAAGATCTATCGTAACTTCGGTATGCCGCGCCCTGAAGGCTATCGCAAGGCGAAGCGCTTGTTCCGTCTGGCCGAGAAATTCGGTCTACCCATCATTACCCTGATTGATACTCCGGGTGCTTACCCCGGCATTGGTGCCGAGGAGCGTGGCCAGTCCGAGGCCATCGCCCGCAATCTTTATGTCATGGCAGAGCTGCGTGTTCCCATCATTGGTGTCATCATCGGCGAGGGTGGCTCCGGTGGGGCGTTGGCTCTGGGCGTGGTCGATCACCTGATGATGCTGCAATACAGTACCTATTCGGTGATTTCGCCCGAAGGCTGCGCTTCAATTCTCTGGAAGAGCGCCGACAAAGCGCCGGAAGCTGCCGAAACTTTAGGCATTACCGCCAACCGTTTGAAGACCATGGGACTGATTGATCGTATCCTGGCAGAACCCCTGGGCGGTGCCCACCGCGATCCTGAAGTCATGATGCAGACCCTGCGTCGCGCACTCAAGGACGAACTGGCGACCCTTCAGGTTAAATCCACCACCAATTTGCTGGAAGCCCGCCTTGACCGAATCATGAGTTATGGCAAGTTCAAAGAAACTCCGGCACGGTGAGCTGGCGGCAACCCTAGCGACCTTTCTAAAACAGACCGTTCCAGCCGGGCAGCGTTTGCTGCTGGGCCTCTCCGGCGGCCTAGATTCCCGCGTGTTGCTGCATCTGCTGGCGAACCTGCGCGAGGATTTTGATTTCGACCTGGCTGCCCTGCATGTCAACCACGGCATCAGTCCCCACGCCGAAGCATGGCAGCAGTTCTGTCTTGACGTTTGCAAGTGTTACAACATTCCATGCACCGCACAACGCGTCAATATTCCTCGCGATAGCGACGAAGGACTGGAGGCTGCGGCCCGTACGGCGCGCTATGCCGTGTTGCTGTCGGAAACTGTGGATTATGTGGTGCTTGCCCATCATCAGGATGATCAGGCCGAAACCTTGTTGCTGCAACTTCTTCGTGGCGCCGGGGTCAAGGGAGTGGCTGCGATGCAGCGTCTAGCAATGCGCGATCAGCTATCAACGTCTAGCAAACAGCCAAAACCAATCGGCCTGTTGCGGCCGTTGCTCGATATTTCCAGAAGCACGTTGGCCGCTTATGCGAAAGAACATCAACTAAAATGGATCGAGGATGAAAGCAATCTCGACTTGAGCTACGGTCGAAACTTCCTGCGCCACCAACTCTTTCCTGAACTTGAGCTGCGCTATCCGGCATGTCGCAGCACTCTGGCGCGAAGTGCCGCACATCTGGCCGAGGCGGCCGAACTGCTCGACGAAGTGGCAAGGATTGACGCTGATCTGTGGGTCAGACAGGGACGCCTTGATCTGGCCGGCTTGCGCCCCATGTCTGAGCCGCGTGCTAAGAATCTGCTGCGTCATTGGCTGTCTATCCATTTACCCTCGCTTCCCAGTACCAGACGTTTGCAGGATATATGCCATCAACTGCTGGATGCGCGTCCGGAAGCCATGATTGCAATCCCGCTGGCGGGAGGTTGTGTTCGCCGCTATCGTGACGAGGCCTGGTTCGAGTCGGCGGGAGGGGTGTCCGGGCCGGGAAGCCTGCAATGGCAAGGGGAAGATGAGCTGCTATTTTGCAATGGCCGTCTGCGCTTCAGGCAGTCCACGGGGGGCGGGATTTCCCTTGGCAGGCTGGCAGGAGAGGCCTTGATCATCCGCTTGCGTAAGGGTGGCGAGCGCCTGCGCTTGCATCCAGATGGTCCGTCACGCAGCCTGAAAAATCTGTTTCAGGAAGCCGGAGTACCGGCCTGGCAGCGCGTAACGCAGCCCCTGATGTTCTGGCGTGATGAACTGGTCGCTATGCCCGGCATAGGCGTTGCAAGCGCTTGGCAGGCGGCACCCGGTGAGGCCGGCTTGCTGGTTGCCTGGCAGCCGGAGGTTTAATACGCCATCACCGAAGTTATGTCGGACGTCAGTCCGATGTTCTGAACCATCAAAATTTTCCATTGACGAGTATCTACTCAAATCTTGCATGGGTTGCCATCACATACTTAAAGAAGATTCAAGAAATTGCGGTGACAATGCCAGAAAAATGTTTTGAAAAATAGCGGATACACGAAAAAGGCAGATAAGTTCATTGATATTTAGTGGAATGTAGAATAGAGTCGCTGCACTGTCTGGTTTTAACATAATTTAAATTATGGTCCAGGCAGAGGAAAATATTCCTAAACGTCGTCCACCAAAGTTAGTTAACCAAAAAATTAATGGAGATTCAAATGGAGATGAGCAAAATCAAGATCGCTCTGGGTCTGGCTGCAGGCATGACTATCGCAATGCCGATGGCTGCAATGGCTGCTGCTGATCAAGACAAAGCAATTGCAAATGAAAATAACTGGGCGCATCCGCGTCATGACCAC
>CAIJXJ010000086.1 GCA_903824575.1 uncultured Methylobacillus sp.
CATTACGTCAATGTACGCATCGAAGAATTGCACAGCCTATATGAAGTCATCTCCGCCGGAGGCTCTATTCGAGGCATCGAACCAGGCTATACTTTCAACCTGACAGATCATCCCCGCGATGCGATGAACAGGGAATATCTGATTATAGGCGCCAGTTACAGCATCACCAATAACGGCATGGGCGCGAGCGGTGGAGAGGCAGATTTTCATTGCAACTTTCAGGCTATTTCTTCCAAGACACAATTTCGTCCACAGCGTAATACACCAAAACCTATCGTTCAGGGGCCGCAGACGGCGCTGGTGGTTGGTCCATCTGGTGAAGAAATTCATACTGACGAACATGGTCGCGTGAAAGTCCAGTTCCACTGGGATCGCTATAATCAAGCTGATGATAAAAGCTCCTGCTGGATGCGCGTATCTCAACCCTGGGCTGGCAAGGAATGGGGCATGGTCACCATTCCCCGCGTGGGGCATGAAGTGGTTGTTTCCTTTCTCGAAGGCGACCCCGATTGGCCGCTGATCACGGGTAGTGTCTATAACGCCGATACCAAACCACCTTATGAACTGCCTGCCAACAAAACGCAGTCGGGAATTAAATCGCGCACATACAATGGTGGCAACTCAAACTTTAATGAATTCCGTTTTGAAGACAAGAAAGGGGACGAGCATATTTTCATGCATGCAGAAAAAAACAAGGAACTGCGTACCAAGCATGATCGTGTGGAGTGGATTGGCAACGAAAGTCATCTGATCGTTAAGAAAGACTGCCTGGAAAAAATGGAGTCTGATCATCATTTCGATCTCAAGGGTGATGACAATGCCGAGATAGGTGGAACAGTATCGTTGAAAATCGGCCAGGACTGGCTGGGCAAGATCGGGAACAAATTTGCCGTCGATGCGGGCAGCGAAATACACCTAACATCAGGAAAGAACGCGAGACTCGAAGCTGGCAGCGATGTGGCCATCACTGGTGGATCGAATGTAGTAACCAAGGCAGGCAGCGATATTACCCTCAAGGGTGGTTCAAATGTGGTCATCGAAGCGGGCAGCACACTCACACTGAAAGTAGGCGGAAATTTTGTGGTCATCGACGCCTCAGGCGTGTCGATCAAGGGCACGATGGTCAATATTAACTCGGGGGGCTCTCCAGGATCTGCAGGTTCACCTGTGATGGGCACAGGCGCATCGCCGCAAAAGCCAAAGCCACCTAGAGAACCGCTGGATTCAAAGGGAGGCGACGCAACCAAGCCGGAGAAGCCGCAGAAACCTGAAAAATATTCGCCGCAAGCAATGGCCTTGAAACTGGCTGCACGATCGGGCACACCATTTTGTGCGCAGTGTGAAGCAGCGAAACTTGCTCGTAATATGGGTTTATGAGTTTAATAATCGCGCATTCTGCCACTACCGGAAGCCTGTTTGTGCTAGCAAGCCAAAATAGTAGCCGCTAATTATCCGAGGTTCAAGACTCAAATGGCAAAAATACAAGATTTGATTTGGTCGGACGAAGAATCCAGCGCCTTTGTGGTGCTGGATGGCGCAAATACGCCTGAATTGCTTGACAAGTTATATGACGAAGCAGGGCCCGAATTCGAGTGCCTTTACGCCGGTCATCTGGAACCGGATATCGCCGAAGTTGCGCCTTATCTTGCCAGACTGGAACCGGAAAATGAGTTCAGCAGTTGGGTGATTTCCGGCTGGGGAGAGAGTCGCGGCATCTGTGCAATCGTACCATCAGAACTGGAGTTACCCGAAGTGCGTCGGCATTTTCGCAAGCTAAACATGGTCTATGGTCCGGATGCAAGACCATTGCTGTTTCGCTACTATGATCCGCGTGTGTTGCGGATCGTGCTGCCTACCTGCAATCGGAGTCAGCTTAAAGAAATGTTTGGTCCGGTTAAAAAGTTTGTCGTTGAAGGTGATAATCCTGAGCAAAGTTATATCTACTCACTGGCCAATGGAGAGTTGGTGCACGAGCGGATCAACTTGAAGGTTTAACGTAGAATATGCGCAGCGACTTACGTTTCCTCGCCCGCTTGCGGGATGGGGAGAGGGAACTGGCATGGTGGGTTTCATTATCAGGGGAGGCAAGTTACCATGCCCGTTAGGATATATTAACGCAATGCAATCTTTTTACGGATAAATGTTAAAATGCTACCTTCTGCAAGCACTATCTGCGCACGCAAGACAATTGAATGCGTAACGTTCCATTGTTGAGAATGCAGCATGGATTGGGCAACAGGCGCAAGTAAAAAGGTAACGCACGGTTAAAACTTCCGGGTAGCAGTATTGCCACGATCGAAATTCACAGGAATGAAGCTCATTGCATTGCTAAAGTGAAGCTCAAGATAACGGAAGGGCGAGGAGTTCTATCCACCTATGACCTGACACCAGGCAGCCTCTATGAGGAAA
>CAIJXJ010000087.1 GCA_903824575.1 uncultured Methylobacillus sp.
ACCAAGGCCACGTTGGAAACGCTTAATTCCCGCAAGAAAACCGATATCGGCAATGAAGATGCCGCATTACGGTTGGCTAGTGCTTTGGGGTTTCCATGCGCCTGACCTGCCAAGCCTGCGGCGCAGTTATTTCGCTTGATTCCGCTCTTGGCCATAACGGCGCGCGTGAGGCGGTTCAGGTTGCGCTGCAGTTGCCTGCGCCCTTGGGTAAGTTGCTGGTCCAGTACGTTGCCCTGTTTCGTCCTGCACAGCGTCAATTGTCGATGGACCGCTTGTCCAGCTTGCTGGGTGAGCTTCTTCCGATGATTGATTCCGGCAAGGTTGAGCGCGGCGGCCGCATCTTTTCAGCGCCACAGAATTACTGGCAGCAGGCACTGGAGGAAATGATGGCCAGGCGCTCGGATCTGACGCTGCCACTCAAGTCGCATGGCTATTTAATCACCATCCTGGCTGGCTATTCGGACAAGGCAGAAGCAAAAGCCGAAGCCAAGGCCGAGGAGCGCAAACGCACCGGCGCGGATAAATTTTCCAACACTGCAAAGGTGGTCAAGAGTGGCGTTCCTGTCAGTCTGCGCGACACACTGACGCAACTTAACCAGGGAGCAAGCAATGAAGACCAAAGATGAACTGATGACCTTTATGGCGTATCACATTGGCAAAGCACGCGGCATTAGTGGCATTAATCTCGCTGCAAAGATGGGCATCACTGAGCGTCAGGTGCGGGAACTGGTTACCGATGCTCGTAAGGATGGCATTGCCATCTGTGGAACACCAAAAACGGGGTATTACGTCGCCCACACCGTTGAAGATCTGAAGGAGACGCTAGATTTTCTGAAGCATCGGGCATTGCACTCTCTTCTGCTGGCTAGTCGTCTATCTAATATTCCGCTGGCCGATCTGGTCGGACAGCTTCACCTCAATACTTAACTAAAGGAAATAAACATGGCAAAACCCACCAGACTTAAAGCCAAGGCCGCCATCAGCGTGCCGCAAACCCGCGATGATGCTGCCGCTGATATCCGGGTGATTGGAGATCTCACCCGCAAGCTGACACGCACTACTGCAGAGATGAATGACAAGATTGCCGTCATTACAGCCGAATATCAGCCAACGCTTGAGGCTCAGGGCGAGCGCATTAAAAACCTGCAGGAGGGCGTGCAGAGTTTCTGCGAGGCGTATCGCGCTGAATTGACCGATAACGGCAGGGTCAAGACTGCAAATCTTGTCACCGGTGATGTGTCGTGGCGTCAGAGACCGCCAAGCGTTGGAATCCGAGGTATGGATGCGGTAATCGATACTCTCAAGCGACTCGCTCTCGGCCGCTTTATCCGCACAAAGGAGGAAATAAACAAGGAGGCTATTCTCAATGAGCCGGATGCTGTGCGTGGTGTGGCCGGCATCACCCTCGTAACTGGCGTTGAGGATTTTGTGATTACGCCTTTTGAGCAGGATGCGGCGGCAGCATGAGCCAGACACGTCGCCAGTCTCTGTTTGAGGCCGTCTTCAATATCGTGGTCGGTTTCGGTATCAATACGGCCCTGAACTTCACAGTATTCCCGCTGTTTGGATGGCATATCAGCCTGCAACAGAACATAGAGCTGGGCGTGATCTACACGGTTGTATCGATTGCGCGTAGTTACTGCTTAAGGCGGGCATTCAATCGGTTGCATCAGGTGCGTATGTTTTAGGGGTTGACGCTCATCTCCCCAGTTCCGCCCTCGGGCGGTTTTTTGAAGTGGGTTATTTACGCCAAGCGTTAATGTGTAAATAGCCTTTTTCAATAAGCCAACCAACACTGGAATAATAATGGTCGATCATTCACATATCATCCGCAAGAATGAACTAGCGCAGATCCATATCGCCAAGAAGGATCTTGCCCTGGATGATGATACCTACCGAGCTATGCTGTGGACCGTTGCCAGGGTTGGATCATCGGCCGACTTAGACTTTCATGGTCGAAAGCGTGTCCTGCAGCATCTAAAAGCACGTGGATGGGTCAATAAGTCACCGCGCAAGGCTGGATCACGCCCTATGGCAAGCGATGATCAGTCTCGAATGATCCGTGCTTTATGGATCGATTTGCATTCCGATGGTGCTTTATTTGATTCATCTGAGGCCGCTCTGGCGTCCTACGTTAAACGAATTACCAAAGTTGAAGCACTGCAATGGCTATCATCCTCTGAGGCTAGCCGCGTGATTGAAACCTTAAAGAAATGGCTGGCCCGTTATGAAAATAAAAATGTCACGATCTAAAGCTCCGGAATTTCTTTCTGATCTTCTTGATCACACAAAATTCATGCTGATCGAGAATGGAATTGCTGCTGAAAATGCCGATACTATTTCACGTAGGATTTGCTCCAGGATGTGTAATACCTGGGGTGGACAGCAGATTTATTTTCCTCGTGGAATTCAAGATGAGCTCTCATCCCGCGATCAATTAATCTATGCTGAATTCAATGGTTATAATCAGGCTGACCTCGCAATGAAACATAAGATGTCTATTCAGTGGTTATATAAGATAGTTGATCGTGTCAGATCTGCAGATATTGCCAGTCGGCAATCAAGTATTAATTTTGATGATGAAGACGATGATGATCAATAAGTTTTTGCTGGAATAATTCTCGGTTTATTTGTTTTTTTATTTTCTTCTGTTGCAATTGTTTTTTAATTTAGCTTCCCTGATCTTCCCGTCAAGTTCTGTTTCTTCCCACTTATCTCAATCTACCCCCTCCATTTATCTCACCCTGTAACACCTTCTTCTTTGGTTACTTTACTTTTGGGCAAGCAAAAGAAAGTGACTTGCCGCCGGGCAACCCCCGGCCTCATCAGGCTGGGAATCAGAAATCCGGGTAATTGCCGGTGACCACGCTTGCGCCGCAACTCACCAAACCAACACATTCGGCGCAATGCCTTTCAGTTATTGCGCCCTACGAGAACTGATATGAATCAGGGTAAGTGGCCATTTCTGGATAGCGATGCCGCTACCGAGCAATTGATGTTGTGAATGCCGGCACCTCAAAGACATGTTTCGCGTAAATCTGCTTGTTTGTCTTTAAATGCTCCAGCAACTGGAGCGCCGTCAGTTCTATCACAGTTTTATCCAGTTCTTTCAACAAGGAGGATAAGGCAAAAACTGATGTGCCGTGGTCAACCACGTGCAGACCAACATGCGCAGAGGAATGTAGAATTTCCCGGACTTTATCGTTGATTTTTTCCGTTGCCGATGAAAATGGCACGATGATCCAGTAATCGGTCCCATTCCTTGCGACCATATCCGTTTTCCGAAAGGATTTTTTTAGTGCTTGGGTGAGTGCCACCAGTTGCTTGGCAGCATCCTGTGCGCCATAGGCCTCTCCAAGCTCATTGTTGTTACCTAATGAGATGTGCACCAAACCAAACTCTATCGGGCTTGAATAGCGGGCCGATACAGCAATTAGCCAGTCAAGCGTTGTCAGAAACGCTTCGCGCGCCTCGGCATCTTGTCGAATCATGAGCACCCCCCTTATTAAATCCCTGCCGGATTATTGTGCTTTCCGCCTTTGGAATGGCATCGCTAATGTACCACCCGAATCTGCTTCATGCGTTGATCGACAAACTGGGCCAATTGCGGGCTCAACTGCCCGGTATCCTTTGCCCGGCGATATGCCTCGCCGGCATCGGTCAGTTTGCCTTGGGCCTGCCATGAAATGGCGATACCGACCAGCCACGTTGGCATCGACGGGTTATTCCTGAGCGCGATCAAGTAGTGCGCGACAGCCTCATCATGTCGTTCTGCACGCTGCATGAGGGCCGCATAAAAGGCATGATATTCGGCGTCATCGCCAGCGTATTTCAAACCCCGTTCCAATGTATCAGTGCCTGCCGTCACATTGCCGGTTTCAACCTGCATCCGTGCCAGCGACATGCTCAAGTTGGTCTGCTCCGGCGCCAGCTTCAGCCCCTCCTGCAACAAGCTCATAGCCTCGTCATTATGTCTGCTTTCCACCAATAACCCGATCAGGGTCTGCCGCGCCTTCAAATTTCCGGGATTACTTTCCAGCGCATGGCGCAATGCATCCTGCGCCTCAACGCTACGTCCCATTTGCATCATACCGATGGACTGGCGGTAAAAATTCTCAGACTGCTGAGCCGGATTGACGGTCTTGAGACTAGTGTCTGTATTGCCGGCCGATTTCCCCACTAATTTATTCCTGGCAGCTCTTGTTTCAACTGGCATAAGCTTTGAATCAGTGTCAACCACGGTAGAAGCCGATGAATCTGCACTCGGCTTGGACTTTCTTTCAGCCGGTGGTTTTGCCACGCTGGCAGGCACCACTGCACTCAGATTGGTGTCGAGTCCCAGCAGATGCTTGACCGCTTCTACCGGAGAAGTTAGTGCATTATCAGGCGCCTCTGGTGCAACCACTAATTCAGGGGCTGCCACGGCGGGCGACGTTTTCCCTGCGGCCGGGACCGGAGAATTCACAACCGGCGGTGGCACCACGGGTGCCGATGCGGCAGGCGCGGGGACTGTCATTTTGGCAACCGGGGCCACTGCAGGCCTCAATAGCCTGGCCTGATACATCCATGCCGCTGCGCCGCCCAGCGACAGTAACAACAGGATGCCAAGCAGCAAACGCAGTCGCACGACTGGCTTGGCTGCAGAAACAGTCCTCACCTCGCCAGACATCGGCTCAGTCTTGCCGGCCTGGGCATTGCGCTGCTCCAGGTCTTGCAACATCTGGTTGATCAGACTCATTTGAAATACACCATCGCGCCCGCGCCAACCGCCGCCGCAATCATCAGTGCCAGCACCGTCAGCAGCACGATGAGCCAAATCTTCCGGCGAGGCCGGCGGGTGGCCCCTGTATCATTAGCGGCGGCCCTCACATCGGCCTTTTCGACCACTTTACTGCCCTTGCCATAGGCAGACAGCATCGCCTTGTGGGACAGAATATTGACCAGTCGCGGCACGCCCTGCGTCTCGCTACGCAGCAAACGCAAGGCAGATCGAGTGAACAATCGCCCGCCCTTATAGCCGGCAACGGCCAGGCGGTGATTGAGATAATATTGAACATCATCCTTGGATAGCAAACCCAGGTGATAATCGAAGGTGATGCGTTGCTTGAGCTGACGAATGGAAGGATGGCTCAGTTTTTCATCCAGCTCCGGCTGACCAAAAATGACTACCTGTAGCAGCTTGCGTTTCCCCGTTTCGAGATTGGTCAGGAGCCGCAAGGCCTCCATCGTTTCCAGCGGCATGGCCTGCGCTTCATCCAGGCAGATCAGCACACGCTTGCCGTCACGCGCAAAACCAAGCAGGGCCAGCGTCAGCGTTTTCAGCAGACTGTGTTGATTGATGTTGGGGTCCAGCTTCGCGCCCAGCTCTTCCGCCAAGCCCAGCAGCATGGCTCTCGGCTCCAGATAAGGATTGGGAATATAAGCCGTCTTGAATTCCGGCCCCAGGCTGGACATGAACTTGCGGCAAAGCAGGGTCTTGCCTGTCCCTACCTCCCCGGTAATCTTGATGAATCCTTCCCCCGTACGGGCAGCAATCAAGAGCGTATTAAGCGCCTCCTGATAACGCGTCGAAGCAAAGAAAAAGCTGGTGTCAGGCGTGATGCTGAAGGGAAATTCGTTCAGTCCAAAATGTGCAAGATACATTGCCTAGCGCTTCCCTTTCGGGTCTCCGTCATCCATCTCGCCGATGCGTCGCTGTGAAGCAGATAGATCTTCGATCCAGCTATTGTCGCCGCTAACCACAGTAGGCTTGATCATGATGACCAGTTCCCGCTTGGTGGTCGCCTGGCCACCCTTGCGAAACAGCGCCCCAAACCCTGGCACATCACCTGCACCCGGCACCTTGGAGCGATTATCGGTATTGCTCTCCGTCATCAGACCGCCGATCACCACGATCTGCCCATCTTTCACCTTTACCACGCTATCAGTTTCGCTGATATTGTTGGAAGCGAATGGCAAGGTCATATTGTTGATGGTCATTTTCATCACTTCGGTGACTTGGCTGACCAGAGGATGCACATGCAACGTGATGTTGCCTTCCTCATCAATCTGCGGCGTGACATCCAGCGAAATGCCTGAGAAAAAGGTCGAGTAGGTCGGTGTCGGCTGGCTATTTACCGTACCGCCAGTGGTAGTGGTACTGCTGGAACTACTTTCGAAGCCAGTCACATATTGTTCATCGGTACCGACTTTCAGCACCGCCTTCTGGTTGTTGATGGTCGAGATGCGCGGACTCGAAAGCACATTGACTGTACCCTGTGTCTGCAGGAAGTTGAGTAGCGCCGAGAAATTGCGCACCTGTAACGCCACCCCCATGCCGGATGAGACTGCTACCCCGGTTGCGCTCGCCACCCCGGTCCCCAGCAGGCTGCCCAGCGTCGCACCGGCGACAGAGCCACCATTTGCGCCCGTACTGATGGTGTTTGGATTCGCGCCCAGAGAGGCCAAATGCGAACCCTGATTATTGAATACGCCCCAGTTGATGCCCTGCTGCGCTCCGGAATTGAGTTGAACATCAATGATCTTGGCCTCCAGAATGACCTGCCGGTCAACGCTGACCTGCATCGCCTGCAACAGACTCTCAACCGTACGCAGTTCTGCCGGCATGGCTCGCACGAAGATCGCGCCGGTCATCTGATTGACCAGCACACTGCGACCGCCGGCACAACCCTCACCACCACGCTCGCGTGAGCCATACTGCGCTTCAGCAGAACCCGCTGCCGCGCCACGGGACTGTGCCGATGCAGCACTACTGCCGGCACCCGCAACGCTGGCGGAACCCTGGGTCGGAATCTTGCAATCCAAGGCACTACGCACGGCATCCTCAATTTCACCCCAGAAGTCTCCGCGCTCGGAGGAAGAAATTGAGCTGGCTTGAATCTGGTTGGAGACATTCGCATTGGCGGCACCGGATTGCCCTGATGCGCCTGAAGTCACGGCGATGTCGCTACGCCCGCGGCGCATGCCGACAATGTAATTGATCTTGTAAATTTTGGCCTGCAAGCCAGGCTTCAAGATGTAGATACGATTGCCGTCCACCTTGTATTCATAACCGTACAGCTCGCGCAACGATTCCAGCGCCTCGAATACCGTCACATCCTTGAGATTGACGGAGATATTGCCTTTGACCTCTGGGTGCAGCAGCATGCTGTAACGTGTGCCGGAGACGATCCCCATATAGACCTGATTGGCTGGGGCATCATTGATGACCAGATCGAAACGCTGCTCAAGTTGTTTGGCGCTGGACTTGGGCACGGCAATCTTGAGTGGAGGCAGCAGCGAACTGCTGATCGCTGCCGGCACGGCGGATTCACTGACAGGGCTCGCATTGGCGGCCTGTTTCATGTCCACATTAATCCTGTTTAGCGTCGACTTGTCCGCTGGCGGGTCGATGGTCGCACAGCCGCCGAGACTCAGGATCATAATTAAAAGGAGAATTCGCATTGCAATCCTATCGTATGTCAGGCGCTGCTGATTGAACAGGTGTTTTCGTTTTATGTGCGTTCAATAGGACATCCTGCGATGAAGGCATGCTGACGGTCTTGTCAACGGCCGGGTGCATTTTCAATATTTGCAAGGTCCCATCACTCTCGCGCAACACCACTTCCTGGTCACTGACCTTGACCAGGGTGGCACCGCCAAATTTCTCCCCAACGCGCAAAGTTTGCCCGCTGATAGTCGCAAACTTTCGACCTGGCGCCATCATCACCGACTGCAGCACGGGTCCGACAGGCAAGTCGTCCGAAGATTTCCCGGTACCGGGAGGGATCATCGCCGCAGGCGGCAGCGTAGGATCCACCAGAGCGTCCGTGGCGGCCTTACAGGGCGCCATGATAGCAGCAAGCACCAGCACCAGCATCGGCGCGTGAATAAACATTCTGGAATTCACAGACTTAGCCATGCCTTGTCCAGACTGAGTGTATAGACGGTCAAAGTCAGGTTAACGCCACCTGTTTCCCCAGCGTGAAGCACGGCCCGACTCCATAACATGTTCCATGGCAGCTGTTCCAGTGAGGCCAGATAGTTGAGTGCATCCAGATAGCCCCCCTCCACCGTCAACTCGACACCATGGCGAAACACCTGCAGGTCATTGACGGCCGTCGGAATCACCTTGTCGTTACTCCCTGTGCCGCCTGGTTTGACAGCCTTGTTACCGGGCAAGGGGAGCGTGCTCAGCGGCAAGGTCTTGAGCGCAACAAGTTTCAGCTGACCATTGTTTTTCAACAGTCCATCGAGCAATTGCGGCATTTTCCCGGGCGCGACGAAACCCTGCTGCAAGGTATCGAGTTCGCCATCAACAACATGCAAGCTGCGCTGCAAATCCGCCATTCTTGCTTTGCTTGTTGCATCGGGATCAAGTTGAGCATTCTGCGCCAAAACAGCAAGTTGATGCTGCAATTGATCGACTTGCACCCTTTCGCCAGCCGTCTGCTCAAGCAGTATTTTCTTGCGTGCCGTCAAAGGCTCGATCAGCAGGGTATTACCGATAAAACCAATACACACCAGCACCATTCCCAGCATCAGAACTCTTTCCCTGCGCTGTAATTCATCATATCTGGCAGCCCATATTTTCCATAGTCTGCTCATGATTTGTGGCCTTCCAGAGGCAGCTTGTCTTCTGGCTGCTGCACTGACTTGAGCTCGAACTCGATGAACGGGACTGGTGCAGCACTGGCAGCAGCATTTGCATCAGAAGGCTTGGCTGCGGCTTGAGCTTTGGGCACGCCGAGAGAGAATGCGCTAAAACTACGCCCGTGGAATGCGGGATCCATGCCAAGCTGGGCAATATACTGCGCCACCAGTTCCGGCTGCAAAGCCCGACCGTACAGCGTCATTTCCCGGCTATCGTGATCAATGGAGAATCCAGTCAGCCACAGGGCGTCGATGCTCTTACGGGCGAAGGCCCGCATGGTGCTCGAAAATCCTTCATGACTGCCAAACTTGTCCTGTTGCAGGTATGTCAGCAGCTGCCGGTGCATCTCAAGTTTGGCATCAAGCGCAACCGTTGCTTCCTGCAATGTCCGACTAGGCTGACGTGGCGCCCGCGCCAACTGCACCAGTTGCATCTGGCTGTTCTTCAACTGCGCTGACACCTGATCATGCTCCTGCACCAGCGCTGCCAGCTGATAGCGCGCATAAATAAAAGAGCACAGGGTCAGCAACAATACACCGACTGACATGGCGAGCAGCAAACGGGCATTTACATGATCCTGCCGCTTGATCAACGCCGGATTGAACAGGTTGATCTGACGGCTCATGCTACGGTTCCACGCATCGCAGCGCCCAGCACGCCAAACAACTGAGCCTGCAGGCTCAAATCCTCCAGCACCGGCACTTTTTCCAGATCAAACACATCGGCCAGCGCGAAGGTTTCGACCTGCTGGCTGAGGTAACTTGCAAGAAAATCCCGAAACGCCTCGCGCGCAGGAAAAGGTGCCAACATCAGTCGATTCACGCCGACATAAGGAAACTGGCGATCAAAGCTGTCAAATGAACGCTGCAATTCAAGTGCTACGCGATCAAAGACACGCGATTGCCGCTCCTCATCATCCTCCATCAGCTGTGACAGATTGGTCTCGATCTGTCGTGCGAAGTAGAGCTCGCCACCGGCGGTAAAGGTCAACAAGCCGCCGGCATTGTTGAATGAAAGCATGGCCAGTCCGCGGCCCTCCTGTTCCAGGCGCGCGGCAATATTACGCTGCGCCATCTCTGGAATGTCAATGACCTGCAAACCCGCACCCAGCTCCAGCAGGCGGTCCATATGCCCCTGGACCATCTCGTTGCGTGCGGCAGCCACATACACATATCGGCTTCGTGCCGGGCTATTCTGGTCGCCTGGAATGTCGATCACATCCAAGGTCGCCTGCTCGACCGGATAATCGATCATGTCCTTCAGTTTCCAGCGCACGGCCTGCTTGACTTCATCCGGCGGCACGGCGGGCGCCTCAATCTGCAACAACTGATACTCCTGTGGACTCAGCAGCAAGATGCATTGACGTCTGGTCAGATCAAAAGATTCCACCAGCGACTTCACGCCGGCATCATCTCGTAGTGACTCCTGCTTCAATTCACACAACACGACGACCGGCTTGCCATCCTTTATCCCGGCCACTTGCGCAACGCAGACGCCACGATTCGTGGCACCGAGTGCAAACCAGCCTTTCTTTTGTCGTTTCCCGAAGAAGCGCATCACAATTATCCGTACAGATAACCTTAAGTTATAGCATTAACTTGTTGTTGTCAAAACAATTATTGATGATCTTATTTGCAAATCAGTTAATTTTTATTTAGCCATGAAAAATCCTCAAGCAGCGCAATGACCCCGCTTATTTGACACTGTCTCAACCGGACGGCCGCTGAGCCTACGCCACCTGATTTAGCCGCTTTTTACAGAAGGAGTCACACCTGAAAAAAACCAATTCAAACCGCCAATAGCGCCAAGAAAAATAAGGCATTACATCAACCGGAAACTCTGGATGCCAAATAAAACCCCTTGACGCCTGAAACCGAAGGGGCCGTTCAGAAGGAAACCAGCCCTTGCAATTGGCGCTCGACATAGGCGGTGTCAGTGGGGTTGCCAGGGCATCGCGGTTCAGTGGCGGCGGCGGGACTGCAGGCGGTAACAATCACTTCAAACACCCAGGTCGAAACGCCTTCGACATCTGTTGCGGCAACCGAATTGCATTGGACCGTGGCGTAGAAATTCTTAAGCGTAACGGTATTGGCAAAACTCAAACTGGCAGCAGTGCTCGGACAAGTCGGGCTAGCTGGATTGATAGCAAGCTGGTACCTTGCCCACTCCATCCCGGCATTAGCTGCCTGCCAGGCGCGTTCGCCCTGAACATCCATAGCCGTGCCGATTTGTGCACTGGTTGACACATTCACGATGAATGCGGCGAGGGCCGACAGAACAACCAGCAGGAATATTGCCGCTGGCAGCACAAATCCCCCGCACCTTTTTTGCCCAGGCATTTTCATGGCCGGTTAGCGATCGTCAGGCGCCGCAACAGGCTGATCGTTTCACTGTTCTTGTCCTTGAGTGACAAGTTGAGCGTAATCATTTGCGTATAGGCTTTGCTATCATCGCAGGCAATAACACAGTTACTGACATGCGATGAATCGATTAGCAGTACCCCATTTCTTGTCAGACCACTGGCGTTATTGCAAACATAGCTAACAACATTCGAATTGACGACATAGAATCTGCCAAACTCCCGGAGATTAAGGTCAGGATTTGTAGCAGACTCAAGATCGCAGGCCAAGGGAGCAGTGGTATTGCCAGCAAGCGTGATGCTTCCCGTATCGACAACCGATAGCGCACCGGCATTGCCGGCAAAGGCCAGGTAATTGCTGTTGCAAGAGGATACGCCAGATGACAAATTACCCACGACGACATTATTCGACGGAGCCGTGATGCTATGGCCGAAAGCATCCCTAGTGGCAGAACTGGCGCTGGCACCGATCATGTCAAAGCCCGTCATTGCCACGCCAAATTGCAACGGCACTCCACTGCCATCACTCTTTGGCGCCTCCCTGAATCGACCGCCAGCGCGCGTCTGCAAAAATTGAGCGCCTCCCCCGCTACAGCTTATGCTATTCGGTAACGCCGAACGCAAATCCCTCGCCACAAAGCGAATCGCAGCATCGGCCTCGTCGGTGAGCACTGCCCGACTGATGGTGTTGAAATAGCTGTCTATGGCCGGCTTGATAAATACCGCAACCATGCCCGCGATGATTCCGGTGATGACGATGACCATGACCATCTCGACCAGAGTAAATCCTGCGCTCGATCTCCTGCTCATTGCGGCACCTGACGCGTCTTGAAGCCTTCAGCCAGAGCCGTTGTATTGCCGGGGCCGGTGACCGTCACGCTGATTAGCAAGGCGTCCCCTGAAGCTTGCGTGATGCCACCCAAGGACGCCGGCCCGATGGTCACAGAAGCGTCATAGCCGGAAGGGGTAGACACGGGGGATTCGCCCGGTAAAATGGAAGACAGCGCAGTCGGGGTATTGGCCGCAGAGGCATAATCCTTCACCGTGTCATAGGGACGCGTTTCGCTACCATAATCACCATATTGATCATTGACGGTGCAGACACTTCCCTCCCGGAACAGAGGATCGGAAGGGTCACAATAGGCGAAGCTGGCCGTTTGAATTTCCTCAAGCAAACCTTCCGCCAGCGCCTGTGCCTGCTTTTGCACCAGAGGATCGGCACTGGCTTTGACTGTCATGTTGAACACCACCAGAATACCCGCAATGCCGACAGAAACGATGACGATGAACATGACTAGCTCAATCAGGGTAAAACCCTTCTGCCGACTGTTCGTACCCAGTATCACGAACAGTTCCCCACTGGATTGCAATGGACATAACCGGTCGCTTCAACCACCAGGGTATAAGTGCTGTCGCCTGTGATCGTGAAACCTGGTGCGGCGATCGCCGACCCATCACCATAAAAAATCGTGCTTAAGGCCGATCCATAGCTGATCCCGGAATAGGTTTTCCAATTCGCGACCGGATTGCTGACAACGCTGGCACATGCCGTTGATTGGCCACGCGTGGCTGCCATCGTCATGGTGAGGGTGTTGCCGCCAGAACTCGCGCTGACACAGACATTGCGTCCGGCTGCCACCGCCATCTTACGTGCATACTGCAAGGACGCCACAGTCTGATCCGCGAATCCGCGCGTCTCGAAGGCCGAGGTGCCGGCAAAACGGGGGATGGCGACTGCGGCAAGAATCCCCATCAAGATCATGATGGTGACCAACTCAACCAGGGTAAAACCCCGTTGCCGCGCAAGGTAAAAAGTCACCTAGAAGTTCTCCCTGCGGTACAAAAATCCCCAGTTTCCGCGTGAATTCAAGCCAACAGCACCAAAGTTGACACTCGCACTCGGGTCATAGGTATAGCTAGCCCCTCCCCAGTTGCCAAGCAGATAGCCGATACTGCCAGCCGTTGCGGCACAACTGCCGGTTGAAGCCAGATGCAGGCAAATAGTGGCCGTGCCTGCTGAACTTGGCAGACTCAGCAGAATGCTGCCAAAACCCTGACTAATTGGACTGCCGACGCTGCTGACGGTGCTCCCCGTAGAACCGGCAAGCAAGGCATTGGCTGCGGCATAGACGGTACAACTGTCATTGGTGTTGGTGAGCCAGTAGCTGCCATTCCAATACTGAGCCTGAGTTTGCAGTGTATAGGTGGAGACCATAGAGCCTTGGCCGGAAATCATGCGCAGTCGTCCATACAGCAGAGTGGCAGAACCGATAGCGCTTGCAACGGTGGCTGTGACACCATCCGAGTCGACCGGCAAGGCAGTGATGCTCACCGTGGTTGGCGCGACCGGTGCCGTCGTCGAGCGTCCGAACTGGTGCCGTGCAGTCACCGACGCCGTGCCACCACTCCAGGCTCCGGTCGGCGCAGTTGCGCTTGCCGCCAGCGTGGAACTTGGCGCTGCCGGTTGTGACGGGACCCATCCTGTCGCCGCAAAGCCGAATCCGGGACTACCGGCCGAGGCCGGTGCAGCACCCCATGCGGTCAAAGGCAGCTTGGTCCAGGCGCCATCATAATTCATGGTCGTGGCATTGCTGGCATTCTGTGCCGTCAGGGTAAAAGTCGTGGCCACACCATCCTGGCCGAAATAGGTGAATGCCGAGCTTGTATGGCAAGCCGCCGTGACCGATGGCGCGCTGATAGCAAAGTGGTCGGGCTTGAATCGTCCAAAATAGCCGCTATCGGAGGTGAGTCCAAATTTGCATCCGTATTTGCCGGCGACCAGGGTATTGGAAAAATCGCTGGTGCAATCAGACGCATCGACCGCTGTAAACGTATCGTCATATACCCCGCGTGCGGTGGTCGAACCCGCAGTCGCGGCCAAACCTAGAAGCTTGAAGTTGCCGACCTCACTGTAGGTAAAGGCACTGGTTGCGGTAGATGTCCCACTCGCACTCAACGCCGCAGGAAAACTGCCACTCAGCGTGCCGTTCTGTACCGCCCCGGCATGGGCACTGATAGCGGTGCTGTCAACCTTGGGTGACCCGGTATAACCTACGACACCTGTTGTCGCAATCAGGGTAAAAGTGCCGGAGCCGGCGATAGCGACTGGTGTGCCGCTAGTCCCGGCGTTATTCATGTTCAGCGGAGCCCCACCGGTGACGCCGGTAAAACTCAGCGGCCGGATCGCGAAGTTGTCACTGGAACAACCAATCACCGCAGCAGATCCGCTATAAGGATACGTCACTCGCACGCGAACATTGGGCCAAGCCCGGCTTTCAGAGAACGGCACATTCTGTTTCCGTCCGGCATTAGCCAGCAGGAACTGATAGCTGGATGCCAGCGTTTGGATCACTGTCCAGCTGCTGCGGCAACCGTTGGCGTCTAAGCCCGCGCTGTTGTCGCTAGCGTTGAGCAGTTCTACCTTGACAATGCCCTGGAATGTAGCGTTTTGCGCGGAACGTGCTGCGTTCAGTGCCACCAGATCGATGGAAAATGCGGTACCGGACAACTTGGTGTAAATCTTTCCAGCCGTGGCACTCGCCAAATTCTCCACGGCATTAAAGCTGGAGGACCCCGCCAACGGCGCCGTCTCCCCTATAACGAAGGCTTTCAGCGTGGCAGCGGCCAGCGTCACGCCGGTGGCCTGGGTGCTGGTTGCGGCCAGGGTGCCGGTAGTCGGCGCGCTCCAGGCCCCGCCGCTATAGCTCTTGACCTTGAACAGCGTAGGCTGGGCATCCGTGTCCAGGTCAGAGGCATTGAAGTTGAACACGACGCTGAATGCCGTCGCCTCTGCGACCGTACTGGTCAGGCTCCAGTAGCGGTTCGCCGTCAGATTGGGGTCCAGCAGTGAGGTGGATATCTGGGGATGGTCGCCATCGGTGGATGACGCGGTGATGTTGGCTGCAACGGCCCCCGCAATGAAAGTGGCCGTCATCGGCGTGTAAACACTGGCACCTCCTACCTCGAAGGTACAGGCTGAAGCGTTGGCAGGAATGCGTTTCTGCAATTTTCCGCTCACCCAGCCACCGGTGCGCGACACACTGGGCGCAGCGCACAAGGCTGCGGTGACAATCAGCGTATTGACGCCGGTCGTCAGCACACCAGTTGTCAGGGTCAGCGTGCCGCCTACAGTGAGATTGTTGGCCAAGGTTACACCGCTGGCATTGCTGACGGTGACGTTGTAGAACGTCAGCGCGGTGCCGGAGGCGGTTTGTGCACTGCTGCCGTTAAAGACCACCCGGCCAGTGCCAGCCGTAAAGGTCCCGTTCACTGTCGCCGCCCCGCCAATATTCAATATGCCCGCCGTGGTGTTGGTGACGATACCGCTGCTGCTGAAGGCACCATTGGCGTTGACGATACCGCCCGCCGCCGTGCTGAAGATGATACTGCCGGCATTAGTCAGAGTGCCTCCAACAGTAAGTCTGCCGCCGGCGCCGGTGATGGTGATGGTCTTGCCCACCGCCGTGTTGGAGTACGTACCGCTGACATTGATCAAGCCGGTCGAGACGGTGACCAGGTTGGCATTGCTGAAGGTCGCAGCACTCACCGTACCGGTGGCGGCCGTCACGGTGCCATTATTGGTCAGTGTGCCGCCTACCGTCAGGCGACCGCCCGCAGCGCTGATGGTAACCGTGTCCCCCACCGCCGTATTGGTGTAGGCACCGCTGACGCTGATCAGCCCGCTCGACACAGTCACCACATTGGCATTGGTAAAGGTTGCCGCGTTCACCGTGCCGGTGCCGACCGTCACGGTGCCGGTAGTGGTGTTCGCCAGCGTCCCGCTTGCGGTCACCGTTCCTGCCGCGCTCAGGGTCACGGTGCCGTTGTTGGTCAGTGTACCGCCCGCCGACAGGCTGCCTGTGGTGCTGATCGTAATCGTATTGGTCGCGCCATTGGTGAGCGCTCCAGCTACGGCAAGCTGACCGGACGACAACGTGGTCGCGGCGATGATCGCAGCGTTGCTATTGGAGAAAATCCCGGCAGCGTTAGTGACATTGAATCTCCCCGACCCGATCGTCAAGGTGTCGCCATTAGTAACCCCTGCAGCACCGTTGACGGTAATGGTTCCGGCACCCGTCAAGGCCACGGTGGCAGAGGTTGCCACCGTCGAATTACTAGTCAATCCGCCATTGATGGTGATGCTTCCGGTACTAGCCGAAAGCAGTACCTTACGTGTAGCGGAAGTTCCCCCGGTTAGAGCCACATTACCGCCGACGGTAAGCGCGCCGGTCAACACGCTTATACCCTTGGTCACATTCCCGGTCGGCGCGTTGATCGTGACGTTGCCGACTACGTTCAGGCTGGAGCCGGCAGCAAAAGTCAGAGTCGACGCTCTATTGCCGGCATTAATCCTGACAGAATTGGCATTCAACCCGGCGGTATCGACGGTGACCGTGGTGTTATTAATGATGGTCACGTCATCACCGACCAGGGGGCCGCCGGCAGCATTACAAGGAACCGCCCAAGTGGCCGCCGCTGTCCAGTTGCCGGTTGCCGCATTGCTGCAAGCGCGAGCCCATGCGTTCGTTGTAATACACAGCGATAGTGCCGCCATGAAGATCAACACCAGGCCACGCACTCGGCTAGTCACTATCAATGCAGTTGGTTTCATTATTACGCCGGGTTCAATGCGCATCTGTGGTGGAAAAGCCATCCATTCGGCGCAATGCGCGATGCTTATTGCGCCCTACGTTGCTGATTTTTTGATACGCATTGCAATGCCTGCATCTGCGCAAACTTAACTTGTACACATGGCGGTAACAACTGTCGATGCGGTGCCGGCGGGCGTTCCGTTGGTATGGTACAACTGACAGGCTGTTGAAGTGCCCCCGGCTCCCGCAGGACTGGCACAAGTAATGGTTGTGCCGGAAGCAATCCACTTAATACTGGTGGTTGGCAATACGCCACCAGCCAGCAAGCCATCCAGAGTTGCACAGGTCGCTGTTCCGGATTTAATATCGGTACCCCCGGTTCCACTGCTAGCCAGATACTTTGCGAAATTTACCGCACTGGCAGAGCTGATCGCGCCAGCCGTACCTGCCGCTGCTGCATCTCCCGCATCACTGCCCAGATCCACAAACTTCGGCAACGCTGTCGCCGCGAGTATGCCCAAGATCACGATCACCATCACCAATTCGATCAGGGTAAAACCTTGTTGTGCCTTCATCATGCACTTCCTTTAAGAAATATTTCTGCTACTCTATTCAGCAACCATCGGTAGTCACGACGCCGATGCTGGCAGCGCTGCCGACCGCCCCGGCGTTCGATGGCGAATAGGTAAAACTACAAGTCGTGGCGTTGTTACCGCCGGTAACTTCAATCGTCAAGATGTCGCCGATTCCGCTACCACCACCCGTGGTGGCATAACCCTCCGCAATCATCTGTAAGACGCTGGGACTGAATGCCGAGGTCAGGCCTGCTGCCGAGATGATGCCTGCACCGGCACCAGCTGCCAGAGCCTGCGGATAGCCGTTAACAACGGCAACCAGACCGCTTTCGGTACAGGCCGTCGTAGTATTGTCTGCCGTGACTGCAGTGCCAGGACAACTGGCTGGATCAGCAACGCCATTACGTGCCAATATCACGCCATGCACCATGGCTACCGCGCCGCCCACCGCGCCGCGGATGCCATTAAGTTTGGCGATGCGAGCGTCGCGCTGCATATTGGTAAAGCGTGGCAAAGCCGTTGCCGCAAGTATGCCAATAATGGTGATCACCACCACCAGTTCTATCAAGGTGAAACCATCATGTCTTTTTGTCATCATTCCACCTTTTCAACTGCAATCAGTACATCCCAAGAGATTCCAGGTAATCAGAACCACCTTGCGTCCGCAACCGCCTCCAGCTTGACCAAACACAATATCAGACCCAATGCTCTGCTTATTGCCCCGCCGCGTCAACCCAGTCACCATTGCACGCTGCTGAGGCCGCCAGCCTGGCTCTCTATCGACAGGAACTGCCAAAGCTTTACACCCGTCGAAAATCAGCAGGGCTTCCTACCCTGCTATTTGTGCATCGCAGCCTTGCCCAAGTCCCAGATCGGCAAGAAGATGCCGAGCGCAAGAACAAGCACCAGAACGCCGAGAAAAATGATCATGATCGGCTCAATCTGCGCACCCAGAGTCTTCAACTCGTATTCCACCTCACGCTGATACATATCGGAGATTTCCTGCATCAACTCATCCAGAGCACCGGACTCCTCTCCTACCGCGATCATTTGCAGCACCATGGGCGTAAAGATGCCACTACTGGTCGCAGTGCGTAGCACACTCTCTCCACGCTCGATGCCGGTACGCATCTGATTGACCTGGTCTGCAATATAATCGTTGTCGACCGTTTCCGCGATCAGCGTCATCGCCTGCACAATGGGTACGCCACTGCTCGATGCCAGCGCAAAGCTGCGGGCGAACCGCGCCAACGTGGCTTTCTGTATGATCTTGCCGGCTATGGGTATTCGCAGCTTGATTTTGTCCCACTGGTAGCGGCCGGACGGCGTGGCCAGCCAGGACTTGAACCCAAAAATTGTTCCAACCAAGCCTAGCAGCAAAATTGCCCAATTGGCCACCATGAAATCGGAAAAACCAATCAGTATGCGTGTCATCAACGGCAGTTCGGCACCAAAGCCCTTGAACACCTTGGCAAATGCGGGAATGACAAAGAGGTTGATGATGACCATGGCAACGGCCATTGCCATCAGGACGAAGCTCGGATACCTCAGTGCCGCCTTTACCTGGTCGCGCATGAATTTCTCAAACTCGAGGTGATCGAACATGCGCATGAATACTGTTTCGAGCATGCCGGTACCCTCGCCTACGCGGATCATGCTCAAATAAAATGGTGAGAACACCTTCGGATGCTCACGCATGGCGATCGACAACTCGCGACCGCTACCAATGCTTTGGCGAATGTCGCCGATGACGCCAGACAATTTCATGTTGGCGGTAGAGGCCTGCAGCCCAGACAGCGCATTCATGATCGGAATGCCCGATTTCAGCAGCGTGTACATCTGCCGGCTGAACATCATGAGATCTACCGTGGTAATTTTCTCTTCAAACAAATTGCCCAGAACATTATCACCCGTGCTGGTCTTGGGTGCCGCTGTCGGCGAAATTTCAATCGGCGTCGTCCCTGCGTTCACCAACAACATTGCCAGTGCGCCACTATCAGGCGCCTCCCGCACACCCAGCACCAGTTCGCCTTGTGCGGTTCTACCTTTGAAAGTGAAATAGGGCACGATTTATCGATCAGCTATCAGCTATTAGCTAAAACGTTTCCGTGGCTCAAGGATAAATTGGACATATCTTGGCGATCCGCGGTCAGCGAGAATCTTGCCGCAATTTGGTGATGAAGGTGATCAGCATGCGTTTTATCTCCGTAGTTTCTGAATTCAAACTCTTATAAATTTCTTCTTGCATCATGTCCAGATCCCTGGCCAACAGCAGGTGGTATTCCAGTTCGCTGGCGGAGCCTGCGGCAATCTGCAGGAATCTGGCCAATTCGGCATCGCCTGCTCTACCGCAACCCTCGGCAATATTGGCTGGGATAGATGCCGCCGCTCGCCGCATCTGGCTGGTAAGACCATAAATCTCAGCGGCTGGAAACTCCTTGGTCTGCCGATAGACCTCCAGCACCAGCCCATGCGCCTTTTCCCAAACTTTCAATTCCCTGAAATTTTTCATTCACATGGCTATCAACGGACAGCTACAACACCCGCTTTGCGTTTTTGCTGAAAGCTGATGGCTGACAGCTGACAGCTGAATGCTGATAGCTCTTAATCCTCAAACTGATTGCTGATACGCATGATTTCAGCCACGGTGGTGCGACGGGCCACGGCCAGGTCCACCGCGTTTTTGCGGATGGTGTTGCCGGCAATATGCACCCGTGCGACTTTTATAAACAGACTAGTGTCGTGTTGATTGGCGGCATCGGTCAACTCGGTATTCATTTCCAGCATTTCATAAACAGCAATCCGCCCGACATAACCACTGCCGTTGCATTGTGAACAACCGCGACCATGCACGTAAGCATGGTTATTTACCGTATCCCCCAGTTCCAGCTTGAGCCAGGCGCGTTCGGCAGGCAACGGTACATAAGGCTCGACACAACTGGCACAAACAAGGCGAACCAAACGTTGTGCGACCACTGCCAAGAGTGACATCGCGACCATGAAGCGCGGTGCCCCCATGTCAATCAGACGCACCGGCGTGCTGATGGCATCATTGGTATGCAAGGTCGAGAGCACTAGATGGCCGGTCATGGCGGCGCGCAAGCCGATCTGAGCAGTTTCCTGATCACGCATTTCGCCGACCAGAATGATATCAGGATCCTGCCGCATCGCAGCGCGCAACACCCGGGCAAAATCCAGGTCGATCTTTTCATTAACCTGCACCTGATTGATGCCAGGCAGGCGGTATTCCACCGGATCTTCGACCGTGATGATCTTGTTGCCGGGTGAGTTGATCTCGGACAGTGCGGCGTAGAGCGTAGTAGTCTTGCCGCTACCGGTAGGCCCGGTGACCAGCACCATGCCATTGGGACGATGGATCAGTTGTCGAAAACGCTTAAGCATCTCCGGCGGCATGCCAAGCTTCTCCAGCGAAAAGGATGTGGCGTTCTGAATCAACAAGCGCATGACCACCGATTCACCATACTGGGTTGGCATGGTGGAAATCCGCACATCTACCGGTAGCTGCCTCACCTTGATGGCAAAACGACCATCCTGCGGCAGGCGCTTTTCAGAAATATCCAAGCCCGAGGTCAGCTTGAGTCGCAACACCAGAGCGGTGGCAATTCGCATATCCGCTTCGGTTTGCAGATGCAGCACGCCATCAATGCGAAAGCGGATCTTGAGCTTACCCTCCTGCGGTTCGATATGGATGTCGGAAGCCTTGACCTGCACGGCATCGTCAAAGATGGTCTGCAGCAATTTGACAACCGGAGCCTCTTCCGCATTTTGCGACACCTCTATCGTCGCAAAATTGGCTGTGGTGTCCCCAAGATCCTGTTCCAGTTCCTGCGCCAGAGTCGAGATTTGTTCGGTGCGCCGGTAAGTACTGTCAATGATGGCAAGCACAGGGCCTTCAGACACCACCGCCAGATCAATATCCCTCATCAGCAAACGGACGACTTCATCGTAGGCAAACAAATCGGTAGGATCAGTCATTCCCACCAGATAGCTGCTGCCGCGATCTTCCAGCACGATGGCACGAAAACGCCGCGCCTGCGCTTCAGGCAGCTTGCGTACAATATCCGGTTTGACATCGAATCGTTTGAGATCGATGAAGGGGATTTTCATCTGGTGTGCTAACGCTTCGGAGATCTGCATCTCCGTGACATAGCCGCTTTCGATAAAGACTCGCCCCAGTTTGCGGCCAGACCGCTTCTGTTCTGCCAGCGCCGTTTCAAGCAACGCCACGGTGAGCAGTCCCTGCTGCACCAGGATTTCTCCCAAGCGAATTTTTTCAGGACGCGACATGCCAGCCTCTAGTTATTCCAGATTGTCAAACATAAACCGTATCTTATTGAAATAATGGAAATAATGCAAATAAATCATGTTTCATTGCCATTTCATGTTCTGTGCGAGTGGGGTCCCTCACAGTGCATGCTCGTCCAGCGTGTTACGCAACATGGCCATCGTTCGGTCGCTACGTAAAGCCCTGTCTGGTGCGCCTGGGGAGAGGGGATTTTCTGTCTGCATGGCAATCAAACCGCGTTCCATTCCGATAGAAACCTGCATGCCCGCCCGCTTGAACAGGATGTCACAGGATGGCCCTGCGCACTCCGGACTGTGATGCATCAAATTCAGTCGCTCCTGTTTCCTAAGCCATTCGGCAGCAATTCCATCGCCACCCAAGCTTGCCGTACGGTACCAATAGGCGGCCTTTTCTTCACATTTTGAAACCAGATATCCGTGTTCATAATAAGACGCCAGAACGCGTTGAGCGGCTGCACTGCCAACCCTTGCATCACGCAATAGTTTGGCCAACTCCTGATGTGGTCGCGTCACTGCATGTTCCTGATCATAATCGTCTGGCGCAAAATATTGATCTTCGCCTGCGTCAGTATTCACGACCTCTACCGAGGATTTTTTATGAGCAATATTTCGATTCCAGAGCGCTGATTTTTGGCTGGATTTCAGACTGCCCGCTGCCAGTTCGGCCATAATCGCATCGGGAATTTTAGCGTCTTCCGTTTTCGCCCCGGGTTGAGTGTGCAACTCAAGTTTTTCCGGCTGACGCGCAACTTTCGTGGATTTCTGGGGCATGTAATTTTCACCGGGCTGATTGCCAGCAATCATGAGCAAGAACACTCCGCCAGCGATCATCACCAGAACAAAGGCAATTGAACCTGCCCTGCCCTCATTGATGGGATTTTTTAAATCATCTGGTGCTGCGACATTGAGTTTGCCCCGCACCAGCAGTTGAACCTTAGCTTCGCCATTGTCGGCTTCTCGCCGGTTCATGAATTGCCATACACTGTAATCAAAACTGGCGCGCTTGATCGAGAGTGAAACAGATGCAGCATCGAGGACCGCCATCGCTTCCTCGTCGCAGCATGGGCTGACACCAGCCAACTCAATAAAATTCAGGAGATATCGATCAATATCGCTACTGCTTGCGCCTACCAGCAGCCTTAAGTAATCCACGACCTTCGGACCGACACCTCTGACAGAGCGGAGTTTCCACAAACTTGCATCGTCGGACAACCATCTATTTAGATCAGATTCGCTTTCAATTTCCTCTTCAGCAAACAATTGCAGAACCCGGTGGAAACAATTCGCCCGCTCCAAGCCATCCCAGGATAGATACTCTGTCGCATCAATAACCTCCATCAAAGCAAGAATCGATGTTGTCGTTCGTGCTTGCGGGTAATTGATCAGGATTCTGCTTACATGTGATTTTACATAGGTCGCGCCGTTCGCCTGCAGAACCGCATCGGCGATGGTCGCGCCAATATGATTGTAATGACCATCAAAATCGGGGTAAATGACGAACTCATGCAAAGATAGAACATACTGGACCAGCTTTTCGACATACTGCGAGACCCGGCTACTCATCACGCGTCTGGCACGCGCCAGGCTCAGCTCTGGTCTGGTCGGCGCACCCTGTCAGTGACAAGATTCCTTCCACCGTTGGTTTCGCAGGTGGCACCTTCGCTAATGACCGTTGTAAAGTGCCCGATAAAAAACTCACCATTGACCTGAAATTTGTTGCGACCCCCTCACCAAGCAAAAATTGATCCAGCGTTAAAACCGTCATCCACTAAAATGCAATGACATAAAAAATCAATTTAAATCAATAGCCTGAACCGATGTCGTAGCCTGAAAAATACCGGCCCGCCAATTCAACAACATAATTTCCGGCAAGAATTGCCATATCCAGCGGCAATGCCAGACTAAGGAGGGTCGGCAAAATTTATGAGTGGTTCGTCAACAAGTGTCGTGTAGGTGCCGGAGGCGTTCGTTCGTGGAGTTACAACGGCGAGGGTCAGCGTAAGCGCAGCGCATTCAGCACCACGACCAGAGAACTCACCGACATCCCGAGTGCCGCCAGCCATGGTGAGATATAGCCCGTGGCCGCAATGGGCACCACCAGGATGTTATAGCCCAAGGCCCAGGCGAAATTTTGCCGGATCACCTGCAATCCAAAACGGCTAGTCGCCACCGCATGATCGATTTCCAGCAAGTTTTCGGTTAACAACACGATGTCACCCGTGGTTCTTGCCATCTGCGTACCGCTACCCATAGCGATCGAGACCTGCGCCCCAGCCAGCACCGGACCATCGTTGATCCCATCGCCCACCATCGCCACTACTTCGCCAGCAGCCTGCAATTCCTGCAAGGCGTCCAGCTTCTGTTGTGGTGATAGCCCTGCATGCCAGTCATCCACCCCCAGTTGCTTCGCATGGAAGGCGACAGCATCCAACGCATCGCCACTCATGATGGTGACCCTGATGCCGCGCTGCTGCAACTGCGTCACCATGGCCTGCGCCTGCGGGCGGATAGTGTCAGCCAGTACAAAGGCGGCCAATACCTTTGTTGCGTGGCACAACCACACCACACTTGCCCCTAGTGCCGGTTCATTAGGCAATGGCGGATATTCGAATTCCGGTCGCAATGCCGCGTTGCCCAGCGTGTAGCGCTTCCCGTTGACGACACCTGCCACGCCACGACCGGGAATATTGTCACAGTCGGTGGCGCCCGGCAGGGCCTTTTGCCCTGCCGCCTGCATGAAGGCTCGCGCCAGCGGGTGTTCAGACGCCTGCTCCAGGCTGGCTGCCAGCTCCAAACAACGCTTCAATGGCATACTGCTCAAGGCCACAGTCTGCAACAACTGAGGCCGGCCAAGGGTCAGTGTGCCGGTCTTGTCAAAAACGAAATGCGTGACACGCGCCAGGGTCTCCAGCGCATGACCGCGCGTGAGCAACACCCCACGAGCAACCAGATGGGAGCCGGCGGCGGCGAAGGCGGCCGGTGCCGCCAGGGACAGGGCACAAGGGCAACTCACCACCAGCACTGCCAGGGTGATTTCAAAGGCACGTGAAGCATCGATGCTCCACCAGGCCATGGCCGTCAATGCCACCAGAATCAGCAGAGCCCAGGTAAAATATGCCGCAACGCGGTCTGCCGTCTGCGCCAGACGGGGTTTCTGCGCCTGAGCCCGATCAAGCAGGCGGGATATGCCAGCCAGTACAGTCTCCTCTCCCACCCCGGTGACCCGGATCAGCAAGGGACTCTCGTAATTGACGCTACCGGCAAACACGTGATGGCCGATAAGCTTGGGCAGCGGCCGACTCTCGCCCGTTAACAGGGATTCATCGACATGGCTTGTTCCCTGTTCCACCTTGCCATCAGCAGCAATGGTTTCACCGGGCTTGGCCAGGATCAGGTCACCCGTCACCAATTCATGCACCGGCAACAAACTCTGTTGCAAGTCGGCATCAACGCGGAGCGCCATGGCCGGCACCAGACGTAACAGATTCTCGGCCGCCTCGACCGATTTCTCGCGCGCACCACGCTCAAGAAATCGCGTCGCCAGCAGGAAGAAGATCAGCATGGTAATGGTGTCGTAGTAGACGATGCCCACCCCTCGCGCCGTCGCCCACACGCTGCCGGAAAAGCCGAGCGCGATGCCGAGAGTGATCGGCAGATCCATGTTGAGCTGCCCGTGCCGCAATGCCCGCCACGCCGAACGATAGAATGGAACGGCGGCGTACAGCACCGCCGGCGTGGTAAGTAGCAGGCTGAACCAGCGCAGCAACTGCACCGTTGCCGTGTCCATGCCAGTGGCGGCTCCCGCATACAAAGCCACGCCCAGCATCATCACCTGACCGGTGCAGATGCCAGCCACGGCCATGCGGCGAATATCGAGGCGACGCTGTTGCTGGCGCTGGACCTCTTGCTGCTCTGCATTGAAGGGGTGGGCCTGATAGCCGAGTTTTCGAATCTCGAACAGGATGGTGGAAAGTTTGATGAGACTCTCATCCCAGGTGATGCGGGCGCGATGCGAAGCGTAGTTGACGGAGACATCCACCACGCCGGGCAATTGTTTCAAGTGTCGCTCGTTAAGCCAGATGCAGGCGGCGCAGGTAATGCCCTCGAGGATCAGGGAGGCCTGTTTGCAATTACCAATCGCCTCTGACACGAAGCTCTTCTGCACCTCTGGATGATCAAACAGATCCAGCTTGCGCAACTCCTCTGGTATCAATTCATCAGCAGTTCTTGGCAACTCGGTCCGGTAGCGATAATAGTCTTCCAGACCACCCGCATTGATGGCTTCGGCCACCGCCTGGCAACCATGGCAGCACAGCTGCCTGGACGCGCCGAGTATGCTGACATGAAATGCGGCTTCAGCGGGAACCGGCAAGCCGCAGTGGTAACAACTTTCAGTCACGTTTATTTTGCGGCTGGCGGATCTATAGTCAGTGAGCGCTGCGTGGTATAGCTCTCAGCACCGCGCCTCACGGTTACCCCGATCAGCCAGCGCCCTGCTGAAGAAATCAGGATTTCACCCGAAAAAACACCATCGCCCTGTGATTTTAGCTGCACATGCCGGTCATCATTGCTGTTCGCCACGCGCGACAAGGCCACGTCCACCTGCCCGGCGACAGGTTTGCCGCTGGCGTCGTGTACGCTTAGCGTGACCTTGCCAGGGCTTGCGACATGCAATTGATCGAAACCTGCCAAGTCGACCTGCCAACCAAGCTGGCTTTGTTCCGCCATTTTTTTCAGGTGTGGCTCATACAGCGAATTCTGGTCATGCGGAATCACTCCCGGGAACGCGGTATGAAGGCGCTCACCCTCTTGATTTGGCAACAGCCATCGCAACAGGCCCTGCGGTACCCCATGACTGGAAATGACGGCCAATAGGGCCAGTAGCAAGGCCAGGACGACGAAAACCAGCGTGATGAGCTTGGGTGCCCAATGCATTTTTCGCGTGTCCATGCGATGATTAGGTCGCTCTGTTGTCGTTGAATTTGGCAGGGTCATGTCAATGTGACTCATGCTCACGGTCGAAGTGAACTTCACGCTCCACCCTGTCATCCGGGTCCGATTGTGCTGTAATGACAAAGGTCAGTTCGTGCGTATGCTCAGCCAACTCATGCTCGAGATCGACCTTGGCAGTAAAACTCAGGTCGCGGCCGGCATGTACCCGAATCTCAGGCAGATGCCCCAGATCAATCGCATGCTCGGGCACACCACGCACCTTGATGCTAAATACTTCCTCACGCTCAGTCTTGTTGACGATATGGACCATGTAGCGGTTGCGCACGCGACCATCTGACAGCACCACAAACAAAGGCTGCCTGACCTGCTGCACCTGCACCTCGATGACTGTGCGATGTTCGACCAACCACACCAGACCGCCGACCATGATCATAATCGCCACAGCCGGCCCGATGACAATGGGATGCTTCCATTTCAAGTGCGGCTTGACGGGGTCCGTGCTTCTCAGATTAGCCTCGGAATCATAACGGATCAGACCTCTTGGATAAGCCACTGAATCCATGATGTTGTTGCAGGCGTCAATACAGAGTCCGCAAGAGGTGCACTGATACTGGAGCCCACGGCGAATATCGATGCCGGTCGGACAAACTTGCACGCAAAAACCGCAATCGATGCAATCGCCGTGCCCGGCCGCCTGTCGCTCTTCCCTGGAACGCAATCCTGCCGTGGGTGCCATCCGGCCAGCCGTGCCCTCGCCGCGCCGTGCATCATAATTAACCGCCAGAGTATCCTTCTCGTACATGACACTCTGAAATCTTGCATAAGGGCACATGTAGATACAAATCTGCTCGCGTGCGATGCCGCCACACAGATAGGTGGTTCCCATCAACAGAAACACGGTGTAATAAGAGACTCCAGCCGCATGACCGCTGAAGAAATCCTGCAGAAATTGCGGGGCATAGGTGAAATAGGCGACAAAGGTAAAACCGGTCCAAAAGGAAATCAGGATCATCAGCGCATGTGATGAGCCTATCTTCACGATGCGCTCTGCATTCCAGGGTTGCCGGCGCAGGCGCAAACGGGCCGGACGTTCGCCCTGAATCCAGTGCTCAATCAGAATAAACAGATCCATCCATAGCGTCTGGAAACAGAAATAGCCGCACCAGGCACGACCGATCAAGCCGGTAACGAAGAACAGAAAGGCGGCGGCGATGAACAACAGGATCGCCAGCCAGAAGATGTCCTGCGGATAGGTGACGACATCAAAAATGAAGAATCGCCGCGTGGTCAGATCAAACATCACCGCTTGATTGGCGGCACTGTGTCTTGTCCATGGCAACCAAGGCAGCAAGAAAAAGACCGTAAAGGCCAGCACCAAAACCGCGTTCTTGAAGTTGCGAAATTTTCCCTTGACTGACCTGGTATAAATAGGAACGCGCTTCTGATAGAGCGGAGTGTGATCTGCATGCGGCATATTTGGAGCCTGTTTCTTTAGGATTCATGAATACAAAAGACAAAGGCCCACGTAAATACGCGAGCCTTTGCATTCAAGCAATTACCAGTTCAAGAGCTGCTTACTTGCCACCGCCCAGACTGTCATGCACGTACAGGGTCAGCACCTTGATCTGCTCGGGCTTGAGACGACCACCCCAAGTTGGCATCTTGCCGCGACTGACACCTTCGGTAATGACCTTGGTTACTTCTCCAAGTTTACCTTCAGCCGTCGCTTGCCCCGGCACATTGGCCCATAGCCAGTTCTTGTCGGTCAGATTAGCTGAGCCCAGCGCAGGATTGCCCTTGGCGTCAGCTCCATGACAGACGTGACAGCCGCCCTCGCCGTGGAAAATGGCGTCGCCTGCCTTGGCCGCTTCCGCATTGTGTGGCTCACCGGACAGGCTCAGCACATAATTACCGACCTGCTGGATCTTGGCATCGGGCAACACACCCCTGAAGGTTGGCATCATGCCGTTACGACCCAACGTAATGGTTTCCTGAATCTTGTCATAAGTACCGCCATAGATCCAGACGTCATCCACCAGATTGGGCGAGAAGCCGATCTTGCCCACGCCACCAGCCTGGTGACAGGGAGCGCAGTTGTCCTTGAACAAGGATCCACCGGCAGAATTGACAAAACTCATCAAGTCTGCGTTCTTCGATACCTCTTCAAACGGCATGGCCGCCACCTTGTCGAACCATTGCTTTTGCACGGCTTCGTGTTCATTCATCTCGGCCATCAGCTTGGAACGCATGTTCCAGTGCGTGGTCTTCTGAACGTCCTTGCCATCGACGGTCTTGGCCGTGTAGGTAATGGTGTTGCCCACGCCCTTGGTATAGCTATGACCAATCGGCCATGCCGGATACATGACCCAATAAATGATCGAAAAGACGATGGTGATATAGAACGTCCAGATCCACCACATTGGCAGTGGATTGGTGAGTTCCTGCAGATTGTCGTCCCACACGTGACCGGTGGTATTTACGGATTTAGCTTTATCCTGACTCATGATTGTGCTTCCTTTTTATCCTCATCCTGGAGTGGAATGTTCTTGTATTCTTCCAAACGCTGCCCGCGGCTTCTGCTGCCATACAGATAGAGCAGAATGCCGCAAAACACCGTGAAGAAAATCAGCAAGGCCAGAGGCTTGGTGTTCTCGAACTTGGTGAACCACAATAACCATTCCATGACTTAATTTCCTTAGCGGAATTTGGCGAAATAGTCGTCATCGAACTGCTTGAAGTCGACCATGGTGCCAAGCACCTGCAAGTAGGCAACCAAGGCATCCATCTCGGAGATGTTGTCCTTGTTGTTGTCGTAATTGCCGGCCTGCGCCTGCGCCACCAGATTCTTTTCGGCATCCGGGATGTGCAGGGTCTTGGCCACCTCTTCACCGAACTGCTTGACGTTGCGATCATATTCCGCCTGAGTCTCGGAATAAGGCACACCAGTGGTTCGCAGCGCTTTCAACCGCAGAGTCAGATCGGACAAATCCAGATTAGTCTTCAACAGCCATGGATAGTTCGGCATCACCGATTCCGGCACCATCGAGCGTGGAGCAGTCAAATGCTGAACATGCCAGTCATTCGAATACTTGCCGCCGACGCGGGCGAGATCCGGCCCGGTACGCTTGGAACCCCACTGGAACGGATGGTCGTATTTCGATTCCGCCGCCAGTGAATAGTGTCCATAGCGCAGCGCTTCATCGCGGAACGGACGGATCATCTGCGAGTGGCAGAGGAAACAGCCTTCGCGAATGTAAATGTCACGTCCACGTTGCTCCAGTGGCGAGTAAGGACGCACCATGTCGCGTCCATCCGCCGTCTTGACGGTTTCCACCGTATCCTTGATGAAAAACAGCGGCACCACTTCGACCAGGCCCCCGGCGCTAATCGCCAGCATGGTCATCACCAGCATCCACCCTACATTACGTTCAATCTTATCGTGTTTCATTGTTTGCTCCCGTAACCTTGTTCTCGATCAGGCCGCCGCGACAGCCAGGCTGCCGTCGGTGTTGCCCTTGCGGATCGTCATGGCCATGTTGTAGCACATGACTACCATGCCAGCCAGGAAGAATGCGCCACCCAGAGCACGCATCACATAGAACGGGTGCATCGCAGCCACAGACTCGGCGAAGGAATACTGCAGGTTGCCGTAATCGTCAAAGGCACGCCACATCAGACCCTGCATGATGCCGGAGATCCACATGGCGGTGATGTACATCAAGACGCCGATGGTCGCCAGCCAGAAATGCACGTTGATCAGTTTGGTGCTGTGCATTTCAGTATTCCACAGGCGTGGCAGCATGTGATACAGACTGCCGAATGAGATCATCGCTACCCAGCCCAACGCGCCGGAATGAACGTGGCCCACAGTCCAGTCGGTGTAATGCGACAGCGCATTGACGTCCTTCAATGACATCATTGGGCCTTCAAAGGTCGACATGCCGTAGAACGACAGCGCCACGATCAGGAAACGCATGATGGGGTCGGTACGCAACTTGTCCCAGGCACCGGACAGGGTCATGATGCCGTTGATCATGCCGCCCCAGGAAGGCAGCAACAGCATGATGGAAAACGTCGCCGCCAGCGTAGAGGTCCAGTCAGGAACTGCGGTCCAATGCAGGTGGTGCGCACCCGCCCACATGTACATGAAGGACAGCGCCCAGAAATGGACGATGGACAGACGGTAGGAGTAAACCGGCTTACCGGCTTGCTTGGGCACGAAGTAATACATCATGCCGAGGAAGGCCGCAGTCAGGAAGAAACCCACCGCATTATGGCCGTACCACCACTCAGTCATCGCGTCCTGCACGCCGGAGAACAGGCTGTAGGACTTCATTGAGAACAGGCTGATGGGCACTGCCAGATTGTTGAAGGTATGCAGCAAGGCGGTCGCTAGAATGAACGACAGATAGAACCAGTTCGCGACATAGATATGCGGCTGCTTGCGGCGCATCAGGGTGCCGATGAAGACAACCATATAGGTCACCCACACCACTTCGATCAACAGATCGATCGGCCATTCCATTTCTGCATACTCGCGGCCTTGTGAGTGTCCCAACACGTCGCCCAATGCGGCCAGCACGATGATGGCCTGCCATCCCCAGAAGGTGAAGTTGGCCGCGCCAGTGCCAAACAACCGGGTCTGACAGGTGCGTTGCACGATGTAGTAGGAGGTAGCAAACAGCGCGCTACCACCAAAACCGAAAATCACGGCGCCGGTGTGAACCGGGCGCAAACGACCAAAAGTGATGTACGGAATATCAAAGTTGAGAAACGGAAATGCCAGTTCCGAGGCGATATACACCCCTACCAGCATCCCCACTGCACCCCATACCAGGGTCATGATAGTGAACTTGCGAATAACCTCGTAGTTATATTGTTCGCCAGTCACAACGTTAGCCGTTGCCATTGTTGCCTCCCTTTTTTAATACAAAATTCATTTTTTGGCATCTTAGCACGCGACAAAACGTCGCAGTGCATTTTCGAATTATATGTTGACCAGACAAATCCGACAAGAAAGTCTTTATTCTACGGTAACAGCAGCCTGAAATCATGCGCTATATCGGCCGGTTTCTGCCCGTAATTTAGGTAAAGCCGTGGCATGCCCAGCCGGTCGAACACATAAATTCCGGCACTGTGATCGACGCTGTAAGCACTTTTTTTGCCTAGCCCCGGTTGACGACTGGCAAAAACATGGAAATTCTTCAGGACCGTACTCGTGGCCACAGCATCACCGGAAAGACCGATAAATTCAGGATCAAATGACGGCACATACTTCGCCAGCACCTGCTGCGTATCGCGCTCCGGATCGACCGTCACGAACAACACCTGCGCCTCCGAACGGCGGCTCCCCAGCAATTTCATCGCCTGTGCCAGATCATGCAGGGTAGTCGGACAAACATCCGGACAATGGGTATAGCCAAAAAACAACACGACCAGTTTGCCGCGAAAATCCGCCATGGATCGCGCATGCCCAAGATGATCCGTCAGATGAAATTCGCCTGCAACCGCCTGCGGTCCGATTTCCACGCCAATGAAAGGCAGACTTGGCGTTGACCGGGTACAACCAGTCATCGCCAGACACGCCAGTATCAGCCACGCACGTACCCCCAAACTAAAAACCCCCTGCAACGCCAGGCGCGCAGAGGGTTTCTTGAACGTCACGGCATTACCGTAGGTACTTAGATCAATTAGAACTTCTTGCCGAAGCCAACACCGAACACCCATGGATCGATGTCGAGATCGTCAATCTTCTTGAAGCCCGTACCGGCATTAATCGTTACGTCCGTATTCAGCCAGACCTTCTTGACGTCGGCATTAATCAGCCAACCGTCCTTTAGGTTGATGTCAAAACCAGCTTGTATCGCAGGTCCAAAAGTATTCCTATCGATCTTGATCGGCAAACCTGCAATCACCTTGGTAGTAGCAAGATTACGATCTAGGGCAATGGTGTAATTCAGGCCGGCACCGACGTAAGGATCGAACGTCGTGTCCGGCAAGAAGTGCCACTGCAAGGTCAGGGTAGGTGGCAGCAGATTGACAGAACCAAGTGGCTGATTTCCAAGAGCGCCAGCAGAGTTCCCCGAAATACTGACATCATGACGCGTACCCACAGCGAGAATCAGTTCGGCTGCGATATTCTTGGTGATGTAATAGGAGAAATCGATTTCAGGAATGGTGTTGCTATCAACCGTCAAATTGGAACCGGGAACAAGTGCTCCAGCAACAATTGCACCACCCGCGCCATAATTGCCTGCGGCAACGGAACCAAGGTTGCTGCTCACGTCGGGATTAACGTTTACGGCGCGCAGGCGCACCACGAAATCACCAGCCTCGGCAAAAGCCAGGGAAGGCGCGAAAACTGCAGCAATCATTGCTGCCAATGCAATCTTTTTCATTTCAAATCTCCAAGTGGTTAAGTCGAGCAATCCGGATATAAATATCTTTGTTGAATTCTACTGGAGCCGTCACTTTTTTCAAGCTCTATTTCGATTTTTCCTAACAATTCGCTCCCAACTGTTGCATTTGTGCAACAGTTGCCGGCACCGACAATCTCAAATCCGTGCCACTTCGTGGAAAATCATTTGCTGGCCGTTATGACAAATATTTTTCATGAAACCGGGAAACCAAAACCAACCACGCCGCATTTTCTGCCGGCCAAGCCACAAGCAAATTGCAGGGCCTCAGCTAGCGGGGCATCATCCAATCGCGCCGCGATGATACCGGCATTGAAAGTGTCCCCCGCCCCCAGCGTATCACGCACCTGCAGTGGTGGTTGTGCCGGCGCGTGGCAGAGCGTTGCAGTCTCATCGAGACCATAAGCGCCGTTCTCACCCCAGGCCACCATCACCTCGGCTTGTGGTGCCCGTTCCCGCATCCAGAGCAGAAAGTCTTGCGGCGCATCAAAGCCGTAATACCGAGCAAAACCCCGCGAACACAACAACAGCTGGGGAAATTCGAACAGGTATTCGATCCCCTCACGGGCTTTTTCCAGCTCCAGGGAGATGGGCAAATGAGGAAAGTTATTGCGCACATGTCGCATCATCAAGCGGAGCTGTTCGACGTTGCGCCCTTCAAAGTGCAGCCAGGCAAAGTCTTCCAGATCCAGCGAGTTAAAATTGGTGAAGTCCAGCTCCGGCAAATCCCGGTAATGCACGATGCTGCGCTCAGACCCGGTCAAATAGATGCTGGAAGTTGGCGGACGCCCGGGCAGGCGAGGGCAATGTGAAAAATCGACCCCGTGATGAGTAAAATCAGCTTCGATGACCGAAGTTTCCGGCGCGTCCGCCAGCACACCGAAGAATTCCGGCGCGTGTCCCAGCCCCGCCAACACCACCGCAGTATTGGCGGCATTGCCCCCTCGGCAAGTGCGCAAGGTCTGCGCGCGCATTTCCTCGTCAGCCTGCGGGTGATGATCTAGCTCGAATACCAGATCCAATGTTGCAGTGCCAACCAGCAGGATGCGTGACATCAACACTCCCATAAAAACAGTTTGAATTACGTTTTCAAGGATGATACGTCTATAATTATCATTTTTTAAGCTTCGGAGAAACAAGATGGCGATTGCCAAAACCATGGCCGACCGTGACGGCGTGATCTGGTACGACGGCAAGATGGTCCCGTGGCGGGATGCGACCACGCATGTCCTGACCCATACCCTGCATTATGGCATGGGCGTGTTCGAGGGCGTGCGCGCCTACAAAACGGACAAGGGCACTGCTATCTTTCGCCTGAAGGAGCACACCGACCGCCTGTTCCGCTCGGCGCATATTCTTGGCATGAAGATGCCATTCGACAAGGCCACCCTGATCGCGGCACAACTGGCGGCCGTGCGTGAAAACAAACTGGAATCCGGCTACCTGCGGCCAATGGCATTCTATGGCGCGGAAGCCATGGGCATCTCGGCCAAGACCCTGTCAACCCACGTCATCGTCGCCGCTTGGCCATGGGGTGCTTATCTGGGCCAGGAAGCGCTGGACAACGGCATCCGGGTAAAGACCTCCTCATTCTCACGTCATCACGTCAACATCACCATGTGCAAGGCTAAGGCCAACGGCAACTACATGAACTCCATCCTGGCACATCAGGAAGCGGCGCATGACGGTTACGATGAGGCGCTACTGCTGGACGTGGATGGCTTTGTCGCCGAAGGTTCGGGCGAAAATGTATTCATCGTGCGAAACGGTAAGCTCTACACACCTGACACCACTAGTGCGCTGGAAGGCATCACACGCGATACCATCATTCAACTGGCGGACGAATTGGGCTTGCAAGTAATCGAGAAGCGCATCACGCGCGACGAAGTTTACTCGGCCGATGAGGCATTCTTTACCGGTACAGCCGCCGAAGTCACGCCGATCCGCGAACTCGATAACCGTGCCATTGGTGCCGGCAAACGCGGCCCGATCACGGAAAAACTGCAAGCCAACTATTTTGATGCCGTCACTGGAAAATCCGCCAGACACCAAGGCTGGCTGACGCTGGTTTAAGGAAAAATCATGACTCAGGAACCACGCGAAATCGAAGTTACGGCAGCAGACCTGCCGCTACATTGCCCAACCAGTGAAGCTCTGCTGTGGAGTTCGCATCCGCGTGTATTCCTGGATGTGGCCGTCACCGGCTCGGTGTTATGCCCCTATTGCGGCACCCGCTACCGGTTGAAGGCGGGCGAGGTAGTCAAACATCACGCTTGAGCGTCATTTAATTCTGCTAGTTAAGTCCGAGGCAGGATTAACAAGATTAGCCTCGATGATCAGGATTAAACCCGCCACAAGAAAAATTCCGTTAATCCCGTTAATCCTGTCTATTGGCTTTCCTTCGGCAGGCGTGCAACGGCGACCGGTGCCCCCCATAAGTGTGAGATCACGGTTTCAACTTGCGTCACTTCGCCACTAGTCCAGAAATATTCTCCTCCACCGGTCCGCTTCAGCAAATCCAGCTCTGCCAGACGTCGTTGCAACTGGCGTGACACGGCCCCCCCGGTATCTATGATGGTGACCTCGCTACCTGCCTCCTGTTCGATCAACGTCCGCAGGAAAGGGTAGTGGGTACACCCGAGAACGATGGTATCCGCCCCTTGCGCAAGCAATGGCGTCACATAGCGCCGCACCAGGGCACGTGTCGCCGGCGCATCCAGTTCACCGCGCTCGACACACTCGACCAAGCCATGACAGGCCTCCGTGACCACCTCCACGTCACGTCCGTAATGCTCAAGCAATGCCGCAAACTGCGAACTCTTCAAGGTGCCCACTGTCGCCAGAACGCCGACCACACCGCTTTTGGTGGCAATGACCGCTGGCTTGACCGCTGGCTCCATGCCGATGACGGGTAGAGAGAAATGCTCGCGCAATGCCGTGACGGCGGCTGCAGTTGCCGTATTACAGGCGACCACGATGGCCTTGGCCCCCTGCCTGACCAGAAAATCAGTCAGCGCCAACGCCCGTTGCCGGATTTGATCTGGTGACTTTCCCCCATAAGGGGTATGCAGAGAATCGGCACAATACAGCAGCGTCTCAGCTGGCAGTTGGGCACGTACCCGTTTAAGGACGGAGAGCCCGCCGACGCCGGAATCGAATATGCCGACCGGCGCGTCTCGCTGAATCGGCTGTTGCAATGAAATCATTCCTTCCCATCCGCCTCATGTGCGCTCACGTCACCCCAGGAACTTCCATGCCCAGAAGGCGAATCCGCCACATGGCTTTGCAATTTTTTCACGTAATCGATGGCCACCACATGCTGTTGCCCGGCGGCGGCCTCAAACCATCGAAGCGCCTCACGCAGGTTCTGGTTAACCGTTTGTCCGTACAGGTAAACCTGCCCCATTCTGCACTGAGCCGGGGCATAGCACATTTCCGCCGCCTTAAGATAGGACGCGATCGCCCGCCCCATGTCTGGCTCATCCACGCCCTCGTTCTGCTCATATCGCACGCCAACCTCGTACTCCGCCTCGGCGACGCCATGAGCCGCAGCGCGTTTAAACCAAGTCAGAGCCACGCGATAATCCTGAGGAAAAAAATGTCCCACCGGGCCTGTCAGATAATAGTGTGCGATTTTCAGCTGCGCGTCCAAATCCCCAAATTCTGCTGACAGGCGCAGAAATTCGTCGGCTTTTTTCAGATCACGCTGGACGCCGACACCCCACTCAAGCAGTTCGCTCAGTGGCAAATAAGCAGCTGGAAACCGCTGGCCCGCAGCTCGACCGAGCCACTCGGCAGCAGCCTCATGGTCGGCTGGCGCGGCATCACGATACAGCAAGCCCAATGCCGTCTGCGCCCCGGCCATGCCTGCCTCGGCAGCCTTGCGCAGATACTCTTCGGCGCGCACCGAATCTTTCACTACCCCATCACCGTGATGGTATCGCTGCCCCAAATGAAATCGCGCCTCAGTACAGCCACTCCTGGCGGCCTGCCCGATCCAGCGCAAACCACGCCCCTGATCCTGCTCCCCGCCCAAGCCCCGATCCAACATCGTGCCGTACTCATACTGCGCCTGAGCATGATGCAATTTTGCAGCGCGATGCAGCAAACGCCTTGCCGCCTGAAAGTCCAGCTCCAGATCCTGTCCTCGTCTGTAGGCCATACCTTGTTGATACATGGCTTCTGCCGAATTATCAGATTCGGTGCGCGCGAAACCTGGTAATGGCTCGACTCTGAAGCGCAGGTACGAATACCAGACGCCGGCGATTGCCGTCCCTATCAAGAGCATCAACCAAGCGCTCATCAGCACCTCCTGCAATAGCCCCTTGGAGCAAAAAACTTAAAGCCACAAAAATCAGTTAAATCACCACGGATTAATCATCCAGACCAAAAGCCGGGTTAAACTGGCTCCAAAACCAGCCAAGACCCATGCTAACACCATATCAGGGTCTGTCGTTCACCGTGCAGACTGCCTGCACCAATTGAAATTTGACGCCATGAGCCCTCATGACGACCCAATCATTATTCCTCCAGCTTGTATAAATATATCAAAATAGTATTTTTAATGGTTTAGACTCCCTGCTAAAGTGCCAGCCTCAACATAAAAGCAGACAGAGCCAACACCATGAATATTCGCATCCTGATCCCTGCAGGCCTAATCGCCGCAGCCTTCGCCACCAACGCCCTAGCCACTGACGGCTACTTTTCCAGCGGCTATGGCGTCAAATCACAGGGCATTGGCGGCGTCGGCATCGCACTGCCACAGGATTCCCTGGCTGCTGCTACCAACCCGGCCGGCATGGCGCTGATCGGCGACCGTGCAGATATTGGCCTGACCTGGTTCCGCCCGGAGCGCGAGGCCACTCTTTCCAACACTGGAAACTTTCCGCCAGTCCCTGGTGTGCCACCCAAGGGCTTTTCCGACGGCACCTTCCAAGGCAATGGCCGGGACAATTTCTTCATCCCGGAAGCCGGTTTGAACAAATTCATCACGCCGGAAATTGCGCTGGGCGTTAGCATTTATGGCAATGGCGGCATGAACACCAGCTACAACAAGGGTGGCATTCCTCTTCTCAACGGCGGCAATGGTCAGGGTAGCGGCATCGATTACATCCAGTTGTTCGTCGCCCCGACCGTGGCCTGGAAGATCACCCCCAGCCAGAGCATTGGCGCCTCCGTCATCCTGGGCTATCAGCGCTTCAAGGCTACGGGCATTGGCAATTTTTCGGGTATCTCCATTGCCCAGCAGAACGTCACCGGCGTCGGCTCCGATGATGCCTACGGCATCGGCCTGCATCTGGGCTGGATCGGCCAAGTCTCGGATACCGTGACGCTTGGCGCCACGGTACAGAGCAAGACTTATTTCCAGAGCTTCGATAAATACAAGGGCCTATTCGCCGACAATGGCAACATGGATGCACCAGCCACTATCGGTGTTGGTATTGCCATCAAGGCTACGCCAGAGCTTACTATTGCAGCCGATGCAGAGCGCATCTTCTTCAGCGACGTTAATTCGATTGGCAACTCCATCTCGCAATGGAATGGCCAACCATTCCTGGGTGGCGTCGGCAATCTTGGTACCAGTGGTGGCCCTGGCTTCGGCTGGCAGGATGTCAACGTTTACAAACTGGGTGCCAGTTACAGCGTCAACGCAGCGTGGACCGTTCGCGCCGGGTACAACCACACCGATCAGCCGATCAAAGGGTCAGAAGCATTATTCAACGTTTTAGCCCCCGCCGTGGTACAGGACCACCTGACACTGGGTGGCACTTACGTCCTGCCAAACAAGAGCGAGTTGTCGTTCAACTACGTGCATGCCTTCAGCAACACGGTCACGGGACAGAATGCCGTACCAGCCCAATTTGGCGGCGGAAATGTCAGTCTTAAGATGCATCAGGACTCCGTCGGCGTCGCCTACGGCTGGAATCTGTAAACCAACACTCGTATCATTCGCAAAGCCGGCAAAATCTGCCGGCTTTGCGTTATAATTCGCCAACTTAGCGCCATTTCCCTGCTATGTTGGACCCATGATAAAAAAATTTCTGCAACACGTATTTCGCGGCAAGAAAAAACCCGCCCCCCATACCCCGCATGAAGCCGAGCGTTTCCCTCGACGCGCCCACGGCATCGACCGCAAACTGATCAGTCCGGCGGCGATGAAAACCATTCAAGAACTACACAAGGCCGGTTTCGCCGCCTTCATCGTCGGCGGCGCGGTGCGCGACCTGCTACTGAAGCGCACGCCCAAGGATTTCGACCTTGCCACCAACGCGACGCCAGAACAGGTACACCGCATTTTCAGGCGTTCGCGCCTGATTGGTCGCCGCTTCCGCATTGTGCATGTCATGTTTGGAGCAGAGACCATAGAAGTCACGACCTTTCGTGGCAGCCATTTGTCCGACGACGGCGACTCGCAAATCGCCGACAGCGGTCGTATTCTGCGCGACAATGTGTTCGGCTCACAGGAAGAAGACGCCGCGCGGCGCGATTTTACCGCCAATGCCTTGTATTACGATCCGCAAAGTGAAGAAGTCTGGGATTACCACCACGGCTTGCAGGACATCAAGGCTGGCATGCTGCGTATCATCGGCGACCCTGTTACCCGCTACCGCGAAGACCCGGTGCGGATGCTGCGCGCGGTACGACTTTCGGCCAAACTGGGCCTTAAACTGCATGCCGCCACCGAGGCTCCCATTCCGCACTTAGCCGACCTGCTGGACGATGTGCCGCCGGCACGTGTATTCGACGAAATGCTCAAACTGTTCCTGTCGGGTCATGCCATTGAGAGCGCAAAGGCGTTGCGCGCACATGGTCTGCATCATGGCCTGCTACCAATGCTGGACGTGGTACTGGAACAACCCCTGGGGACCAGCTTTGTCACCCTGGCGCTTGCCAACACCGACGAACGGGTGCTAGCCGACAAACCAGTGTCCCCCGCCTTCCTGTTCGCCACCCTGCTATGGCACGAGGTGTTGCTGGCCTGGCAGAAGCACCAGGATCAGGGCGAGCGGCCATTGCCGTCCCTGATGCGCGCAATGGACGAGGTATCGGACACACAGTCGCAAAAATTGGCCATCACCAAGCGCTTTTCCATCGTCATGAAGGAAATCTGGAGCCTGCAACCGCGCTTCGAACAGCGCGCCGGGCAGCGCCCCTATCGGCTGCTGGAAAATCCACGATTCCGCGCTGGCTACGACTTCCTGCTGCTGCGCTGCCAGTCAGGCGAACTGGCTATGGATCTGGCCGAGTGGTGGGAGCGTTTCGCTCAGGCCAATGCGGAGGAGCGCGCGGCCATGCTGCTGCCCAACTCGGAACCGGCGAAAAGACCACGCCGGCGCCGCAAGAAGCCCTCAACAGCCGCTCAATAGGATCATGCTCCATCGTGCCTACATCGCTCTTGGCAGCAATCTGCAGGATCCCGCCGAGCAGATTCGGCTGGCGCTCACCGAAATCGCCGGCTTGCCACAGACCTCGCTGGTCCGCGCCTCGTCGCTCTACCGCACCGCGCCGATCGGCTACGACAACCAGCCAGACTTCATCAATGCCGTAGCGGAGATTGACACGGAGCTGCCAGCCCTGAAACTGCTGCAACTTCTGCTCCATCTCGAGACCAGCCACGGCCGCGAACGGCCATTCCCAAACGCGCCGCGCGTACTCGACCTCGATCTGTTGCTCTACGATGGAGAGACGATGCAAACACCGGAACTAACCTTGCCGCACCCGCGCATGCACCTGCGCGGCTTCGTGTTATTGCCGCTGACTGAACTTGCCCCCAGGCTTGAAATTCCCGGCCAGGGCATGGCGTGCGATCTCGCAGCATTGTGTCTTGGGCAGGGAGTATTGCTGGCATGAATCTGACGGAAAAGTACCCCTATATCGTCATCGAAGGCCCCATTGGTTGCGGCAAGACAACGCTGGCGCGAAAACTTGCCGCGCTTTACCCGGCTAACCTGCTACTGGAAAATGCTGCAGCCAACCCCTTCCTGCCAAAGTTTTACCAGGATGCCGAACGCTACGCACTGCCAACGCAGCTATTCTTTCTATTCCAGCGCACCGAGCAGGTAAGGGAACTGTCGCAACGCGATCTGTTTGGCGGCGCCACCATCGCCGACTTTTTTCTGGAAAAGGACCCGCTGTTTGCACGCCTCAACCTGAATGATGAAGAATTCAAGCTGTATCGCCAGCTCTATCAGCATCTGCTGCTGCAAACAACCACGCCGGACCTGGTCATTTACCTGCAGACCCCGGTGGAAGTGCTAAAAAAACGGGTCGAGCAGCGTAACATCCATTATGAGCAAACCATTTCGCTAGAATACTTGGCCCAGTTGGCGGAAATGTATAGTGAACTGTTCCATCATTATGATGCCTCTCCGCTACTCATCGTCAATAACGAAAATCTGGATTGTGCCAGCGATGAGGCAGCCTTGTCGCTGTTGATCGGGCGCATCGAATCCATGCGCGGACGACGCGAGTACTTCAACCCGAGGCTGGACGGATGAATCTGGGAAACCTAAAACAAATGACTGAGCGCGGCGAAAAGATCGCCGTCCTGACCTGTTACGACGCCAGCTTTGCCACCTTGATGGAGGATGCCGGCGTGGATTTGTTGCTGGTCGGCGACTCCCTCGGCATGGTGCTACAGGGCGCAGGTTCAACCCTGGCGGTCACATTACACGACATGCAATATCACACCCGCTGTGTCGCGAGAGGCGCCAAAAATATCGGCATCATCAGCGACATGCCCTTTGGCAGCTATCAGATCAGCCCGGAACAGGCACTACGCAACGCGGCGCGCCTGATGGCGGCCGGCGCGCACATGGTGAAACTGGAGGGCGGCAGCGTCATGGCCGACACTGTCCGCTTCCTTACCAGCCGCGGCATCCCGGTCTGTGGTCATCTGGGCTTCACTCCGCAATCCGTGCACCAATTAGGCGGCTATCGTGTGCAGGGGCGGAATACCGAGGATGCAGAGCGCCTGTTGCACGACGCGATGGCGCTGGAAGAAGCCGGCGCCGGACTGCTGGTACTGGAAATGGTCCCGGCGGGGCTGGCTTCCAGTCTTACGGCACAAATCAACATCCCCACCATCGGCATTGGTGCAGGGACCGATTGTGATGGCCAGGTTCTGGTGATGCATGACATGCTGGGCATTTATCCCGGCAAGACGCCAAAATTTGTAAAGAATTTCATGCAAGGAGCAGCAAGCGTGCAAGCCGCACTTGCCGCCTATGTGCAAGAGGTCAAGAGCGGTGCATTTCCTGCCGCCGGGCACAGTTTCTGATGGAGGTCATCAATAGCATCGCCGAACTGCGTCTCCGCCTCGCGTCAAGGGGGCGTATCGCCTTCGTGCCGACCATGGGCAACCTTCACCACGGCCACCTTGCCCTGGTCAGTCTGGCACGGCAACACGCCGACTGCGTGGTAGTGAGCATCTTTGTCAATCCATTGCAGTTCGGTGCCAACGAAGACCTGGCCAGTTATCCACGCAGCTTGCAGGCTGACTGCGAAGGACTCAACCAGTCCGGGGCCGACATCGTTTTCACCCCGTCGGAATCCGAACTCTATCCCGTCCCGCAAACTGTTCAGGTCGAACCTCCACCGATCGCTTTTGACCTTTGCGGCAAGCACCGCCCTGTTCACTTCAGGGGCGTTTGCACGGTCGTCGCCAAGTTGTTTAATATCGTGCGGCCCGATGTGGCAATTTTCGGCAAGAAGGACTACCAGCAGTTATTTATCCTGCGCGAGATGGTGAGGCAACTGGAAATCCCAGTCGAGATGCTGGCGGGAGAAACCATGCGCGAAGCAGACGGTCTGGCGATGAGTTCGCGTAACAATCTTCTGAACCCCGCCCAGCGCATGGAGGCCCCGCGCCTCCAGCGCGCCCTGCAACTGGTGGTACAGGCCTCCCGGCAAGGACGGCGTGATTTCGATGCGATTGAGGCACAAACAACGCAATACCTTACCCAATTGGGATGGATCGTCGATTATATTGCCGTACGCAGTGCCTCCACACTGCTGACGCCACTGCCCGATGAGCGCCAGCTACTTGTACTCGGTGCGGCAAGACTGGGTATGACTCGATTGATAGACAATATCGAGTTTGCGTTATAATACCAACCCTCGTTACCATCCGGCACGCTAAAACCATGCAAAGAACCATGCTCAAATCCAAGCTGCACCGGGTGCGTGTCACGCATTCCGAGCTGGACTACGAGGGTTCCTGCGCCATTGACGAGAACCTGCTGGAAGCCGCCGATATTCGTGAATACCAGCAGATTGACATCTACAATGTCAATAATGGTGAGCGCTTCACCACCTACGCCATTCGCGCCACGCGCAACTCCGGTACCATTTCCGTCAATGGCGCAGCCGCCCGCAAAGCCGCTCCCGGCGACATCCTGATCATCGCCACCTACGCCGCCTACAATGAACTGGAACTGGAAAAGTTTGCGCCAGATCTGGTTTACGTGGACGCAATGAACCGCATCGTCAACCACCGCCACCAGATCCCTATTCAAGCCGCCTGATTTCTCCTTCTTGATCCAGAGCGACTGACAAGGCAGCTGAACATACCAAAATTATTCTGCCCAAGCGACGCTGGGCTCGTGACGTAAAAAAAGCCCGAAATGCTGCGCCATTTTCTGGCGCGCATTCCGGGCTTTTTACGAACTACGCGGTATTACTTGACCGAAATCAGGTAGGCGATGAAATTGCCTTTTTCCTGTGCGGTGCAATCACGACCGATGATATCCAGGCAATGCTTCTCAAAATTCTTCTCAACCTTGTCGAGATCAGAGAAACGCTTTGCGTTGGCGGCAGGTGCTAGCGGTTGGATTGGCTTACCGGTCACGGCATGCTTACCGGTATTAGCCGGGTTCGCCGTATGGCAGGAGGCGCAGGCAACCTGCTTGCCGCGAATGGTCAACTCGCGATTGAAAAATGTCTTGCCATCTTCTGCCGACAAGCCGGTCGCCGACGGATTAATCGTCTTCGCAATCACTGCATATTTATCGGCAAGTTTTTGTGCGCTGACGGTATCTGCCTGAACAGAAGCACTGGCAAACGAAATTGCAATTGCGATCAATAGCGTAATTTTACGCATGAATATTCTCCTGAAATAATGTGAAATAAAAAATTCAAAAAATATGATTTGCACGATTTTACCTTACCCGAATGCTTCTGTCGCGCTCCAACCCAGACAGTTTGATTCATTTCTGATGCATCGCAGTCAAATACCAGCTAAATTCAAGCCCTGCCAAGCTAATCCAGCCTGCATTTTCCATTAATTCTTAAAATCAGGTCACTATACTGTAAACTTGGAAACTAGTGCGTTAAGGGTACTGGCCTTTTGCGACAGTTCCTGTGACATGCCATGAAAGGCATTCGCCTCATCTGCATTCTGGCGCGACAAACCCTCAATGAAGGTAACTGCCTCAGCAATGCCACTGGTCGCGGCCTCCTGGTGCGAAGTCAGCGTCGCAATGGTGTCAGACATCGACACAATCTCCTGTACCGCACCGACGATGCCGGTCAATGCATCTTCAGCCTGCTTGGCACTGCTCGCCGCGGCGTTGGCGTCCTGCTGCTTCTCCTGCACCGTGCGCGCCACCTGTTGCGATTTATTTTGCAGGCTGGTGATAATGATCGTGATTTCTTCGGTGGATTTGCTGGTGCGTTGTGACAGATTGCGGACTTCGTCAGCCACCACGGCGAAACCACGCCCTGCCTCACCAGCGCGGGCGGCCTCAATGGCGGCATTGAGCGCCAGCAAATTGGTCTGCTCGGAGATATCACGAATCACTTGCATGACAGAACTGATCTTATTGATCTCAAGCTGCAAGGAACTAATGGACTCGGCAATTCCCTGCACGTCGTGCGAAATCGTGTCCAGTGAACGGATGGTTTCACCAACCACCTTGCTGCCACCAACAGCTGCAGCGTTAGCACTCTTGGCCGAGGAAGCGACGCGCACCGCCTGCGCCGCCACCTCCTTCACCTGACTGGCCAACTGCATGATGCTGTTGGCAATCTGCCCCGTATGCGCGCCCTGACTGGAAATGGAATCCTTGGTATGCAAGGCAGTGGAACTCATGTTGTCGGCGGCCAGACCCAGTTCCTGCGAGGTAGCGGTCACGCCCTTGATCAGGGTTGCCACACCTTTGCGTGCCGAATCCGACTCATAGGCCATCCAGGAAAAATCATCACGCCCATGCAAGCCAAACTTTTTGGAAAGGTTGCCGCTGGCAATGGTCTGCAGATTCATGGCAATGGCCTCGGCGCGCTTGGCTGAGCGGAAGCCAAACCACAAGGCTGTAATGACGTTCAATACCAGAAAGGAGCCAATCACCGGCAGCGAATTATCGAAATACGCTATTCCGAAGCCAACCCCTTCCAGCATTGACAGGATCAGGAACTGTTTTTTCAGATTGAAGTTCTGAATCAGTTTTTCCAGTATTTCCATACAGCTTCCCCCAAATATTAGTTTGGCATGTTACAACGAATCCCTAGGTTTATTTTATCCTTAACCGGATTCGCCATGTGATTATCCTTAAAAACGGCAGTTTAGCCATTACGGGGAACTCCAGAAAACAAAGCCTTACAGGGTCTTTTATGAGCTCATCGATCTGCCGGCTATAAAATTCAATCCGACTTATTGACTCTCATACCTCCCCGTAGTTCAACTTAATTTTTTTCCAGCATTTATGGGTAAATAAGCTCGCCTCTCAATAAATGAGACGCCTCAACATAATCCGGCTGCACCATAAAAGGCAGCATGCCAAGAAATGGCGCCGAAATTCTCGATTCCAGCGCAGCGATATTTTCAATCAACGCCGGCATCTCCGGGGTAGTGCAGTTGGCCACCCAACCCGCCAGCCGCAAGCCACGTGCCAGAATTGCCTCCACCGTGATCAAGGCATGGTTGAGACAACCCAGACGCATGCCAACCACCATAACAACTGGAAAATCCAGCATCGCAGCCACCTCGCTCATGCCTTGCGTGTCGTTGACGGGAACACAGAATCCACCAACACCTTCCACCACCAGCGCGTCAGTTGCCAGCATAGCCTGCTGAAAGCTCTGGCCTATCACAGCGAGGTCGATCAGGCGGCCCGACTGCAGCGCGGCAATATGTGGGGCCAGTCCTGGCTCAAACGCATAAGGATTGAGCACAGATAACGGCAGTACTACATTGGCTACCGCCCGCAACATCTCCACATCCTCCGACAGCAGTTCGCCTTGCGCCCATCGACAGCCGGCGGCAACCGGCTTCAGGCCTGCGACCGCATATCCGCGTTGGGCAAAACCATGCACCAGAGCCGCCGACACCAGCGTCTTGCCCACCCCGGTATCGGTACCCGTGACAAAATATCCCGAGGTCATGGACGCGGATAGATCTTGATTGGGCTGAGGCCTGCCGGCAGGTCGGCACGCTTTGCCTTCCAGGCGTGTCCGTAAATCACTTCGAACGTCGCCGGAACTTTGCCCTGCTCGCGGAAGCGCTCGTAGCGTTCAATGATTCCCTGCAGAAATCCCTTCCCATCCAATCCGCGCCGGCGACCTAGTGCTGCATTGTGCGCACCGATGGCCTTGAGATCGCGCATGACGTCCAACACCCCATCATAGGTCAGGACAAACAATTCCACATCCAGCACAGGCTCCGAGAAACCATTCCTGACCAGCGCATCACCAATATCATGCATGTCAATGAACCGGCTCACATGCACATGGTCCGGGTCGGCGCTGGTGGCTGCACGCAACTCCTTGAGCGTATCCGGGCCGAAGGTGCTGAACATGAATAGACCGTCGCTGCGCAGCACGCGTGCCATCCCCGAAAATGCGGCATCCAGATCATTGCACCACTGCAAGGCGAGGCCGGACCAGATCATGTCCATGCTGGCAGTTGCCAGCGGCAAGCGCTCAATATCGCCGCAGATGGCTGCCTGCGGCCGGCACATCAAGCGATGCCACCACGGCGCCCTGGCCTGAGTCTGCTGCAACATGGCCATGGCCAAGTCGAGCGCCACCACCCGACTGCCGGCATAACGAGTGGCCAGTGCCCGTGTGGCATGGCCGGTGCCCGCGCCGGCATCAAGAATATCGTTTGGCGCCACCTTGATGTAATCCAGGCGCGCCAGCATGCGCATGCGTACTTCATGTTGCAAAATAGCGGCGGCATCATAGCTGCTCGCCGCCCGCTCAAACGAGGATCGAATGCGCGCCTTGTCCAGCAGGTAACTATCGGTCATTTAAAAATCCGGTCATGGCCTCAACGAATGCGGCGGGATGCGAAAGAAAAGGCGCGTGAGACGCCCCTGGAATGACGGTCAGCCGGGCCTCTGGCAACTGCTCTGCCATCCAGCGCGCAGCCGCCACCGGCGCCAGCGTGTCGCGGTCGCCGTGAATGATGGCAAGCGGCAAAGACAATTGCCGCACCCGATCGCGCAAGTCAGTTTGTAACAAAATACTTAGCGCCTGCTGCAATACCTGTTGATCCGGTGCCGGCCTCGCCGCGAACTGTGCACGCAGTTCACGCATCTGCTGACGCGAAGCCTCGCCGCCGAAGGCTTGCAGGCTGAGAAACCGGTCCATGCCGGAGTGGTAGTCGACGGCAACCTGCGCAGCGAACGCGCTGAAGACCTTACCGTCCATGCCATGCTGCCAGTCCTGGCTATTGACGAAACAGGGCGTACTGCCAACCAGGATCAGGCCGCTCAAGCGTTCCGGGTAATCCAGCGCCAGTTGCATCGCTAGCTGCCCACCCAGTGACCAACCGCAAACAGCCGCAGAAACAGGCAGTTGCTCCGCCAGCAGGGTCGCCAGATGCGACAGGGTATAGGGCGCGCAAGGCGCGCTTTGTCCCATACCGGGCAAATCGACCAGATGCAGACAAAAATGCTGCGCCAGTTTTTCACAGACCCCTTTCCACACCCCGCCATGCATACCCCAGCCATGCAACATTAGCAGATCGGGGCCTTGCCCATGCGTCTCGACGTGCAGGCTCATTGCGCCAGCGCCCCTTCTGCCGCGTGCAAAGTCTCAATCAGCAATTCAACATCCGCGACACTGTGCGCGGCGGAGAGAGAAATACGCAGCCGTGCCGTGCCTTGAGGCACTGTCGGAGGGCGGATTGCCGGCACCAGAATGCCATGCTCACGCAAGTACTCACTAGCGTCCAATGCCTCATCATTGTGGCCGATGATCAAGGGCTGAATCGGCGTAGTCGAGGCATCCAGACGCCAGCGTCGCAGTGCCAGCCCCCCGCGCAAGGTATCGATCAGGCGTTGCAGGTGCGCACGCCGGGCGACCCCTTGCTCGATGAGAGGAAGGGCCGCCAGCAGAGCGGCAGCCAGCGCGGGTGGCGTAGCGGTGGTATAGACATAGGTGCGTGCCGTCTGCATCAGGTATGCAATCAATTCCGGCTCGCCCGCAACGAAGGCACCGGACACGCCAGCGGCCTTGCCCAGCGTCGCCATGTAGATGATTCGCGGCGAACAGAGGTCAAAATGCTCCAGCACGCCCCTGCCATGTTGACCCAGAACACCAAAACCATGCGCATCGTCGATCAGCAACCAGGCGTCATATCGTTCGCACAGCTCCAGCAGTTGCGGCAGCGACGCAATATCGCCGTCCATGCTGAACACGGAGTCCACCATCACCAAACGGCGTTTTGCCGGACTGTTTGCCAACAAACCTTCAAGCGCCACCACATCGTTATGCGCATAACGGTGCAGGCTGGCACGCGACAGCACGGCGGCATCATTGAGCGAAGCATGATTCAGGCGATCCGCGAACACGGCATCATGACGACCGACCAGGGCCGTCACGACGCCGAGATTGGCCATGTAGCCGGTCGAGAACAATAGCGCCCCCGGGCGTCCGACAAAGCTTGCCAACGCCATTTCCAGTTCATGATGCAGCCGGTGATGGCCGGTAATCAGGTGTGATGCAGCGGCACCAACGCCGGCCTCGCCTGCGCCCCGCTGCATGGCCATGACCAGCTCAGGATGGCTGGCCAGACCAAGATAATCATTGCTGCAGAATGACAATACCGCCGCGCCATCGACCTCAAGCCGCGACTGCTGCATGCCATCCACCAGCCTGCGGCGACGCAGCCGGCCATCAGCCTCGCGCTGTTCAAGCTCGGCCTGAAGATTGGAAAATGGAGAATTGGCATTCATGAGTGACAGGGCCCCCTCTCCCTTGACGGGAGAAGGTTGGGGTTAAGGGTGCAAAGAAAATCAGCCCGCCCCGTGGCAGCCGTTCTTAATTCATGCCTTTGATGCCAAGCTTGGCGAACAGTGCCCGATCCCGCTCGACATCGGGATTGCCGGTGGTCAGCAACTTTTCTCCATAGAAGATGGAATTTGCGCCTGCTATGAAGCACAGCGCCTGCATTTCATCCGACATGCCTGTCCGTCCGGCGGACAGGCGCACGCTGCTATGCGGCATGGTGATGCGCGCTGCCGCGATGGTACGCACGAACTCGAACGCATCGAGCGCTTCAGTGCCCGCAAGCGGCGTGCCTTCCACCTGCGTTAACAGGTTGATCGGCACGCTCTCGGGAGGCTGCTCCATGTTGGCCAGTTGAGCCAGCAGGCCCGCACGCTGGCTGCGAGATTCCCCCATGCCGACGATGCCGCCGCAGCAAACATTGATGCCGACATCACGTACGCGATCCAGCGTTTCCAGCCTATCCTGATAGGTGCGGGTGGAGATCACCTCGCCGTAGAATTCAGGCGCGGTATCGAGGTTATGATTGTAATAATCGAGGCCGGCCTGCTTCAACTGCTCGGCCTGACCCTCTTTAAGCATGCCCAACGTGGCACAGGTTTCCAGCCCCAACGCCTTTACCTGTTGTATCATCTTCAGCACCGGTTCCAGGTCGCGCTGCTTGGGTCCGCGCCAGGCGGCGCCCATGCAGAAACGCGAAGCACCACTGTCACGGGCGGCGCGGGCAGCAGAAACCACTTCATCCAAGGCCATCAATTCTTCATTTTCAACCCCGGTTTGATAGCGCGCCGATTGCGGGCAATAACCACAATCTTCCGAACAGCCACCGGTCTTGATCGACAATAGCGTGCTGACCTGCACCGCATTGGGATCAAAGTGCGCCCGATGCACCGTCTGGGCACGATAAATCAGGTCAGAAAACGGCAACTCGAACAGGGTGACGATCGCATCCACCGACCAGCGCTCGATTCCCGTCCTGACGCCGGACGGCTTGATGAAGTCAATAGTTTGTTCAAGCATGCTCTTCCACCTCCACTGTCATGTCCTGCCAATTGTCACGATTCGCGCGCAGGATATCCCGAACACCCAGAGGAATAATGACCAGCATGCTCAGCACCCATACCAAGGGCCAGAACATGGGAAGATGCAGCGGTCCAAAGTTCAGCACCCCCGGCACCCACTTTGACATCTGGGGACTGAAGTTGAGCAACACCACCAGTGAGCCCACCACACCATAGAATCGATAGCCGCCGGGATAGATGTATTCCCGCACCCGCTGATTGGGGTGATGGGCAGCAGAGGCATGGACAAAGATTGAAGCCGCGATCCAGAGCAAAACCGGGATGATGAGCGGCATGAGCGCGACCGCCACGCATGCGCAAATATTGAACAACCTGGCCGCGTTCTTCTGTTCAGCGGCCGTGATGGCTTTCACTGGCATAATGTGCCCGTCGTTAGATTTAAAGACCCGCATTATATTCTGTCAACGCCAAGGGCCGCAATTGATTGACATTAGTTCATTTTTTAAGCACACCCTGCTGCCGCAAAATTGCCTGCTGTGTGGTGACATGGCGCACGACCAAGCGCTATGCCACCATTGCCTCGACCACCTGCCTTGGCACGACACCCTTGCCTGCCCGGTCTGTGCGTTACCCAATCCTGCTGGCGAACTGTGCGGCTCCTGCCTCACGCATCCCCCGGCATTCGATGCCACCGTGGCGTTGCTGGACTTCGAGTTTCCCGTCAACGCCCTGTTGCGCCGCTACAAATACGCTGGGTTTCTGCCAGTCGCCGAACTCATGGGACGCTTGCTGGCCGATAAACTCATCGATCGGCCAAGACCAGACCTTGTCATCCCGATGCCGCTGCACCCGACACGCCTCAGGGAACGTGGCTTCAATCAGGCGGTGGAAATCGCTCGCGTTGTCTGTACGCAAATGGGATTGTCATTGGCATTACAGGCCTCTACTCGCGCCCGGCCAACCCCGCCGCAAGCGGGACTGGTATTGACTGAGCGCAAGAAAAACCTGCGGGGCGCTTTCACCTGCCAAATGGACCTTTCCGGGCAACGGGTCGCTTTGATGGATGATGTCATGACCACCGGCACCAGTCTGGATGAACTGGCACGCTGCGTCAAAAAAGCCGGGGCCGCGCAGGTAGAATGCTGGGTCGCGGCGAGAACTTTGCGCGATTAAGCCAAGGTAACCATCATGTTCGACATCGTGCTCTATGAGCCAGAAATTCCGCCCAATACCGGCAACATCATTCGGCTCGCTGCCAATACCGGCGCGCAGCTGCATCTGGTCAAGCCGCTGGGATTTACCCTGGAAGACAAGCAACTCAAACGTGCAGGCCTCGATTATCACGAATATGCTTCGCTACAGGTGCATGAGGACTGGGTAAGTTGTCTGAAATTGCTACCGGGACGCAGGCTGTTCGCCGTGACCACCAAGGGACATGAGCGCTATGACAAGGTGGCTTATGAAGCGGGAGATGTGTTCGTGTTCGGTCCGGAGTCGCGCGGACTGCCGGCGAATATACTGGAATCTTTTGCCCCCGAGCGGCGCGTGCGACTACCCATGCTGCCGCACAACCGCAGCCTGAATCTCTCCAACGCGGTAGCGGTAATGGTATTTGAAGCGTGGAGACAACAAAACTTCAGGACGGAGGGCTAAAGACAAAGGACTGAGGACTGAGGACTAAGTAGAATCACCTCCGCGCCATCTCAGTCCTCAGTCCTTTTTCAATGCTCCGCCTTCTGCTCGCGACCCAGCAGATTCTCGACCGCCTCGCCCGGCGGCAGGCCCTCGGACAGTACCCGGTTCACTTCATGAGTAATTGGCATGTCCACACCAAGCTGATGGGCGCGATTATGGACTTCGCGCGTCGTATGTACGCCTTCAGCCACGTGACCGAGAGAGGAAATGATCTGTTCCAGCGTTTCGCCGCGTGCCAGACGCAGGCCCACGGTGCGATTGCGTGAAGAGTCGCCGGTACAGGTTAATATCAGGTCGCCAGCGCCAGCCAGGCCCATGAAGGTCTGTCCGCGACCGCCGACTGCCAGGCCAAAGCGCGTGATTTCTGCCAAGCCCCTTGTAATCAGCGCGGCACGAGCGTTGGCACCGAACGCCATACCGTCGCAGATGCCGGCGGCAATAGCCATCACATTCTTGAGCGCCCCGCCAACCGCCACGCCGATGACATCCTGGCTGGAATAGACCCGTACATTGCCGGCATGCATCGCACTAGCGGCATCCTGAGCAAATTTGGCATCGGTGGAGGCCAGCGTCATCGCAGTAGGTAAGCCCTTTGCCAGGTCGCTGGCGAAGCTGGGGCCGGATAGTATCCCCCAACTATGGCCAAACGGCAGTTCTTCTTCGGCCAGTTCGTGCAGCAACAGCGCTGTGTCCCGCTCCAGCCCCTTGTTTGCCCAAACAACCGGCGCCTTGCAGCGTGTCGCCTTGATTTCCTGCATCATGCCGCGCACGCCGGAGGTCGGCACCACGGACAGAATCAAGTCCGCCCCATGTAAGGCCTGGTGCAGATCGGACTCCAGTTGCAGAGTCTCGGGGAATGGATAGTCGCCCAGATAATGCCGATTGGAGCGATCCACCTGCATCACTTCGACCTGCTCGGGATTGCGCGCCCATAACACGACCGGATGACGACGCGCCAGATGAATGGCCAGCGCGGTACCCCAGGCCCCCGCGCCAAGGACGGTTATTTTCATAATCCCCACACCTTGGAAAATTGGACATATCCGGAGAGGCCGTCACGATGTCGCACCTGTGCCCAGCCATTGGTGCCTGGCTCAAGCAATTGCAGCGCCACATCTTTTTCGGCACGGAACAGTAGACGCGATGTCTCTGCTGCAGCTTCCCGCACCTCGGCCTGCGGCACCGTCACCACCACATAGCGCTTGGGTGACAGCTGTTTGGCATCGATCCAGGCCAATTCACCATGGCTATCGCGCACCTTGACCCAATCACCAAGAACGACGATGACTTCGACCGGGTAGGCTTGACCCACGATATACAACTTCTTGGCCTGAGCCGACGGCGCGTCGAAAAGTACCGCACGAGGCACGGCAACGGAACGATAATCCTGTGCCAGGGCCGCGGCCGACAACAGGAGTGCCGGCAATACCCATAACAGCTTAATGCGTGAGCGCACCGGCCTGCTCTGCCTGATGCTGTTTTTGTTGCAGGAACAGTGCCTCGAAGTTGATCGGGCTAAGCAACACGGGCGGAAAGCCAGCGCGCGTCACCAGATCAGAAACCGCTTCACGTGCGTAAGGGAACAGGATGTTGGGGCAAGTCACGCCAAGGATGCCTTCGATATTCTCGGCCGGCACATTGCGCAACTGGAAAATTCCGGCTTGTGCCACTTCCACCAGGAACACGGTCTTATCTTCGATCTTGGAAGTCACGGTGACGGTAATGGCCACTTCATAGACACCCTCATCGATGGTGTTCACGGCATTTTGCAATTCGATCGACACCTGCGGTGCTTCGCGCTGCAGAAAAATCTGGGGCGCATTAGGAATCTCGAGGGAGAGATCCTTGACGTAAATTTTTTCAATGCCGAATACGGCTTCCTGTGCTTGTTGCTGTTCTGTTGCAGCCAACTGTTCTTCTGCCATGATGGACCTTAATTAAATTGAGTGGTTGAGAGAAAGGCACTATTTTACCTGCAATTACGGTCAGTCAGCCAGCGAGCAGTTGGTCCAGCTCCCCGGCCCGATCCAGCGCGCGCAGATCATCAAAACCGCCGACATGGCGCTCGCCGATCCAGATTTGCGGCACGGTACGGCGACCACTTCGCTCCATCATCTCGCCGCGTCGCGCGAGGTCGAGGTCAACGCGCACCTTCTCTATCGCAGCGACTCCCTTGCTGACCAACAGGCGTTCGGCGTTGATGCAATAGGGGCAAGTTGCCGTGGTGTACATCAAGACCAGCGCCATCAAACCTCCTTGATCAGCGGCAGTTTGGCCTGCACCCATGCATTGATGCCACCTTCAATCTTGTGCAGCTTGCTGAATCCGCCTTTTTTCAGCACGCTGCAAGCACTGGCAGATCGCGCTCCGGTCTGGCAATTGATCAGCAAAGGCTTGTCCTTATATCTGGCCAGTTCAGCCAGTCGCGCGTCCAGCTCATCAAGGGGAATGTTGCGCGAGTCGGTCACATGGCCCTGGGCAAACTCGGCCACAGTTCTGACATCAATCACCACCGCGTTTTCACGATTGATCAGCAGCACCGCGTCACTAGGCGACACATCCGGCACACCTGATGTGCCACGCAACAATATCGGCCACAATAATGCGCCACCGGAAACCAGAGCAAGAGCAATCAACATCAGATTCTGCGTAATAAAATTCATTTGCTTCCTTTAAATTCAAGAAATGACGCGTCATAACAACGACTTGTCATTCAGGTCAACAAAAAACATCACGCATCAGCGCGATCAATTTGAACGTGCGGGGATCGCTCACGCGATAAAACACTCGATTGGCCTTCCTACGGGTGCGCAGCACGTCCTTGTCGCGCAGGATGGCGAGATGCTGGGAAATATTGCTCTGCGAGGTACCGACCCGCAACACGATATCCTGCACACTTACTTCCTGATCACCCAGTACGCACAGTATTTTGAGGCGAAGCGGATGCGACATGGCCTTCAACGCGAGGGATGCCTGAGCAATGTGTTCGTCGTGCTCAATAATCTCAGTCTGGCTCGATTTTTGCATTAGTTTTGATGTCGCTACCGAAAAAACGCGCCAATTCTGGCCCTGCAGCATGAATGGAATGGAAGCCAAGTATAATGCAAAACCCATTGAAACATAATAGAATGGCCGCCGCAAAACGCGATTCAAGAGGTCAGGAAATTTTGACGCAAAAGAAAATTACCCCTAGTCTGCTGCTGATCCTTGATGGTTTCGGCTACAGTCCGGAGCGCGCTGACAACGCTGTCGCCATGGCCAACAAACCCCATTGGGATCAACTCCGGGACAGCAACCCACACACACTGATTCAGGCCTCCGAGCATTTTGTCGGACTGCCGGATGGCCAGATGGGCAATTCTGAAGTCGGCCATCTCAATATCGGCGCCGGTCGCGTGGTGTATCAGGAATTCGAACGCATCAACTTGGCCATTGCGGACGGCGATTTCTTCGTCAATCCGGCCCTGACGACAGCGATACAGACAGCTCTGCACAACAACAGTGCACTGCACATCTTCGGCCTGCTCTCCAATGGCGGCGTGCACAGCCATGAACATCACATTCACGCCATGGTAGAAATGGCGGCACGAGCCGGCCTGCAAAAAATCTACGTGCACGCATTTCTCGATGGCCGCGACACGCCTCCCAAGAGTGCGGAAACTTTCATCCGACGCCTGGATGAGACCCTGCAACACGCGGGCGCCGGCCGAATTGCTTCCATTATCGGTCGTTTTTATGCCATGGACAGGGACAATCGCTGGCCGCGCGTGGAGGCGGCCTATAACCTGATCGCCTGTGGCGACGCCGAATTCCGTGCCGCCTCCGCCATGCAAGCGCTCGATGCCGCCTATGCGCGCGGTGAAACAGATGAATTCGTCAAGGCTACCGTGATCGGCCGGCCTACCCCGATCGAAGATAATGATGTCGTCGTTTACATGAATTTCCGTTCTGATCGCGCCCGTGAACTGACGCGCGCCTTCCTCGACCAGGATTTTGACGGCTTCCCGCGCAAACACCTGCCAAAACTGGGCGGCTTCTACACCCTCACCATGTACAACAAGAACGACCTGTCAGCACAGGCCGCGTTCCCACCCACGACCATCAAGAACAGCTTGGGCGAATACGTCGCATCCCTCGGGCTCAAGCAATTGCGCATCGCGGAAACCGAGAAATATCCGCATGTCACCTTCTTCTTCAACGGCGGTGACGAAAATGTATTCGCGGGCGAAGATCGCATTCTGGTGCCCTCTCCCCAAGTTGCCACTTACGACTTGCAGCCCGAGATGAGTGCACCTGAAGTCACCGAACGACTGGTTGAGGCCATTCTTAGCCGCAAATATGACCTCATCATCTGCAACTATGCCAATGCTGACATGGTGGGCCACACCGGCAGCCTGACAGCCGCAATCCTCGCCGTCGAAGCCGTCGACAAAAGTATTGGCCGGGTGGTTGAGGCGATGCGCCAAATCGGTGGCGAAGTTATCATCACAGCCGATCATGGCAATGCGGAATGCATGGTGGACCATATCCATCACCAGCCGCACACCCAGCACACCACCAATCCAGTGCCGCTGATCTACGTCGGACGCCAGGCACAGCTGGCAACAAATGGCGCACTGTCGGATATTGCCCCCACCCTGCTCGCCATGATGGGCGTACCGCAACCGGCGGAGATGCAGGGCAAGTCCTTGCTGAGTTTCAAGGAAAGCCCCGTCACGGATCATGCCCTCTGACAGTTTACGCTGGCGTCCGCCGTCACTCGCGTGCTGCGCGCTGGCGCTGACGCTCTGCTGCTTGCCCGCCGCTGCACAGGCGCCTAAGTCCGAGACCTCCAAGGAGGCTCTGGATCAACTGCAAAGCCGCATTGAAGCGCTGAAGAAGGAACTCGACAGCACGCAGGAAGCCCATTCCGAGGCGGCCGATGCGCTCAGGAAGAGTGAACTATCCATCAGCGCATCCAACCGCAGGCTGTTTGAGCTGCGCCAGCAGCAGCAAGCCAATCGCAGCGCTTTGCAATCATTGCAGCAGGAAAAATCCAGCCTGGGCCAAACCATTGGCCAGCAACAGCAGTTGCTCGGACGGCAACTGTACCAGCAATACCTGAACGGCCAGCCCGGTTACCTGCAGGTCGTCCTGACGCAACACGACCCGAGCGCCGTCGCGCGCGAATTGCAGTATTTCAGCTACGTGGCGCGTGCCCGCGCCGAGCTGATCCGCAGCCTGAAAAAAAATCTCGGCCATGTCGCAGCGCTGAACGAACAGGCCAGCGGCGCACTGAAACAGATCGAAGATCTCAAGGCCGAGCAGGAAAACCAACGCCGGCAGCTTGAAAACGAAAAATTGTCGCGCAAGACCCTGCTGACCCGACTGGCCTCGCAGATCAAGACGCAACGAGGTGAAATCTCCAAACTGCTGCGTGATGAAAAAAGACTGTCCGATCTGGTGGAGCGGCTGGCGCGCATCATCCCGACACAGCCAAAACCACATAAAGAACGCCAGGAAAATGGACGCAATAACGAGGACATCCCGACCCCGGCCTACTCGGGTAGCGATTTTGCTGCGCTCAAGGGTCGACTGCATCTGCCGGTGCGCGGCAATGTCACCAACCATTTCGGTGCCCTGCGACCGGACAGTGGCGTATCCTGGAAAGGCCTGTTCATCAAGGCAACCGAAGGCGATGAAATCCGCTCCATCGCTGACGGGCGCGTAGTATTTGCCGACTGGCTACGCGGCTTTGGCAATCTCTTGATCATCGACCACGGCAACGGCTTCATGAGCCTGTATGGCAACAATCAGGCCTTGCTGCGCAAGGTGGGCGACAACATCACTGCCGGCGACAGCGTTGCCACCGTCGGTAACAGCGGCGGTAACGAGGCATCAGGTCTTTATTTTGAACTGCGCCATCAAAGCCAGCCGTTCGACCCGCTGTCCTGGTGTGCGATGAAATAGCGCGGCTTTGCTATACTGGCGTCTTAATTCTTAACGCATTCCACAAACATGATCGTCATTACTGGTGGCGCCGGCATGATCGGCAGCATGATCGCCTGGCAGTTGAACGGGCAAGGCCGGGACGATCTTGTCATCGTTGATCGCCAGACGCATGCGGACCAGTGGCAAAACCTTTGCCACCGCCGCTATTGCGACTATCTGGACAAGGACGAACTGCCGGCCTGGCTGGAGCGCGGGCACAAGCTTGACGCCATCATTCACATGGGCGCCATCAGCGCCACCACCGAACGCGACTGGAACCGGCTACTGGCCGACAACATCCGCTACAGCCAGCTTCTGTGGTCTTGGTGCGCCAAGCATCAGGTCCCTTTCCTCTACGCGAGCTCTGCCGCCACTTATGGCGCGGGCGAATATGGTTATGACGATGCAAGCATGGCAAATTTGCGTCCGCTCAACGCCTACGGCTACTCCAAGCATTTCTTCGATCAGTGGGCACAACGCGAGGCCGCTGGCGGCCATGCACCGCCGGTTTGGGGCGGCTTCAAGTTCTTCAATGTGTATGGCCCCAACGAATACCACAAGGAGCGCATGGCCAGCATGGCGTTCCACAGCTTCAAGCAACTCCGCGACACAGGGACGGTCCGGCTGTTCAAGAGCGACCAGCCGGGCATCGCGGACGGCATGCAGCAGCGCGACTTCGTCTACGTCAAAGACGCGGCTGCCGTAGTCTTCTGGTTCCTGCAGGGCCAAGGCAGCAACGGCATCTACAACATTGGCACCGGCCAGGCGCGCAGTTTCAAGGACCTGGCGACCGCAGTCATGTCCGCCGCCGACCACAGCCCGCAAATCACTTGGATAGACATGCCGGATGACCTCAAGGGTCGCTATCAGAACTTCACGCAGGCCGGCATGAGCCGCTTGCGCACGGCCGGCTGTACCCACGCATTTCATAGCCTGGAGCACGGCGTGCGTGATTATGTGCAGAACTATCTGCTGCAGCCCGACCCCTACTGCTAGAAGAGGACCCTTCATGTCTGTCGACCTTATTCAGAACGCCTTGACTGCACACCTTGCCACCATCGCCCAGTTGCAAACAATGGAATCACAAATTGCAGAGGCTGGCACCCGCTTGCGCCATTGCCTGCAACATGGCGGCAAGATCCTGTTGATGGGCAACGGTGGCAGCGCCGCCGACTGCCAGCATATCGCCGCCGAAATTGTCGGCCGCTACAAGAAGGATCGCCGTGGCCTGCCTGCCATCGCGCTGACCACTGACAGTTCCATCCTCACCTCGATCGGCAACGATTTCGGCTTCGACCAAATCTTCTCGCGTCAGGTGGAGGCGCTGTGCAATCCCCAGGATGTAGTCATCGGCATCTCCACCTCCGGCAACAGCGCCAACGTGATTGCCGGCATCAAACTGGCGCGCGAAGTGGGCGCATATACCGTGGCCATGACGGGCGCGGCTGGCGGCAAGCTGGCAGAACTGTGCGACCTGACACTGGCCATGCCGTCCAATGACACGCCGCGCATTCAGGAAGCCCACATTCTGGTCGGCCACATCCTGTGTGACCTGATCGAAAGCTGAAACGTGGACGCCCTTCACCACGGCTTTGCCAAGGACGCCTGGGCACTGGTCATCGGCGATCTGATGCTGGACCGCTACCTGTGGGGCAAAGTGGAACGCATCTCGCCGGAAGCGCCCGTGCCGGTGGTACTGGTGGAACGCGAATCCAGCCGCCCCGGTGGGGCCGCCAATGTTGCCGCCAACCTGGCCGGACTGGGACTGCCCTGCCGCCTGCTGGGCTGCATCGGTCACGACAGTGCGGGCCGGGAATTGACCCAGGCACTCCTTGGCACCGGCATCATGACCGATGTGCTGGTCACCACCCCCGAGCGCCCCACCATCACCAAGACCCGTATCGTCGGCGGCCACCAGCAGATGTTGCGACTGGATCACGAGTCTCAGGCCAGTTTTACACCTGAGGAATTGCAGCCGCTATTAGCTGCGGTGGAACTCGCCATGGCAAAACAACCGGCCATCGTCGTGCTATCCGATTACGCCAAGGGCGTGCTGCAACCCGAGCTCTGTCAGCGTGTCATCCAACTGTCAAAAAAAGCCGGCGTCCCGGTGCTGGTCGACCCCAAAGGTCGCGATTACACCAAATATCGTGGCGCCACGGCGTTGACTCCCAATCGCCGTGAGACCGCCGAGGCCTGTAATGAACCCGGCAGCATCGATGCCCTGCTCGACGCCGCCGACCGCCTGCGCCAGGAATTGCAGCTCGACTTCATCGCCGTCACGCGCAGCGAGGAGGGCATTTCGCTGCTGGAGGCCCATCACCGCGCGCACATTCCAGCCATGGCCAAACAGGTGTTCGATGTTTCCGGCGCTGGCGACACCGTCATTGCCACGCTGGCCGCCGGCATGGTGGCCGGGCTCTCCCACCGCGACGCTCTGCATCTGGCTAATATCGCGGCCGGCATCGTGGTAGGCCAGGTCGGCACCGTCCCCATCTCCAGGGAAGAATTGCTGGCTGGATTGCTGACCGAAGAAGTTCAGGAGCAAGCTGACAAGGTATGCGAGCTGTCCCGTCTGCAGATCCGGCTCGCCACCTGGCGGGCGGCTGGAAACCGCATCGTGTTCACCAACGGTTGCTTCGATCTGCTGCACGCGGGCCATGTCACCTATCTGGAGCAGGCGAAGAAACTTGGCGACCGGCTGGTGCTCGGCCTCAATACCGATCGCTCGGTAAGAGCTCTAAAAGGCCTGTCCCGACCTGTGATCCACGAAGCCGACCGCGCGCGCGTGCTTGCGGCGCTGGAAGCGGTCGATGCCGTGATTCTGTTCGATGAAGAGACACCGCTCACCCTCATCAATGCTATCCGTCCGGACGTCCTGGTCAAGGGCAGCGACTACTCGGAAGACCAGGTCGCAGGCGGCTCGGAAGTCAAGTCCTGGGGCGGCCGCATTGCTTTAGTGGACGTGGTTCCAGGGCGCAGCAGCAGCGGTATCATTGTCAGGCTGACGAGCAGTACCAAGCCGCCGGCATGAGCGCGGCGCCCGCACGCTGCCTGATTGTCGGCCCGTCCTGGATCGGCGACATGATCATGGCGCAAAGCCTTTATCAGCGCTTGTCCAGCCTGTATCCCGGCGTCCTTATCGACGTGCTGGCGCCGGCCTGGTCACAAGGCATCCTGGCGCGCATGCCGGAAGTGCAGCGGACCATCCCCTCTCCCTTTTTACATGGCCAGTTCGACTGGGCCGGTCGCCGCAGTCTGGCGCGTGAACTGCAATCAACGTCGTATGACTTGGCCATCGTCCTGCCTAATTCTTGGAAATCGGCACTGGTACCATTCCTCGCCCGCATCCCGGTGCGTCGCGGCTATGTCGGGGAGTTCCGTTATGGCCTGTTAAATCAGACACGACCTCTCGACGCACTGGAGATGCCGCGATTGGCGGACCGCTATTGCGCGCTGGCGTCAGCCGATAATCCTGCCGGCGCAATACCCTGCCCACCGCCCCGCTTGACCATCGATAGCGATGCACGACAGGCCACGCTGCAGCGCCTGAATCTGGTTATTGACCGCCCAATACTGGCGCTGTGTCCGGGAGCGGAATTTGGCACGGCCAAACGCTGGCCGGAACAATATTACGCGAGCATCGCCAATGCCAAACTGGATCAAGGCTGGCAGGTGTGGCTACTGGGTTCCGTCCGTGATCAGCCGACCACCGGCAGCATCAGGCAACTGACCCGAAACCGCGCCATCGACCTGGCTGGACAGACGCAACTGGTCGAGACGGTGGACCTGCTCTCCTCTGCCTCCACGGTGGTCAGCAACGATTCTGGCCTGATGCACGTCGCAGCGGCGGTTGACGTACCGCTGTTGGCCATCTATGGATCGTCCGATCCCGGCTATACGCCGCCGCTATCCAGCCGAGCCCGGATCTTGAGCCTGAATCTAACCTGCAGCCCGTGCTTCAAACGGCAATGCCCGCTCGGACATCTGGACTGCCTCAACAAACTGGAGCCACAGCAGGTGCTGATGGCTTTAAACGAAATGGACAGCAAACACGCATGAAAGTCAGCGGCTTTACCTTCATTCGCAACGGCACCCTGCTGGGATATCCCTATGTGGAGAGCATCCGGTCCGTCCTGCCACTGTGCGATGAATTCATTGTCGCCGTCGGCGCCGGGGACGATGACACGCTGGCGCGCATCCAGGCAATAGATTCCGACAAGATCATGATTGTGGAAACGCGCTGGAACGAGAACATGCAAGATCGCGGCTTCGTCTATGCCCAACAAAAGATGATCGCACACTACAACTGCTCCGGTGACTGGGCGTTCTATCTGGAGGGCGACGAAATCCTGCACGAGGACGACCTCCCCATCATCCGCGCCAGTATGGAATTGCATTTACCCGATACCCGCATCGAGGCACTGGTATTCGATTACAAACACTTCTTCGGCAGCCCGGAGTGGCAGGCGATAAGCCCCGGTTGGTATCGCCGCGCGCCGCGCATCATCCGCAACAGCCTGCGCTGCTGGTCACCGGATGGGCTGTTCTTCGTCGTCATGAACAAGAACAAGCACGGTCGCTATCCTCACGCAGCGCTAGCCGGTGCGCCCATCTACCACTATGGCCACGTACGCAGCATCGCGGCCATGAATGAAAGAAATCAACGCGTGGGGAAGTACTGGGGCGGCAGCGCAGAACGCTTCAAGGCCTACCAGATTGATCCGCAGGCGCTCGCGCCCTTCAATGGCAGCCATCCGGCCGTGGTCCATGACTGGCTGGCAAATGCGGCAGAAAAGAACTTTTCACCCGACCCGGCCCATCAAGCCAGCAAACGCGAACGCCGCCACCGCTGGATGATGCGGCTGGAACAACTGTTCGGCCTGGAACTGTCCAAGAAACATTACACCCTGATCAAATGACATCCTCTCCATTTGAACCTGACATTCCGATGACCGCTGCTGAAGATAAGCACCACCTGCGTTTTAGCGTGGTCGTGATCCACCGCAATGGCACTGACCGCCTGCAGGATGCGGTGGATAGCATCCTGGCGGCCATTGACCCGTTGCGGGACGAAGTCATCGTGGTCGACAACCACAGCACCGACGACTCGCTCACGCAGTTAGCAGCGCGCCATCCACAACTGCGCATCATCAGCAATCCCTGCAACATGGGCTATGCCCGCGCCTGCAACCAGGGCATCGGGGCCAGCAATAGCGAGTACATCCTGCTTTGCAACAACGATCTGCGCCTGCCTGCCAATAGCATTGAACAATTCGCCGCAGACCTGCGCGACCATCCCGAGGCCGGCCTGATCGGCGGCCAGTTGCTGGGGGGGAATGGCGCACTGAGTCGCTCCGCCGGTCCGGCGTCTGATTTGTGGTCGGAATTAGGGCTGGCTTCCAAGCGCCGTATCGATTACCAGGGCGAACAACCGATTCAGGTCGGAGCCATCGTCGGTGCCTGCATGGCAGCACGTCGCAGCGCCATTCTTCAAGCCGGACCCCTGGACGAGGACTTTTTCTTCTATTACGAGGAAGTCGAATGGTGCGTGCGGCTGACACGCCACGGCTGGTCCGTCATGATTGATCCGCGTGTCCGCGTCCTGCATGCCGGCGGCGCCAGCACGCGCCCCTATTTTTACGGCTCACGCGTGGAATTTTTCCGCTCCCGCCTGCTGTACTGGAAAAAAACCCTGCCCTTACCCGCCGTGTGCTTGCTCTATGCCTGGCGCCTACCGCGCCTGCTGCTGGACGTGGTGTTTTACCTGACCGCCACCCTACTCACGCTGGGACTATCGGGCAAGCTCCGGCACAAGCTCATGGATCGGGGCGTGGTTCTGGCTTGGCTGCTGGCCGGGTGCCCAAGAGACTGGGGACTGCCGGACAAATGCCCTGACAGAATACTACTGTGAATCACAAACACCGATCCCGCTGCCACTCTGAGGACAGATGCTTTGGGGATACGGACATCATTTGACTGTGGCACAAGCGTCAAGGATACTGCGGGCCATATGGCTGATATTACTTGAACAGCAGGCACGGCCGAAAGCCGTCGCTGCCCTTCACCTTAATTTTAGATAATCGGGACATGAAATGGGTATTGACCCCGTAACGCAACATCTTGATGCCATGGCGGCATTGGCCTCCACGCTTGCCGGGCACCTATCCGAACATGAGGTGCGCTTTCTGGGCCTCTGCGCCATGACCTTGCCACCCGAACTTGGCGAAGTTCTGGAAATTGGCTGCTTCAAAGGAAAGTCCACAACCCTGCTGGCAAAGTCGGTGGCCCTGGCCGGCGGACACCGGGTGGTCGCAGTCGATCCGCTGAACTTCCCATCGGTCACCGACCCTGAGCACAGCCAACCTGAGAACTTACCAGCCGAATTCCGTGCCACCTTGGAAGCCAACGGCATTCAGGATCGTGTGGAGTTTCATCAGATGACCTCTCAAGCCCTTGCCCCCAACTGGGATCGTCCTCTGCGCCTGCTGTGGATTGATGGCGACCACACCTACGCAGGGGCCATGTCGGATGTCGAATTGTTTGCTAAGCATCTCGCGACTGGAGCAATCATTGCCATCCATGATGTCCTGCATGGCTGCGACGGGCCGATTCGCGCCTTCTGCGAGCGCGTCCTGCTATCCGACGAGTTCGGTCCCTGTGGCGTGTGCGGATCGATCGGATGGGCACAACGTGTCGATCCGAAGACTGCCCGCAAATTTGCCACACAGAAATTGCGTCTCTACACCAGGCTATCGCGACTCATCCCGTTCGTCGCGCTTCACCGCACGCCTGGCGAGGTTGGTCCAAGAACCTACAAACTGTTCAAGGCCCTGGTCCCTCACGGCGGGGTAGATCCCGTTGCCTGGCAGAACGAAATTCGGCAACACCTGGAACATGGCAACTGATAGGTGGCGCCATTAAATTGATTGGCCTCACGTTTCGTCCATGACCAACACCCTCTCCGTCATCATCATCACCAAGAACGAGGCGCTCAACATTCGTGCCTGCCTGGAGTCCGTATCCTGGGCCGATGAAATCATCGTGGTCGATTCTGGCAGCGGGGACGAGACCGTTGCCATCTGCCGTGAATTTACACGACGCGTCTATAGCCATGACTGGCCAGGCTTTGGCCCGCAGAAGAATCGTGCCCTGGATTATGCCAGCGGGGATTGGGTGCTTTCTCTGGATGCGGATGAACAAGTGACACCCGCGTTGCGGGCCGATATTCAAAACGCCATGCAGAACGGCCGGGACGCCTATGAAATCCCCCGCCTATCGAGCTTTTGTGGTCGCGACATCCTTCACTCCGGCTGGCGTCCGGACTACGTGACGAGATTGTTCAAACGGGTCAAAGGCCGATTCTCGGATGATCTGGTGCATGAACGGGTCATCGTCAGTGGAAACACAGGTCGCCTGCAACACTCGCTATTGCATGAGTCGATTCGGGATGCGGAGGACCTGCTGGCCAAGATCAATCAGTATTCGACCGCCAGTGCAATCATGCTGTATGACAAGAACCGCACATCCTCCCTGAAGCAGGCGATTGCTCACGCCCTATGGGCCTTTCTGCGCAGCTATATTCTGCGCGCGGGCTTTCTCGACGGACGCATGGGTTTCATGCTGGCGGTATCGACTGCCGAAAACACTTATTACCGCTACATCAAATTGATGCTGCTGACGAACAAAAATCAGGCGCATGCCAAAAACCATTCACATCATTGAGCCAACACTGAGCAATGAAGCCGGACACTGTTTCAGCTTCATCAGTGCACTGTGCCGGGCCAATACGGAATCCTTCACACTCTGTTTGTGGACCGGCCGTCAGGCGCGGCTCTTATTTGCAGAAAAGAACATCCGGATCAGGCCATATTTCTATCGGAAAATTCGACGTCTGCAAGCTTATTTCCTGTACAGACAACTGCTGGCGACGCCTGACCGGATTTTCATCTCGACGGCCGGGCGCACCGACTTGCTGTTGCTCAACTGGGCCGCCAGGGGCGTTGTGCCGCCCAAAAAAACCTATCTCTATTTTCACTGGTTCAAGTCAGATGCCAAAAAAATTGAACAACTGAAGGCGCTCGCACTCCGGCAACCTAACCTGGAAATCCTTGGCCCCACGCCCTCGGTCGTCAAGGCCTTTGCGGATGCCGGCTTCAAGCATACTCGCGTCGTCCCCTACCCGGTTTTAAAACGGGAAGTTCCCGCCCCGACAGAAGCAGGCACATTCAGGCACTTGCTTTATGCAGGAGCCGCCAGACGCGACAAGGGCTTTTCTCAGGTAGTCGACCTGGTAGCCTGTTTGCAGGATCAGGGCCTGCAAATCGCAGTCACATTACAGACCTCGTCAGAGCATTATGGGAAATACGACCCCGGCACCCAGGCAGACATTCAGCGCCTGCAAGGCATCCATTATCCGTTCCTTAAAATCAGCCCGGAAACCCTTGGGCTACAAGAATACGTAGCCCTGTTCGAGGGCGCGATTTGTCTTCAACTCTATGATCCGGCAGACTTTTCGGATCGGGTCAGCGGGGTGACTCTGGATGCCTTCGCAGCCGGCTGCCCGGTTGTGGCACGGTCTGGAACTTGGATCGCCAACATGGTGCTGCGCTTCGATGCCGGAGTGGTGGTAGACGACACCTCAGCCCCGACGGTGCTGTCTGCAGTTGACAACATCCTGCACGACTATGCACGCTACCAGATGAATTCAAGTATGGCAGGCAATCTCCTGCAACAGGAAAACAGTGCAGACACCCTGTTCGGGATACTGGCAGAAGACCGGCCTGACGCCGAGGCACCATTAACATCACCAAGCAGCAAACATCCGGGAACCATGTCATGAATCTCACCCCATTTTTCAATCTGGCGGCAAAATATGTGCTGGTGGCGGCGGCCTTCTCCCTGGCTTTGCCGACCGCATGGATCAGCCTGCTGATGGCATTGTTTCTTGTTTTCTGGGTACTGTCCGGCCAGTTTCATCAGAAGTGGGAGCGAGTACGGACCAACCCGGCGGCATTGGCGGCTATTGCACTATTCGCCCTGTATGGCATTGGCCTCTTATACACCCCGGTTCCTGGCCAGGTCGCGCTTCAATTCTGGAGCAAGTACCACAAGATCCTGTATATCCCGCTGGCCATCAGCCTGCTTGACGATGAACTCTGGCGCAGGCGGGCGGCTGATGCATTTTTCTGGGGCATGCTGCTGGTACTGGCCATCTCCTATCTGAATTGGCTGGGCTGGTACCCGCAACATCACTGGGCCGCACAGCTTAAAAATTTTTCCGATCAGGGCTATTCCGTCTTCAAGGGCCGCATCGCGCAAAACATCTTCATGGCCTTCACCGCTTACCTGGCCGTGGACAGGGCTTGCCGCGACACCCCACGACGCTGGTTATGGGCCGGGATTGCCCTGCTAGCTGCGGCCAATGTGCTGTTTCTGGTAAATGGTCGTACCGGGCAGCTCATCCTGCCGATCTTGGGCTTCTGGTTCCTGTGGAAATATCTGGGGCGACGCGTCACCCTGATCGCAGGCATGGTGCTGGTGACGACCGGTGCGCTCGCATTTCAATACGGAAGCTCTCATCAGATCAGGATGTTCCAGATCGAACAGGAAATTCAGCAACACAATTCCCGGTCGACCAATCAAACCTCATCAGGGCAACGCCTGGAGTTCTACCGCAACACGCTGGAGATCACTCTGGAGCGACCCTGGTTTGGCTGGGGTACCGGCAGTTTCAATACTGTCTATCCCGAGCACGTGCGCAAAAAAGGATACGAATTTCCAAACGTCAGCAACCCTCACAACGAATACCTGCTGACCAGCATGCAGCTAGGCCTCACGGGGCTCGCAACATTGCTGTTCATGGGCTGGCGCCAGTGGCGCAGCGGCCGTGAGATTGGTGGCGTTTATGGCCAGCATTTGCAGGCCTTGATCCTGACGATAGGGATCGGAGCGCTATTCAACTCGTTGCTGATGGACGCCAGCGAAGGGAAATTCTTCTGCCTGATGGCCGGCATCTACCTGAGCGCATGGTGCGGCACGGACGCACCAGCGCCGGTTGAAAATAAAGATCCGGATCACCATGGGGCAGCATAAGACCCTCGCCATCCAATTCAAATACCTGGGTGACGCCGTCATCCTCACGCCGGCACTGAAAGCACTGAAAGCGCAATGGCCTGAAGACGAACTGCAGGTGTTAGTGGCGGCAGAAATCGCGCCCTTGCTGGACAACCTGCCCTGGATCACCCGGGTCTGGGCCATGCCACGTACACGAGGACGCGCCCGACTGAAGCAATCCTGGCCTTTCGTACAGGCCTTGCGCCAGGAACATTTTGATCGCTGCGTCGATTTTGGCGGCAACGACAGAGGCGCACTGTTAAGCCGTCTCTCTGGGGCGCCGGTCAGGCTGGGCACCGTTGGCGGCGAGTATGCCAGCCTGCTGCAAAGATTCTGCTACAGCCAGTGCGCACCCCGTTCGCACACCGCCATCTCCTATTTCGATGCCCATTTCGAATTACTGTCGGCGTGGGGCATTGTACGGCCGCAATCTTTGTCGCTCGAAATCGGCTGCAACCCGCGAGACAGTGACGCCGCGGCAAAATTAGTACCGCCTGGCGCGATTATTTGCCATATTGCCACCTCCCAGGCCAAGAAGGAGTGGCCGCTTGTGCATTGGCAGGCGCTGCACCATCTGGCGCAACAGGCCGGTCTGAAGCTTGTCTTTTCGTCGGGCAACAGTGTGCGTGAGCGTCAACTGCTCACGGATCTCGAAGCATTGTTACCGGACGCTCTCATGTTGCCGCAGATAAACGATCTGAATCTGTTTCTGAATGTGTTGAAATTGGCCAGGCTGGTCATCTCTGGCGATACCGGGCCGCTGCATTTTGCTGCCGGTCTGGGAGTCCCGGTGCTGGGCATTTTTGGCGTGGACAATTCTCTGCGTGAAGTGGCACCAATTTATCATGCGCATCAACTGGTCAAAGCCAGTCATTGCGCCTGCGGCCATGAGTTTCCCTATTGCCAACAGGCAGTATCTTGCATGAGCAGCATTGCGCCTGCCGCCGTATTCGCAAGACTTAACACTTTAATTGGAAACAACAGCTGATCGTAAGCCCCCTAAGCTTTAATAGTCGAGAGGATCCACGTCTACCGACCAGCGCACCCTGTTGGCCTGCGGCATCCCACGCAGCAGCGGCACCCAGGCTTGCAAAAACTGTTGCAAGGACGTGCGCGAGTTGGCCTGAATCAACAAATGTTCACGCTCCATACCCTTGAGGCGCTCCATCGAGGGGCGTATCGGATCGTAAACCGTGACCTGTTCAGAAAATCCGCTGGCAGCCGCCTGCGCACGGGCCATGAATGACCTTACCGGTTCGTATTCAACCGCCTCAGCGCGCAACAAAGCTTCATGGCAATAGGGAGGAAAATGGGCAAGCCGGCGCTCCTCCAGAAGACTCGCAGCATACTCAGCATAGTCATGTTTCTGCAGCGCCTGAAACAGCAGGTGATCCGGGAAATTGGTCTGGATCAATACCTCTCCCGGCTTCTCGGCACGCCCTGCCCTCCCCGCCACCTGCATCAATTGGGCGAACAGGCGTTCTGCCGCCCGGAAATCCGGACTGAACAGGGCGCTGTCGGTATCGACCACCCCAACCAGAGTCAAATTGGGAAAATCGTGCCCCTTGGCCAGCATTTGAGTGCCGATCAGGATATCTACCTCATTGGCATGCACCTGCGCCGTCATGTCACGGATAGCGTCCTTACGCCGCATGCTGTCACGATCCACCCTGAGAATCCTGGCTTCGGGCAACCGCTCCGCCATCACCTCCTCCAGGCGCTGCGTGCCGTGACCTGTAGGGTGCAGATCGGGATTGCCACAACTGGGGCATTGTGGCGGGATATGCTGCTCTAGGCCGCAATGATGGCAGCGCAAGCGCCGCTGCCGCAAATGCACCACCAGGCGCGCCGAACAACGCGTGCATGGCGCCACCCAGGCACAACTGCTGCATAGCAGTACCGGTGAATAGCCACGTCGATTGATAAACAGCAGGCTCTGCTCGCCGCGTTGAAAACGCTGTTTGATGGCCTCCAGAAGCGGTGCCGAAACACCGTCTTCGATGGACAACCGACGCGTATCGATACAGTGAATATGTGGCAGCGCTGCGCTATCAACCGCGCGTTGACCTAGCCTCAACAACCCGTAGCGTCCTGCCTCTGCATTCTGCCAACTCTCCAGCGAAGGCGTAGCGGAACCGAGCAACACCGGCACGCCTCCCATCTTGCCACGCATGATGGCAACATCTCGCGCCGAGTAGCGCATGCCATCCTGCTGCTTGTAGGAAGCATCGTGCTCCTCATCGACGATAATGATGACCGGGTGAGCCAGCGGCGTGAATACCGACAGTCGGGTACCGATGATGATGCGCGCCTCGCCGTTCTGTGCGCGCAGCCAACCATGCAAGCGCTCACTCTCATTCATCTGACTGTGCAGCATGACAATGGCCAAATGGGGAAAGCGCAACTGAAAGCGCGCCTCCAGTTGCGGCGTGAGGTTAATCTCAGGCACCAGCACCAGCGCCTGCGCATCTGCCCCCAGCAGCAGGCTATCGAGCAAGCGCATGTAGACCTCAGTTTTGCCGCTACCGGTGATGCCATACAGCAGCCACACGCGGAAGCCAGCTGCGCCAGCCATAATCTGGTCAACGCAGCTTTTTTGCTCCGCGTTGAGACAAGGCGCAGGAACGGGGGCGATCGGCAGCGCAGCAATAGTGCCGGCCTCGACCTCAAGGGTTTCTATCCAACCGTCCTTCAACAACTGCCGCACCAGCGGACGCCAACCGGCGGCAACATTAGTCAATGCTGCGGCATCCAACCCGTCCGTCTGTTGCAAGACGGACAACAACTTTTTTTTCACGCTGGCCCGCGCCGGAACGGTCTCAGCCGCCGCCTGCCCGCTAGCGGTCATCCGGTAAACGGTACGCGTGGGCAAACTAACAGACTCTCCCACGCGCAGTCGCGAAGGCAGCACAGAAAGCAAGGTTTGTCCGATCGGATGATGGTAGTAACTGGCGCAGAACTTGAGCAGTTTGATCGCAGCAACCGGCAGCGGAGATTCATCGACAAAAGCCTGCTCTATTGATTTCAAGCGAGGGCCGGAAAACTCGGAGGACTCCACGCGCGCCATGACGATACCAATCACGCGTCTGCGTCCAAACGGCACCAGCACGCGCTGGCCAACAGCGACGCCACTGCCGGTATCCCGATAATCAAACAGGGTGGCAAGCGGAACGTCGAGTGCGACGCGGAGGATAGTCATCGTAACCTTGAATCTGCACGTTATTGAGTGTGCTCGTTATTGCAATGCAGTTAAGCTTGGAAACCGCTAAAATAGCGCTTTTTCAAGTCACACCCATCGCTTTGAAAGCACATCTTACCGAATTACTGATGCTGGCGGCAAAAGCCGTTGCTCCCGACCAGGCCGATTTATCCCTGCTTCTGGAACGCCCAAAATCGGCCGAACATGGCGATTTCGCCACCAACCTGGCGATGACGCTGGCACGAACCCTCAAGCAAAATCCGCGCGTGATTGCCGAGAATCTGATCCGCGCACTGCCAACCTCGCCCTATGTTGCCAAGACCGAAATCGCCGGCGCCGGATTCATCAATTTTTATCTGAGTCCTGCTGCCAAGCATGCCGTGATTGAACGGATTCTAGCGCAGGGAGCCGCCTGGGGACATTGCAATGACGGTCAGGGACGCCGTGTTCAAGTTGAATTTGTCTCGGCCAACCCGACCGGACCGCTCCATGTCGGCCATGGCCGCGGCGCGGCGGTGGGTGACTGTCTCGCCCGCCTGCTGGGCGCGACAGGCTGGAACGTCACACGCGAATTCTATTACAACGATGCCGGAGCTCAGATCGACAACCTCACCCTGTCGGTACAGTGCCGCTGCAAAGGCCTGACCCCGGAAGATCCAACCTGGCCCGAGAATGGCTACCGTGGCGACTACATCACAGACGTCGCTCGATCCTATATGGCGCAGGAGGCCGTGGCAGCCGATGACAGGCAGGTCAGGGGCGCCGGCGACCCGGAAGACATGGCGGCCATCCGTGCCTTTGCTGTCGCCTATCTGCGGCGCGAGCAGGATCTGGACCTGCGCGCCTTCGACGTCCACTTTGACATCTATTCGCTCGAATCAGCCCTCTACAGCGAAGGCAAGGTCGAACAAACCGTACACGATCTGGTTTCCAGCGGCCATACCTACGAACAGGATGACGCACTGTGGTTGCGCACAACTGAATTCGGTGACGACAAGGATCGCGTGATGAAAAAGCGCGATGGCGGCTATACCTATTTTGTGCCGGATGTGGCCTATCATGTCGACAAATGGCAACGTGGCTTCGAGCGCGTCATTAACGAACAGGGCGCCGACCACCACAGCACCATTACCCGCGTGCGTGCCGGCCTGCAGGCACTCGACATCGGCATCCCACAAGGCTGGCCGGATTACGTGTTGCACCAGATGGTGACGGTGATGCGTGGCGGCGAAGAAGTCAAGATTTCCAAGCGCGCCGGCAGTTATGTCACCTTACGCGACCTGATCGATGAAGTGGGATTGGACGCCACGCGCTACTTCCTGGCGGCGCGCCGGGCAGACTCACAACTGATCTTCGATATTGACCTGGCGCGCGCGCATACCAATGACAATCCGGTGTATTACATCCAGTACGCCCATGCCCGCATCTGCAGCGTGCTGGCCGAATGGGGGGGCGACACGACGACCCTCGCCACAGCCGACCTGTCACCGCTGCAACTACCGCATGAGTTGAACTTGTTGCAACGCCTGTCGGAATTTCCGGAAACAGTGCAGAATGCCGCACGGGAACTCTCTCCCCATCTGATTGCCTATTACCTCAAGGATCTGGCAGGCGATTTGCATAGCTATTACAATGCCGAAAAATTTCTGGTCGATGACGAAACGGTCAAACTGGCGCGTCTTGCCCTGGTGACCGCCGCCCGTCACGCCCTCTACAATGGGCTTCAATTGCTGGGTGTCAGTGCTCCGCAAAAAATGTGAATGAGAATATGACACGCGATTACAAACCAAGCCCGCAGAAATCAAAGCCAGCAGGCGGTGGCAGCCTGCTGATGACGGGACTTCTGATCGGACTCATCGTGGGTATCGGCGTTTCTGTTGGCGTCGCCATCTTCGTCAAGGGCGGGGTCAGTCCTTTTGTCGCCCGCGACACCTCAGCATCCCATCCAGAAGCCGGACCCAAGGGTGACGCGCTACCAATCAAACCCGCGACGGAAACTGCGGAAGCCAAGGCGCCAGCCAAACCACGCTTTGACTTTTACACCATACTGCCGGGTAGCGAGAGCCCGGTCACGGAGCAGGAAATCAAGCAGGCCAAGGCAGGCGATCAAAAGTCCACCCCCAAGGCCGGCAGCGAGAATTATTACTTGCAAGTTGGAGCATTTCAGACCGAGCAAGAAGCCGACAACATGAAGGCAAAACTTGCGCTACTGGGGCTCGATACCGTGGTACAAACCGCCACCGTACCAGACAAAGGTGTATGGCATCGCGTCCGCGTAGGACCGTTCACTGAACTCGACCAGATTGCCAACGCTCGCACTGAACTGACCAAGAATGGCTTCAAGGTTGACCTGATCAAGATACAAAACAACGTCCCAGACCAATAAAAAGGAGTTCCTCATGAAATCGCTTGTTACCGCTTTTTTCCTGCTATTTGCCGTCAGCGCCGGCGCCGCCGATCCGCAGGCGGGCTTCGAATATCAGCAAACCCAGCAGACCATCCCAACCGAAAATCCGGCCAAGATCGAGGTGATCGAATTGTTCTGGTACGGATGTCCGCATTGTAACGTCCTGGAACCATACTTGGCTGCCTGGGTCAAGAAACTGCCCAAGGATGTCGAATTCAAGCGCATTCCTGCCATTGCCCGCCCCGACTGGGCACCAGCCGCCAAGGCCTATTTCGCTCTGGAAGCACTGGGCCTGACGGAGAAACTGCACGGCGCCCTGTTTGAAGCCATTCACAAGCAAAAAGTCGTCAACCCTAGCGATGAAGCGGCGCTTGCCGACTGGATCACCAAGCAAAGCGGCCTCGACAAGAAAAAGGTCGACGAGGTATTCAAGTCCTTTTCGATCAACACCAAGATGATGCGAGCCTCCCAAGTGTTCCGTACCTCTGGCGCCACCGGTGTGCCGACCCTCATCATCGAGGGCAGCACCTGGACATCCAGTTCAATTGCCGGCGGCAATGAAGAGGCGCTAAAAGTGACCGATTTCCTGATCCAGAAGGTGCGCGCAGAAAAGTCCGCCAGACACTGATGTCCCCAATGCAAACTCCTCAGAAACCCGCCGCCCGGCGGGTTTTTATCACGGGCGCCTCCAGCGGCCTAGGGGAGGCGCTGGCACGACATTATGCAGCCGAAGGTGCCGTGCTGGGCTTGGTGGCACGCCGGGAAGATATGCTGCAAAAGCTGGCGGCATCCCTCGATACGGAATGCCTGGTCTATGCGCTGGATGTGCGCGATTCAGCCGGCCTGAAGCTGGCCGCCGAAAATTTCATGGCGCGTCTCGGTGTTCCTGATATCGTCATCGCCAACGCTGGCATCAGCCAAGGCACACTGACCGATCAGTCTGATGACCTGCCGGCTTTTCAAGCCGTGTTCGACACCAACGTACTGGGCATGGTGCATAGCTTTCACCCTTTCGTCGCGGCCATGTGCCAGGCTGGTCACGGTAGCCTGGTCGGCATCGCAAGTGTGGCTGGCCTGCGCGGACTGCCCGGTTCCGCCGCCTACTGTGCCTCCAAGGCGGCAGCAATCAGCTATTTGGAGAGTCTGCGGGTAGAACTTGACGCCAGCGGTGTCTGCGTCACCACCCTTTGTCCCGGTTTTATCCAGACTCCGATGACGGCTGAAAATCCCTACCGCATGCCATTTCTAATCGATGCCAAGACCGCTGCACGCAAAATGGCGCGAATAATTGAGAGTCAACGCCGCTACGCGATTCTGCCGTGGCAAATGGCCATCATCGGGCGCATCATGCAATGGTTGCCGCCTTGGGCGTGGGACGCACTCACCCGCAATCTCAAGCGCAAACTCCGCCATTAGCCGAGCTTACCAGGGAATTTCCTGCCCATCGTAGGCCATGAACCTGCCGCTGTTGCCAACTGACATCTGGTCGATTACGGCCCTCATTCCGCTGACACTCTGTTCGGTACTAATAAGCGCATTGGGACCTCCCATTTCAGTTTTTACCCAGCCGGGATGCAGAGTAGCAACACTGATGCCGCGTGACTGCAGATCGATGGCAAGACTCTTCATCACCATGTTTGTGGCTGCCTTGCTGGTTCGGTAGGGGTAACTGCCACCGCTGCTGTTGTCAGCCATGCTGCCCATTTTGCTCGTCAGCGTCGCGATTTTACGTAAATTGCTGCGAGCCACCTGTTCGACCAGGCACTCCACCATCCTCATGGGCGCCATGGTGTTGACGCGAAATGCCTGCTCCCAATCGACATAATTGATGTCACCGCAGGCACCTTGGGGATAGTACCCCGCATTATTGATCAGGAGATCGATAGCCTGGTCCTGCAATCCCATGGCCAGGCGCTCAATCTGGCTGAAGTCGGCAACATCCAGTTCATGCACCGTCACGCGTCCGCCGCTAGAGAGTGTCAACCCGTGCAAGGTCGTGGCACTGAGCGAATTACGGCAGCAGGCGATGACCCGCCAGCCACTGGCCGCATATTGCCGGACCAATTCAAGGCCGATCCCTCGATTGGCACCGGTTACGAGCACTTGATGGACTGCATGACTCATCTGTGATGATCCTTATCTAAAGCAGGATTAAGGAGCGCAATAATTTTGCCCAATTCTATCACCCTTGCTGGCCTGGAACCGGCGAAAGATAATCAGAATAATTCCGCCATATAGCAAAATAGCGTCATTCAAGACGAAATTATTTTCATACCCAAATACCTAGCAAAATGTTGCTGTCCAAAAGGTGACTGCTATTCAGGCTTCCCTGAACAGGTACTAAATCCCACCGTAAATCTTAGGGGCTGTCAACTTATTGACTCAACCGGAAAAAGAGTTCAATGTCCTTTTTAATGGACGACACTATCTAGGGTGTTGCGTGCATGGCTATCTTTAACTCGAAACTCAAAATCCGGTATTTAGTTACTTACCTAACATTGGTGGTGGGTATCTCTTTAGCGTTAAGCTGGTTCCTCTGGAGCAGCTATACGGTATCGATTCATGAGGCCGAGAATACGACCAATAATCTGGTGAAACTGCTGGATTCACATTTCACGCAAGTGCTTTCTCGAGTAGATGCAATTTTGGAAACTCAGGCTCGAGAAATTTCGCCTGATCAATTGATGCGTTCGGCCGTGGCTAAAAATAAGGCAGCGATGTCAGCACACATGGCGCGCTTGATTACAGCTTTCCCTGACACAGCCGGCACATTTTATTTCGATGAAAACGGTGAGTTACTTTACTCGTCGAATGTTCACGTCAAGCAATTCAATATTCGTGACCGTGAGCATTTTAAGATTGCTCGTCGTCAAATCACCAATGAACTGGTTTTTTCAGAAGCGGAAGTTGCACGTTCTACCGGCAATTGGGCTTTAGTCGTTCAAAGGGGGATTCGCAGTTCAGAGGGCAAGTTTCTTGGCGTTACCAGTTTAATTATTGATCTGAGCCAAGAAGAGAAAATTCTTGAATCCCTGAATATTGGTCCCAACAGCATTTTGGTCATTCGACGTAGTGACAATGGGAAACTCGTGTTGCGCATTCCTTTTACTGAAAAGGAAATAAACAAGACCATTCCTCAAAACAATGAAATACGACAGAAGGTAATAGCCGGCATCAATGGCGGCACAGTGATCAATCAGTCTCCTATCGACAAGATAGAGCGAGTCATCAGTTATCAGAAAATTACAGGTTTCCCTTTCTATGTACAAATAGGGGTTGACAAGCAAGAGTACCTGATTGCTTGGTATAAAGAACTCTACTGGTCGGTGGGGCTGGCGAGTTTTTTCTTTGTTGTGCTTGGGGCTGGGTTAGCCCGTATTCTTCGGCTTGAAAGACATGAAGTCGAGGAAAGAGAACGCCTGCATGCCATGCTGAGTACGGCTAGCGATGGCATTCACATCCTTGATGAGCAAGGTAATGTGGTCCAGTTCAGTGATTCGTTTGCGAAGATGCTCGGTTATTCCCCCGAAGAAACAATCAAACTGAATGTTATTGATTGGGATGCAAAAATACCCAAGGATCAGCTACCTGCATTCGTTCGGCAACTCATCGGAAATTCCGAGACTTTTGAAACTAAACACGTTTGCAAGGACGGCACGCTATTAGATGTAGAGATTAGTGCAAAGGGGATTGAACTGAGTGGCAAGCCTTACCTGTATGCCTCCTCTCGTGACATTACATCTCGTAAGCAACTGGATGAGAAGTTGCATGCAAGCGAGCAACGTTTGAGAAGCTTATATGAGTTATCTCCACTAGGCATTGCCCTGGTAGATATGAGCGGAAAATACATTGATTTCAACAAATCATTCTTGGAGATTACCGGCTACACGGGTGAAGAGTTGCAAAGGCTCGATTACTGGGCTTTGACACCACCAAAATATTCGGAAGCTGAAACAGAGCAACTGAAGCTTCTTGTCGAGACCGGTCGGTATGGCCCCTATGAAAAGGAGTACATCCACAAGAGTGGACGATTGGTTCCCATTCAATTGAATGGAATGCTGGTTAAGGGAATGACTGGGGAAGAACACATCTGGTCAATAGTTGAAGATATTTCAGAACGCAGGAAAGCGGAAGAAATGCTCCGTTCAGCATCACTCTATGCTCGCAATTTGATTGAATCAAGCATTGATCCATTAGTGACGATCAGTGCCAAAGGCAAGATTATGGACGTCAATCAGGCGACCGAGAAAGTAACAGGCTGCGCACGGGGAGAACTGGTAGGAACGGACTTCTCAGATTACTTTACCGAACCAGATAAGGCCCGTGAAGGATATCAAAAAGTTTTTGCTGATGGATTTGTTACGGACTACCCGTTAGCGATCAGACACAAGTCTGGCAATGTGACGGAAGTGATCTATAACGCCAGCGTGTATCGAGATGAGCAAGGGCAGGTTCAAGGGGTCTTTGCCTCTGTCCGCGACTTCACAGAGCAAAGAAAAGCTCAGAAAGCCATCAGCGAAGCCCGAGAGTCGGCAGAGCGCACGGCGAAAATTCGATCCGAATTTCTTGCCAATATGTCGCACGAAATACGCACTCCGATGAACGGTATTATTGGACTCACGCAACTGGCATTGAATCAACCCACGAGCCCTGAAGTCAGAGATTACCTCAGCAAAATCTCAACTTCATCAATGAGTCTGCTTAGCATTCTCAATGATATTCTGGATTTGTCGAAGCTTGAAGCTGGCCGCATGGAAATTGAAAATGCTCCGTTTGACTTGGACCGGACCACCGACAACCTGCGGAATATGTTTGAAGAACGCGCCCATGCCAAGCGCCTTGGATTCAGCATTGAGGTGGCAGAGCACACGCCACGTGACCTGATCGGAGACTCCTTACGCCTTCAACAAGTTTTATCTAACCTCATTGGCAATGCCTTCAAGTTTACTGAACATGGGCAGGTAGCGATCAAAATTTCCCCAAAGCAAATCACTCCTACCCAAGCTCAGATAACTTTCACCGTTGAAGACAGCGGCATCGGTATCGCGAAGGAAAACCTTGATAAGTTGTTCAAGCCATTTAGTCAGGTTGACGCCTCGACTTCTAGAAAATTTGGCGGCACGGGCTTAGGACTTTCTATCAGTCAGCGATTACTGGAGCTGATGGGTGGGGAGTTCAGCGTTTCCAGCCAACCTGAAAAAGGCACTTCTATCAGCTTTGATCTCCAACTAGGTATCGTAAACTCCATTGTCCCGCGCGAAACCCGCCAACGGGTAAAACATGAGGCAGGAGAATTGACGCATAAATTAGGTGACGCAGCAAAAACACTCAAGGGCGCTCGAATTCTTGTTGCCGAAGACAACTCGATCAATCAGCAGGTGGTTAGGGAGTTTCTAAAGCTCTCTGGCATGGAGGTTGTTATTGCCAACAACGGTCAGGAAGCACTAGACGCACTCCACCTTCAGGACTTCGATGCGGTACTGATGGATGTGCATATGCCAGTGATGGATGGCATCGAGGCCACAAGGCGTATCCGTGAACAGGAGAAGTTTTACCATCTTCCCGTTCTCGCACTGACAGCCGATGTGGTTCAGGAAGAGCGTGAAAAATGCATAGCCAGCGGTATGAACGACTTCATCTCTAAGCCAATTAATCCAGAGGCACTGATCGCGGCATTATCTCGATGGGTGAAGAACGAGCCATCGCTTCCAAGCTAAAACCGGACGTATCAACAGCCGTAAGATTTAACGCCTGTGTTGCGTCAATCGGTTGGACGCTCACAAATAGATATCGTGTTTGACATTTGCCCCAGTCAGCTCCGCTTCAGACTAGCTTGTTTGGATCGGCTGATTGCACGCTGACGTCTAAGTGCCCCTAATGTTGGAAATACTTCTTTACGACAAACTTCTTCATCTGTGCTGTATTCAGAGGAACGTATCCACCCCATATCAGATAGAGATCAGAATTTACTGCTGCAACTGTGGCCTCTTCTGCTTCTGCTGGACCTTGGTTCTGTTTTGAAGGATTCTGTTTTGAAGATATTTCATTTTTGAAATGTTGTCGTTTAGGGACGGCATAGACTGCCACGTTTTTTCCGTTAATCCGAATCTTGCCTGACACAACAACCTGACCAGTGATGACCAGTTTCCTCAAAGCACTTGCGACCTTAGATGGATTTAGCTCCAACTCACCGGCGATTTTAAAACACCGTTTTTCGCCTGATGCGAGAGATGCAAGAATCTCTTTATTTGTATCCTTCACGGCTCAGTTGCTGCGCTTGTTGACTATCAACTCATGGATGAGCGGGGTCAGTATCAACTCCATGGCAAAACCCATCTTGCCCCCCGGCACCACGATGGTGTTGCGGCGCGACATGAACGAGTCCTTGATCATGGTCATCAGATACTGAAAATTTGCCTTTTCGTGATCCTTGAAGCGAATCACCACCATGCTCTCGTCTAAGGTCGGAATGTCGCGGGCGATGAAAGGATTGGATGTATCCACCATCGAAACGCGCTGAAAATTAACGTCAGTATTGGAAAATTGCGGGCAGATGTATTCCACGTAATCACGCATGCGTCGCAGAATGAGTTGTGTCACAGCCTCAGCTGAATAGCCACGTTCGGCGGTATCGCGGTGTATCTTTTGGATCCATTCCAGATTAACAATGGGGGCCACACCCACCAGCAAATCCACATGGCTGGCAATATCCACTTCAGACGTCCTCACCCCGCCATGCAAACCCTCGTAGAAAAGAATATCGGAGCCTGAGGTAATGTCTTCCCATGGGGTAAATTCACCAGGTTTCAGCTGTGTACCAAAGTGGGCATTGAGTTCTGCTGCCTCGGCATCACTGTGCAGATAATAACGGCGCTGACACATGCCGGTTTCACCGTACTGGCGGAAAGTAGCCTCAATCTTATCGAAATGATTACATTCCGGTCCGAAGTGGCTCGGCGCATGCTGATAGTTGTTGTCCGCCTTCTCAACTGCCGCCTTGAATTCGGATCGCGTCAGACTGTGAAAGCTGTCACCTTCGAGCACCGCGAATTCTATCCCCTCTCGCCTAAAAATATGCTCCAAAGCTCGCTTCACGGTCGTGGTACCCGCACCGGAAGATCCAGTCACTGCAATCACGGGGTGCTTCTTGGACATCAATTTCTCCTTAACATTGAAACGCCTGGAGGCTACCCCTAGACGCTATTTCTTGGCTCTTCATGCAAATGTGCAGCGAAACCGGCAGCATTTACCTTATAACGTGCAGGTTCTGTCCTAGCATATCGGGCGTTACTAGCGTTATGCCTTTCTCGGAAACATGGAAACGTTTACTGTCCTCTTCCGGATTGACACCAATTTGCAGGCCTTCAGGAATAACGGATCCCTTATCAATGACTGCACGCTTCAATACAACATTACGTCCAATAGAGACATTCGGCAGGATGACAGAGTCCTCAATATTGCTATAGCTATGAACATGCACATTCGAGAACAGCACTGAACGCCTCACCGTGGACCCACTGATAATGCAACCGCCTGACACTAGTGAGTCCACTGCCTCACCTCGCCTGTTTTCAGAGTCAAATACAAATTTTGCCGGGGGAAGTTGTTCCTGATGGGTCCAGATCGGCCATGTGAAATCATACAAATTGAGTTCCGGCGTAATCTTGGTTAGTTCCATATTAGCTTCCCAATAAGCATCGATGGTTCCGACGTCACGCCAGTAATGCTTGCCATCAGAACTGTTGACACAACTGTCGGCAAAACGGTGTGCGAACACGCGAGCGCGGCTGATCAGATACGGAATGATGTCCTGACCAAAATCATGCACCGAATCCGGGGTATCCGCATCGCGAATCAGCTGCTCATAGAGAAAAGCGGCATTGAAAACATAAATGCCCATGCTGGCGAGCGACTGCGTCGGGTCACCTGGAATCGAATTCGGATTGGCCGGCTTTTCCTTGAAGGTGATGACGCGGTCTTGCTCGTCCACGCCAATCACCCCAAAAGCCTTCGCTTCGTCGACCGGAACATTGAGGCAGGCCACGGTCATGTCGGCGTTGTTGCGCACGTGGGCCGCTAACATCTGGCCGTAGTCCATCTTGTAGATATGATCGCCGGCTAAAATCAGAATAAATTCCGGCCCCATGTTGCGCAGGATATCGAGATTCTGGAACACGGCGTCAGCCGTGCCCTTGTACCATTCTTCTTCTACACGCTGCTGCGCTGGCAACAGTTCTACGAACTCATTGAATTCTCCGCGCAAAAACCCCCAGCCGCGTTGAATATGCTGGATCAGGCTGTGCGCCTTGTATTGAGTTACGACACCCATGCGGCGGATACCAGAATTCATGCAATTAGAAAGGGGGAAGTCGATAATACGGAACTTGCCACCAAAGGGCACACCGGGCTTCGCTCGCCAGTTGGTGAGGTCCTTGAGGCGAGAGCCCCTGCCACCAGCGAGAATCAGCGCCACCGTGTTCTTGGTCAATGCACTTACAAAACGGGGAGATGTCTTGTCATGTGATGCGTTATGTTGCATTTTGCCTCTCCTGAATGATAGTCAAATTTATGATGCTTCGGGAGGCATGCCCTACAAGCGTACTTGTCTCAAGCACCTGAATCAATTATAAGCACGTTGAATTGATAAAACCATAGTTCAAATACCAGTATCGTATGCTGCGATGCATTTGGACAATAATCGTCGGCTTAAAAGCTAAGCTTCAAGTGAAATTACACCCCCCATTGAGCATCGTCAACAGCCAGAATTGATGCGTCATTGCAAAACATGAGGTACTGCCACTATTGAAATCTTCAGGAAAGCCATAAAATGTCAATCCTATTGCATATTGCGCCAGACTTGAGGGCGAACGCTTCCATGGGCACGACCGCCAACCCCGTACTGATAGACCGCTTCGGCCGCAGGGTAGATTATATTCGCCTCTCGATTACCGACCGCTGCGACTTCCGCTGCGTCTACTGCATGGGCGAGGACATGAGCTTCCTGCCACGTGATGCTGTGCTCACGTTGGAGGAATGTGCCAGACTGGTCAAAGTATTCGTGAGCTTAGGCGTGCAGAAGGTACGCATTACCGGCGGCGAACCGCTGGTGCGCAAGAATGCACTGTGGCTGTTGCAGAACATCTCCAGCCTGCCGGGCCTGCGTGAACAGGTGATGACCACTAACGGCTCCCAATTGGAACAATACGCGACAGCGCTCAAGGCCGCCGGCGTACACAGGCTCAACATCAGCCTGGACAGCCTTGATGCCGCGCGCTTTCGTAAAATCACGCGCGTGGGTGAACTCGACCGGGTGCTGCGCGGCATTCAAGCTGCAACAGCGGCAGGCTTCGAGCACACCAAACTCAATTCCGTCCTGATGCGTGGCGTCAACGACGACGAGGCCCCGGCGCTGGTGCAATTTGCCATCGACAACCAGCTCGACATTGCCTTCATCGAAGAGATGCCGCTGGGCGAAGTCGGCCGTCACCGTGAATCAAGTTTCGTCAGCAATGATGAAACCCTGCAACGCCTGCAGGACCGATATACCCTGATCAGCAGCACGGAAAGCAGCGGTGGCCCGGCCCGCTACTGGCGCATTCCCGGCACGACTTCGCGGGTCGGCTTCATCTCCCCACATAGCCACAACTTTTGCGAATCCTGCAACCGGGTCCGCATCACCTGCAAGGGCGAGCTTTATCTATGTCTGGGGCAGGAGGACAAGATCGAACTGATGCCCTTGCTGCGCGAATTCCCGCAGGACAATGCGCCACTCTGCGCGGCCATTCTGGATGCCATGCAGATCAAACCCAAAGGCCATGATTTTGATCTCAATCGCGCCGAACCTGCCGTGGTCCGCTTCATGTCGATGACCGGTGGTTGACATGCAGATCACCGGCATCATCCTTGCCGGCGGCATGGGGCGCCGCATGGGCGGCATGGACAAAGGGCTGCTGCCGTTCCATGGCAAGCCGCTGGTGGTATGCGTGCTGGAGCGCCTCCTGCCACAGGTGGATGAAGTCCTGATCAACGCCAACCGTGAAATCGAAGCCTACATACAATTTGGCTACCCCGTCATCGCCGACCTCATTCCCGGCTATGCAGGCCCCCTGGCCGGGTTGCAGTGCGGCATGACCAAGGCGCAATATTCTCTACTGCTCACAGTTCCATGCGACTCGCCTTTCCTGCCACTGGATCTGGTCAGCCGACTGCTGGCAGCTTTACAGCAGACCGATGCTGATCTCGCTGTGGCCAGGACCGGCAACCAGTTACAGCCGGCATTCTGCCTGTGCCGAAGCTCTTTGCTGCCGAACCTGACGCAATTCCTGCAAGCTGGCGGTCGCAAGCTCGGCCTGTGGCAGGCTGAACTTAACAAAGTCGAAGTGTCATTCGACGACCAGACCGAGGCCTTCGCCAACATCAACACTCCGGCAGAACTCGCAGGCCTGGAATCATGATCGCCTGCCCGATCCCCTTGCTGGGCTTCTGCGCTTGGGGCAGCAACCTCGGCAAGACCACTCTGCTCACTCGACTAATTCCGGTGCTGATCGAGCAAGGCTTGCGCATTTCGGTCATCAAGCACGCACACCACAGCTTCGACATCGACCATCCCGGCAAGGACAGTTATCGCATTCGCGCATCCGGTGCGGTGCAAACCTTGCTAGGTTCCAGCCAACGCTGGGCGCTGATGACGGAACTCGCGCATGCAAGCCCTGAGTGCACGGAGGCGAGCCTTGGTGAATTAGTGCGCCAGATGGATACCGCGCTGGCCGATCTCATCCTGGTGGAAGGATTCAGACAGGAAGCCATTGCCAAGATCGAGGTCTATCGCCCGTCCCTTGGCCATCCGCTACTGGCATCCTCAGACCCGCACATCATCGCCGTGGCCTCCGACGGCCCGGCTGCGACAGGACTGCCGGTGCTGGATCTCAACGACCCACATGCCATTGCCAAATTCGTATCGCAATGGATGGAAAACTTAGCAAAGAGTCCCTCATGACCAAACCCGTTTTTATCCCCACGTCCAGTTGCGCCGACGACTATGATCCCGACTCCATGCCGGTCGCGAAGGCGCGTGAATATATACGCGACCACCTCACTCCAGTGCAGGCTAAAGAATGCCTGCCATTGCGCAATGCCCTCGGCCGCGTGCTGGCAACAGACATTATCTCCCCGCACAACGTCCCTAACCACGACAACTCGGCCATGGACGGCTACGCATTTAATGCTGATGATCTGCAGCCCTCCGGCCCGACCACATTGCGCATCGCCGGCACGGCCGTGGCCGGCAAGGCTTATGTGGGCAAGATCGAACCGGGAGAATGCGTGCGCATCATGACCGGCGCCGTGATGCCGGTTAACTGCGACAGCGTGGTGATGCAGGAGCAGGTGCAACAGACTGGAGAATACATGCTGTTCGGCGCCGGGGTCAGGCGCGGTCAGAATGTCCGCCATGCGGGTGAGGACCTGAAGACAGGGCAGACTGTCCTCCCCGCAGGCCATCTACTACGCCCGGCCGACCTTGGGTTGGTCGCCTCGCTTGGCGTCGGCGAGGTCAAGGTGTTCCGCCGTCTGCGCGTAGCCTTCTTTTCCACCGGGGATGAGTTGACCAGCATTGGCCAGACGCTTGAGTCAGGCCAGGTCTACGACAGCAACCGTTACACCCTCTACGGCATGCTGGCCCGGATGGGAGTCGACATCATCGACCTGGGTGTGGTACGGGACGACCCGCAATTACTGGAACAGGCATTGCAGGAGGCAGCGTCTTGTGCCGACGTCATCCTCAGCAGTGGTGGCGTTTCAGTGGGAGACGCCGATTACATGAAGCAACTGTTAAGCGATCTTGGCCAGGTCGTGTTCTGGAAGATCGCCATGAAGCCGGGACGCCCGCTCGCCTTCGGCAAGGTTGGCAACGCCCACTATTTCGGACTGCCTGGTAACCCGGTTGCCGTCATGGTGACGTTTTATCAATTTGTACGAGAGGCCTTGCTGATCCTGATGGGGCAACCCAATCCCGCTCCCCTGCCAACACTCCAGACTCTGTGCGTGGAGCCGCTAAAGAAGGCCCCCGGGCGGGTAGAATTCCAGCGCGGCACGCTGTTCCCGGACCATGACGGCCTGTGGCGCGTCCGCCCCATCGGCAACCAAGGCTCGGGAGTACTGAGATCCATGTCAGAAGCTAATTGTTTCATCGTGCTAGCCGAGGCTTGCGGTAACCTGCCTGCGGGGGAAATGGTTCAGGTTCAACTGCTGGAAGGCTTGGTTTAAATTCAACCAGGCCTGCCACTCGCTTACTACAATTTGCTACAAATCATGAAAATCATGAGGGTATTTTTTTGAATTTCCGGTAGGATTGGCGCCTTGAAAAAATTGGTGCCATGCTCGGCCCGTTCCTGGAGATGTTCGATGTTCCCCCTCAAAAAATTGACTCTGGCGGTTGCCGGATGCCTCGCCTGTTCAGCGGCATACGCTGCCGAACCTGCTCAAAAACTATCAGCAGACGAAGTTGAATCAGCCAATGTCCTGCTGGTGTCTCCCCTGGTCGTGACCGCTACCCGCGTCGCGCATGACAGTTTCGACTTGCCGGTTTCGATCGATGTGATCGATGCGGAAAAAATCCAGGAAGGTCAGTTACAGGTCAACATTTCCGAGAGTCTGCAACGCGTACCGGGTATCGTGTCGCAATTCCGCGGCCAGTATGCACAGGATGTACAGATTTCTTCCCGCGGTTTCGGCGCGCGTTCACAGTTTGGCGTGCGTGGCATCCGCCTTTACGCCGATGGCATCCCCTTAACCATGCCAGACGGCCAAGGACAGGCCGGCACCTTTGACCTCGGCTCCGCCAAGAGCATTGAAGTCATGCGTGGTCCATTCTCCGCACTGTACGGCAACTCCTCCGGCGGCGTGGTCCAGATCTTTACCGCAGATGGCCCGCAGGACCCAACCATCGGCGCTGCATTCACGACCGGCAGTTATGGCACCAACCGTGAAGCCATCAAGGCTGGCGGCAGCCTTGGCAAGTTCAATTACACGGCGGACTATTCGCACCTGGAGACCGATGGCTATCGCAACCATAGCGCATCGCGCCGTGATCTGTTCAATACCAAACTTGGCATCCAGTTAAATGAGGACACCCGCCTCACCTTACTCGGCACCTATCTGGATCAGCCACTGGCGCAAGATCCGCAAGGTCTGACCCGTGCACAATGGTTACAGAGTCCAACGCAAGTTGTGACCAGCACCAACAGCTTTAATACGCGCGTGGAGCGCAGCCAGACCCAGGTCGGCGCAAAGCTGGAACATGATTTCAATCCCGACAATACCGTCAGCCTGATGGCCTATATTGGTACGCGGGACAACTTGGGGTATCAGTCCATTGGTGCCAACGCACTTGGCACCGGCGTGACCGCCAAGGTCATTGCCGCCAATTCAAAGACTTCCGGTGGCGTGGCACAAATTGCTCGCGATTTTGACGGTGTGGATCTCCATTTCACCCACAAGGGAGAACTGATAGGCGGTCCCTACAGCGTCACGCTGGGAGCGAATTTCGACAACATGGAAGATCATCGCACCGGCTACGACAACTTTGTGACCGTAGCCGGCACCGCCGCGACCAACCTGACCTGTGGTTCGGGCGTAATTTGCGGCGTCAAGGGAATACTGCGCCGCGATGAGAACGACATCGCACAGGACTTCGATCAATACGCGCAGGCCGAATGGTCGCCGCAAGCGCGCTGGAACCTGGTTGCAGGGCTTAGACACAGCAATGTAGAGATAAAATCCGAGGATCACTATCTCGCCAATGGCAACGATGGTGGCAGCGTCAGATTCTCCGAAACCACCCCGGTGGTAGGCGCCGTGTTCAAGCTGACCCCCATGATCAACCTCTACGCCAATGCCGGCAAAGGTTTCGAAACGCCGACCATGATTGAAATGGCTTACGCCCCTGCGACGGGGGCCTTCAACTTTAACCTGCAATCTGCTACCAGCAACAACTATGAAATCGGTGCCAAGGCTTTTCTTGGCACAGACACGCGTGCCAATCTTGCCATTTTCAAGACGGACACCAACCATGAAATCGTGGTCGCCAACAGCGTATCAGGTCGCTCCACCTACCAGAATGCGGGTGGCACGTCGCGAAACGGGGTGGAGCTGTCGGTGGAGTCCGAGTTCGGCCACGGCTTTGCAGGCTTCGCTTCCTACGCCTATCTGGATGCTAAATATACCGATGCGTTCTGCTCCGGCGCCATTGCGTCCTCTGCCTCTGCCTGCGCAAAGACCGCTGGCACCGCATGGGTTGCAAGTGGCAAGGCCATTCCCGGCACCTATCGCCAGACTGCCTATGCTGAGGTCAGTTGGAAGTATGCCCCCGCAGGCTTCTCGACCGCAGTCGAAACACATACGGTGGACAAGGTCTATGTCACAGACAAAGCAAATGACCTGGCTCCCGGCTATGCCCTTCTCAACTGGCGCGGCGGCTTTACGCAGTCGCTCAACAAGTGGCATGTGGCTGAGTTTGTTCGCGTCGAAAATATTTTCGACCGCAACTATGTCAGTTCAGTCAGAGTCAATGACAGCAACAACCAGTTCTATGAAGCCGGCGCCGGTCGCAACTGGCTAGTCGGCCTCAACGCCAGCTATAAGTTCTGAGCATGACCAGTAAGTGCGCCCTGCCAGGCGCACAAAAACAAAACCCGCTACGGCGGGTTTTGTTTTTCCGGCTATTTGTCTGTTGGAAAAACTCGGTTTTATTTTGAGCGACGTGCCGGGGGAAAAGTCGATTTTTGGATTTTCAGAGATTTCTTTGATTCAAAAAATTACGACTGCCGGTGTGCTTCGTCAATCCGTGAAATCTGTTGCCTTGGTTGAATTTGAAGAACGGTGATGGACTGCTGCCGTTCACCTCGTGCTGCCCAATGACGGCAACGGGTATCTGACACTCAAATAAGTGGAATTCTCCTAATCGGACTGTCGGCTTGTGTTAAAGGTTCTGCCCTCTGACCCTCAATTCTCGATGTCCGTTATATCTGTATTGCCGCCTATGTTTAGCTGAAATTGAACGGCGGGAATATGGACTGACCTCAGGCAGTTCTTGAACTCCGTGACTGAGGAGCTTTTAGGTAATGCTTGTCAGCTTCAGGGACATGCGTATAATGCCGTTCTTACCTACGCCCTGCCAATCAGCGTACCGGTTCAATTCTCATATCGATCCCTCAGATCCTTAAATTCGTCTGCCTCGATTGGCGCCGTTCAGCTTGAATAGCAGGCCGTCGCAGGAGCTACAAAAATTTTGACTCAAGAAATTAAATTTACCGACCTCGGTCTGTCGCAACCTTTGCTGCAAGCCATCAACGACGTCGGCTACACCATACCGACCCCGGTCCAGGCACAAGCTATTCCTCTGGTCCTCCAGGGCGGCGATCTGCTGGCCGGCGCCCAGACCGGCACCGGCAAGACCGCCGGTTTTACCCTGCCGATTCTGCATCTGTTAAGCGCAAAACCAATCGAGCTCAAGCCCGGCCGTCCGCGTTGCCTGATCCTGGTGCCAACGCGCGAACTTGCGGCGCAGGTCGAGGAATCGGTCAAGACCTACGGCAAATATCTCAAACACACGTCCATGGTAATGTTCGGCGGGGTCGGTATCGGCCCGCAGCACGCGCGCCTTAAAAAACCGCTGGACATCCTGGTGGCCACCCCCGGTCGCCTGCTCGATCACTTGGGTCAACGCACGCTGGACCTGTCCGGCGTCGAAATTCTGGTGCTGGACGAGGCCGATCGCATGCTGGACATGGGCTTCATCCGCGACATCAAGAAGATCCTGGTGGTGCTGCCGAAACAACGCCAGAACCTGCTGTTCTCAGCGACTTTCTCCGACGAAATCAAGGAACTGGCCGAAGGCCTGCTACATAACCCCGGCTTCGTCTCGGTAGCGCGTCGCAACACTGCGTCCGAACTGGTGGAGCAGAGCGTGCATCTGGTGCAGCAGAGCCACAAGCGCGACCTGATGAGCCACCTGATCAAGCATAACGACTGGAAACAGGTGTTGATCTTCACCCGCACCAAGCACGGCGCCAATCGCCTGGCCGAGAAACTGGTCAAGGACGGTATCCCTGCCGCCGCCATCCACGGCAACAAGAGCCAGTCAGCGCGCACCAAGGCCTTGGCCGAATTCAAGAACGGCACCCTGCCGGTACTGGTTGCCACCGACATTGCCGCGCGCGGTCTCGACATCGACCAATTGCCACAAGTGGTCAATTTCGAGTTGCCCAACGTGCCGGAAGACTATGTACACCGCATCGGCCGCACCGGTCGTGCCGGTTCCTCTGGCGCCGCCGTATCGCTGGTCGACCCCGAGGAATTGAAATTGCTCAAGGATATCGAGCGTCTGATCAAGCGCGAAATTCCCAAGGTCACGGCAGAAGGCTTTGTCCCGCCGACCCGCCTCGAGCCGGAAGCGCCACGGCCACCACGCCCGCAGCAACAGCGTCGCCCTCAGGGGGCACCTGGACGTACGTCCAACGGGCCAAGCCGCAGCAGTGAAAACCGTAACCAGGCGCCGCGCAGTCCGCATGCCGGGCGTGACCCGTCACGCCAGCAACGCCAGCCGTCAGCTCTACTGTCCAAGCCAGTATCGGAGCAGTCACAGAAGAATCTGTCCGAAGCCGCACGTCACCAGGCCATGGCGCAGACACCGATCTTCGCCCCCGCCCCCATCCACCGGGGCAACCGCAACAAATAGTGGCTGTAGCGCAGGCGGCCTCGCCTGCATGAGGTGGTGCCAAAATACACTAAAACGGCAGGCGAGGTCGCCTGCGCTACATTCAGCCTAATGACTTGGCAATGACATGACCCGTGCCCAACAGCTGCTGCTTGACATCTTCGGCTATAACGCCTTTCGCGGCGAACAGCTGGCCGTGGTCGAGCATGTGGCAGCGGGTGGCGACGCTCTGGTGCTGATGCCAACGGGCGGCGGCAAGTCGCTGTGTTACCAGTTACCAGCGTTATTGCGTGATGGCATCGCTATCGTGGTGTCGCCACTTATCGCACTGATGCAGGATCAAGTGGACGCCTTGCAGCAACTCGGTGTACAGGCGGCGTTTCTCAATTCCAGCCTCGATGCCGAGGCTGCCCGTGAGGTCACCGGACGGTTGATTGAAGGACGCCTGAAGATCCTCTACGTCGCGCCGGAACGCCTGCTGATGCCGAATTTTCTGACGCTATTGGAACAACTTGAGGCCGGTCCCGGCATCGCCCTGTTCGCCATCGACGAAGCGCACTGCGTGTCACAATGGGGTCACGATTTTCGTCCCGAATACCGCAAGCTTACCGTCCTGCACGAACGCTTCCCCGGTGTACCCCGTATCGCCCTGACCGCCACGGCGGACACTCCCACCCGTGGCGAAATTGTCGAGCGCCTGGCTCTCGAGGCTGCGCACCAGTTCGTTTCCAGCTTTGACCGCCCAAACATCCACTATCGCATCACCCTCAAGGATAACGCCCGCAACCAGCTGTTAGCCTTCCTCGACGCCGAGCACGTCAATGACGCCGGCATCGTCTACTGTCTGTCACGAAAAAAAGTGGAAGAAACCGCCGACTGGTTAAAGATCCGTGGGCGGGATGCCCTGCCCTATCATGCAGGCTTGGACGCCAAGGTGCGCAATGCAAACCAGCGTCGCTTCCTGCGCGAGGAGGGCGTCATCATGGTGGCTACCGTCGCCTTCGGCATGGGCATAGACAAGCCCAATGTGCGCTTCGTCGCCCACCTCGACCTGCCCAAAAGCATGGAAGGCTACTATCAAGACAAGTGTGAGTTACATAGTATGGACACACACCATAGACAGTTTATGATATGGACATCATCGGCCAGATTAAGACATAATTTTTATAACTACACTCAAACAGTAAATTAAATTTCTGCCGCGGGTTATTTTTTGCTGTACCGCTGTAATTCTATAATCTGACGTTCTGCCTCACGGTCTAAATGACTCTTGATCGGCCATTGCAGTCCTTCGGGCATTCTAAGTTGGCAGTCAGCTTTTGTTAAGGGTTGTCGGATGCCTGCCCTCAACCACCAACCTGTCAGATGCGGCAGAAGTCACCGGGCAGGCGTCGGACAGGCCCCGAGGG
>CAIJXJ010000088.1 GCA_903824575.1 uncultured Methylobacillus sp.
CTGATACACCAAGAAGGCCTGCGAATTCAGCTTGAGACATCCCCACTTTAAAGCGGGCCTCAGATGCCGGGGAAAGATTAACTGTGGTTACGCGAGCCGATTTCCCAGCCTTCATTTGCTTTACCGATTCCAGCAGATCATTCTGGAACTGTTCCATTTCCTTATCCATGATTCACCTCGTCTTTTAAGTTAGCCAGAAAGCTGGCAGGAAGATTATCAAACTTTGATTTTGAATAAACGATCAACAGCCAGACTTTTCCATCCGTGGCGTTGAAGTAAATCACCCGAACGCCACCACGTTTTCCCATTCCTGCGCGACTCCATCGCACCTTTCTGCATCCACCAGAGCCGGGGATTACATCTCCCGCCAGGGGATTTTCCGCAATCCAGTTGATGAATTTAATCCGGTCGCTATCCGTCCAAACAGAATCGGCATAACGCTGGAAAATTTCAGTTTCTGATACGGTATGCATAAACATTATTCTACGGCACTGCCGTATCCTGTCAAGTGATGAGGCCTGATTATTTTAAAGGCTTATTCGGTGCAAAGGGCTAAGCAATTCTGTCAGCCAGTGAGATAACCTCTGCGCTTGGCTTGATGCCTGCACACTTGAAAATGTAGTCCGTAATTTTCTGAATGGGCGGCCGTAACCGCTCGACAGCAGCCTCGGCATTCCGACGTATCAAGAGCTCATACAAATAGTCGCTCAAGGGCAGGACATGATCCTGCCGGTTTTTGGTATCCGGGATCATCATAGTTTTTGCCTTGAGATCGACGTTTTTCCATGTCAGCTTTGCCGCTTCTTCACGCCGGAGGCCGGTCAGCATGAGCAATAGCAAATAATCCCTGACGATTTCTCGTTGCCTGCCGGTATAGTCGTTTTCTAAGGAAGTGACTGCCTTGAACCAGGCTTCCAGTTCATGCACCTTGATCACAGTTTGACGCCGGGCGATGTGATACCAGGCGCGAGTTTGTGAAAGCCGTTTTACTGGATTATCAGGAGTAATGGATTGCCCGTTGCCATCCTCATACTGGCTAGCCGCAAAATTGAACAGGGCGCGCAAGTAGCGCATGGCGAGATTGGCTTGCGACTCGCTGCAATAGTGGGCTTCCTTTGGCATGCCGTTGCGATCCTGGATAGTGATCTTGAGGCCGGTCGCAATCGCTGTATGGCGTTTCCCCACCATGTCCTTGGTAATCTCAATGATGGGTTTATTTTGCCAGTCCACAAGATAGGTACTCATGACGCTGCGATAATCTGCAACGGTGCGCGGCTTGAGATTCTTTCTTGCCTGGAGAAAGTCTTCCAGCACTTCCGCCAAAGTAATGGCACGTGCACGCGCAGCCTTTTCAAGCTCATTTGGGTTGATGCTGCGTGCAAACTGACCAAGCACAATACGAGCTTCGCTTCTGGCCTGTTCCGCAGTAAAAACGCCTTTTAATCCGTTGGCCGTGGGTTCGACCCCCACCCGTCCCACCAGTAAGCAAGAGGCTCCCAGCGATGGGGGGCGTTTTTGTTTGTGTCAAAAGTCAAAAAAGGGGAACACTCCGTCATCAAATTCACGCATGGTAGCCTTGTCGATACCGCCAACCTTGAATAAACCGCTGGCTGAGGAGTGGATGGCCTCAAAAGCATCACTTTTGAATTTTGGTTTTGTCGTCATTAACACGGAAATAATCGAGCTACTGCATCACCGCGCCGTCCAATCTAGGCTAGACCACAAAGATCAGATCGCATCGGGTTGCTGGGGTAGTGCTGCTTCCATAGTCTGGCGCTGAGCATCGCAGGCAGGTTGGAGGGACGCGCTGCAGGACATCGGCCTGAGTGGCATAAGGATCTGGTCGAGTGTCGGCAGCGTCATGGAAAGGGTTGAAAGCATGGGGAAATTATACCGCAAGTGGCTGTTATATAGTCCTATTAGACCTGTTCAGGCCAGATTTCATATGGTTTTATCGGGCAGTTTAAAGCGCTTTCTGACGTGTCCCGGATCGATGCCTTCGATTGCCAAAATGGGATAGCGCAGGCTCCCCACAATACGTATATTCAATTTCAGATGGTCGGTAATACACCGCCAAAGTTTTTGAACCGGGTCTACAGGAAAAGGAGCAAAAAATGAGTCAGGACAGTCTCAAGCCCACGTTAAACGTGTGGCATATGTGGGGAATTGCGGTCGGCCTTGTGATTTCCGGTGAGTATTTTGGCTGGAGTTACGGCTGGGACAAGGCTGGCACCTTGGGCTTCCTGGTTACCTCTCTTGTGGTTGCGGCGATGTATACCACGTTCATTTTCAGCTTTACCGAATTGACAACCGCGATTCCGCACGCAGGCGGACCGCTGGCCTACGCCAGACGGGCATTTGGGCCAAAAGCCGGCTACATCGCTGGTTTTGCAACGCTTGTTGAGTTTGTCTTCGCACCGCCTGCGATCGCCATGGCCATCGGGGCTTACTTGAATGTGCAGTTTCCAACGGTTGATCCAAAGACCATGGCAATGTCAGCCTATGTCGTTTTCATGCTACTAAATATCGTCGGTGTGCACATCGCCGCCACCTTTGAATTGTTCGTAACCCTGCTGGCGATCATTGAGTTGCTGGTCTTTATGGGCGTGGTGACGCCGGGCTTCTCCATTAGCAACTTTGTACATAATGGCTGGGCAGGTCAGGAAAGTTTCAGTCTGGCTGTGGTCCCCGGCATTGTTGCTGCGATTCCCTTCGCCATCTGGTTTTTTCTGGCGATTGAAGGCGTCGCGATGGCGGCGGAAGAGGCCAAGGATCCTCGCCATACCATCCCTCGCGCCTACATCTTTGGCATCCTGACACTGCTCGTTCTGGCTTTTGGGGTAATGATCTTCGCGGGCGGTGTCGGTGACTGGAAAGCATTGTCCAACATCAACGACCCATTGCCACAAGCCATGAAAATGGTGGTTGGCGCGAATAGCGGCTGGTTGCATATGCTGGTGTGGATAGGCCTGTTCGGTCTGATCGCCTCGTTCCACGGCATCATTCTTGGCTATTCTCGCCAGATATTTGCCTTGGCACGTTCCGGCTACATGCCCAAGTATTTTGCCGCCGTGCACCCGGATTTTAAAACACCACATCGCGCCATCGTGGCAGGTGGACTGGTGGGCATCGCCGCAATCTATAGTGATGACCTCATCTCCTTCGGCGGCATGACGCTGACAGCGAATCTGATCACCATGTCGGTGTTCGGTGCAATTGTCATGTACATCATGTCCATGCTGAGTCTGTTCGCCTTGCGCAAGAAGGAACCTTCACTTAGCCGCCCGTTCCCGGCGTTTGGCTACCCATTGTTCCCAGCCATTGCGCTTGGGCTGGCGTTAGTCTGTCTGGTCACCATGATCTATTACAACCAGTTGCTGGCCATGCTGTTTGCCGGATTGATGGTTATAGGCTACCTTTATTTCCTGACGACCCATGAGCGACGCGCGCATTCTGAGGATCATATAATGCGAGGCCCGTTCGAAACTGTTGCCGATGAAATCGCGGCAATCAAGCCGTGAGGATCAGGCATGGCTTACCGCCACATCGCTGGTTCCGAAACTTACGTTTTTCGTGACCTGAAGGATTTACTTGCCAAGGCTACCCCCGCCAGATCCGGTGATTATCTGGCAGGGGTGGCGGCGAGCAGTTATGCCGAGCGAGTTGCAGCCCGAATGTGTCTGGCCGAGGTTCCCCTCAGGCGATTTCTAGAGGAGTTGCTGATTCCCTACGAAACCGATGAGGTCACGCGCCTGATCGTTGACAGCCACGACCAGGCTGCCTTTGGTGAAATTGCCCATCTCACTGTCGGGGATTTTCGAAACTGGTTGCTATCAGAGGTTGCTGACTCAGCGGCACTGGCTCGTATCGCACCTGCCGTAACCCCTGAAATGGCGGCTGCAGTCAGCAAGATCATGCGCAATCAGGACCTGATTCTGGTTGCAAAGAAGTGCCGTGTCGTCACCGCTTTCCGCGATACCATCGGACAGGAAGGGCGTCTTTCTGTTCGCCTCCAGCCCAACCATCCGACGGATAATGTGCGCGGTATTGCAGCCTCTATCATCGACGGCCTGCTGTATGGTGCCGGCGATGCCGTTATCGGCATCAACCCGGCCACCGACAGTATTCCCGCTCTGATGGAACTTTATTATCTGGTTGATGACTTCATCGGCACCTTCAAAATTCCGACGCAGTCCTGCATCCTGACCCATGTCACCAATCAGATTCAAGTCATCGAGAAAGGTGCACCGGTCGACCTGGTGTTCCAATCAGTCGCGGGGACGGAAAAAGCCAACCGCGGATTCGGCATCTCGCTCGCCCTCCTCAGGGAAGCTCAGGATGCAGCCCGTTCACTCAGGCGAGGCACCGTTGGCGACAACGTAATGTATTTTGAAACAGGACAAGGTTCAGCCTTGTCTGCTGAGGCCAACTTCGGCGTTGACCAGCAAACCTGCGAGGCCCGGGCCTATGCCGTGGCAAGACATTTCTCTCCATTGTTAACCAACACTGTCGTCGGCTTTATCGGCCCCGAATACCTTTACGACGGCAAGCAGATCACGCGCGCCGGGCTGGAAGACCATTTCTGTGGAAAGCTGATGGGTGTGCCCATGGGATGCGATGTCTGCTATACCAACCATGCCGAGGCAGACCAAGATGACATGGACAACCTGATGACACTCTTGGCCACCGCCGGGTTGACTTTTCTGATGGGCATCCCCGGGGGAGACGACATCATGCTCAATTACCAGACCACCTCTTTCCACGATAGTCTGGTCCTGCGGGAACTACTTCACCTCAAGCCGGCTCCTGAATTTGAGACTTGGCTGGAATTGATGGAAATTACCCAACAGGGTCGTGTTCGTCCGGTGCCACCTTCGCACCCTCTACTGTCCAATCGGCTTGGCACGCTCAGGCTTTGTGATGGCAAATAGCACACTGGTTCAGCAAGATCCATGGGGGCATTTAAAAGCCTACACGCGTGCGCGCATTGCACTGGGTCGTACAGGTGTCAGCCTACCTACAGAGGAAATCCTTCAATTCGGCTATGCACACGCCATGGCACGTGACGCTGTCCATGCCCCATTAGATTCGGTTGCGTTCTGTGCACAGTTGCAGGAAAACGGTTTCGACAGCATTCAGGTGAGAAGCGCAGTCACAGACCGTGCGAGCTATCTGCTGCGCCCCGACCTCGGCCGACAATTGGCCGCCGAGAGCCTCGCTTCACTGCATACCTGCGAGCAGACAAGTTGCGACTTAGCACTTGTGGTGGGTGACGGGCTGTCGTCGCTCGCCGTCTCTCGTCATGCATTGCCGGTGCTTATTGCCTTGCGCGCCCTGCTTCCTCAAACTTTGCAGGTGGCGCCGGTGATTGTTGCGCAACAGGCGCGGGTGGCTTTGAGCGATCAGGTCGGTGAATTGCTAAAGGCGCGCATAGTGGCAATGTTGGTGGGCGAGCGGCCTGGCTTGACCTCCCCGGACAGCCTCGGTGTCTATATCACCTACCAGCCGCATGTCGGTCGTCAGGACTCGGAGCGCAACTGCATCTCCAACATCCGGCCAGAAGGTCTGCCCTATGCCGAAGCCGCCCGCAAAGTGCACTGGCTACTTGTTGAGGCGTTGCGTTTACAGTTATCCGGGGTGGGCCTCAAAGATGAAAGTGAAATGGTGCAAGTCAGCCATGCGCAGACAGGCCAATTGTCACCTCCGACCAGCGTATAAAACGCTGCCCTTATCGGCGTCGTATGGTTTCCGATGGCAGTTCGCCGAATAATTTCTTGTATTCACGCGAGAAATGACCAAAGTGCCAGAACCCCCAAGAGGTCGCAGCTTCAGTCACAGAATTGGTAGACTTCAGCATATGGCGGACCCCATTAAGGCGGTGGGCACGCAGGAATGCAACAGGATTGACGCCGACCAGATCGTTGAAGCTGTACTGTAAGGTGCGCCGGCTAACGCCGAGATCACGGCACAGCATTTCAATGCTGACAGATTCAAGTTGATTTTCTTGCAGATAGGCCTGTGCCAGTTGCACGATCTTCCAGCGCCGCTGCAAAGATAGATCGCCGACCCTATGATTCTCATTGGATAGCAGGTCGATGGCGCATCCCATTGTTGCATCGCGCAGACAACGTCGGAAGTTCCCACTTTGCAGCAAGGCCGGGTGCTGCTTGCACAGATCGAAAAGGCTGAACAAAAAGGCGCAGGCCTGCCGCATCAATGCCGAGGACACTGACCTTAAACGCGCTTGCTGACCAGGCTCCATCTCCGGAATGGAGTTCCCCGCCCATGACAGCAGAGCCTTGCGGGACATAACGATGCCGCCCATAGTGAGCTGTGCGGGAGAGTAAAACTCGAATCCAGAATCACCGGAGAACAGATGTATGGTGTTCTCCTGCATCGTCTGACCGCAGAACATTCCTCGCCCTCTTTGTCGCAGGGGAATCCCGAGCGCGATCATGTCGTCGTCGAGCTGCCCTTTTTGCAACAGGGCCTGGTTTGTGAATTCTGAGAAAAGATGAACGTCATCAAAGAAAAGCTCAACAATCGCCCCCCTGAAATGCCCAGAGGTCAATTGTGAGTAATGCTGGTTCCAATCAGTCAGCAACGTCGCCTGCTCGTCGAAATCTCGCGTTTGAACCTGCTTCAATGATGCTGAAGCAGGTTCAGTGCAAAAGGCAGGATTAAAAGTCATGTTGCTGATATCTTGACAAGATTTAAGGTTAAATGGAATTTAACGATGCCTACTGATCCTGTCAACGACAAGTACCATAATGAAACTTAAACTGCGATGCGACCCATCATCAACGGCGACTTTCTGGCATCGAATGATGAACACCGAATTTCTCAAGCTAGCCGTCAGGACCCATTGGCGGTTCTGAAAATGAAGGCGGGAACTTACAGATGTTTATTTATAAAATCTTTCACATTGCTTTTACTAGGGTCAATTATTTCCGTCAATTTTCTGATATGCATCTCAGTTCTTTGCAACTCTTGCTTAACTGATAGCAGAGCTTCTTTGCTAATCTCCCCGTAATTTTCAAATTGCAATTCTAATAAATTAAAGGCATTCATTACATTATTTAAGTAATGTGTGGTTGCGAGCATCGCACCTGAGTAGGTGTCCAAACGCTCATGAATAAGTTCAGCTTTTAGCTTTACTAGTGCCGCAGCTTTTTCAGCGGTTAGCTTTGCTAATGACGCAGCCTTTTCAGCGGTTAGTTTTGCTAATGACGCAGCCTTTTCAGCGGTAAGCTTTGCAAGTGCCTCAGCCTTTTCAACGGTTAGTTCTGCTAGTGCCTCAGCTTCTTCCGCTGTAACCATTGCCTGTGCAACAGTATTTCCAGCAGCCAGTTCATCCATTGCCAAAGCCGCAACCAGCAAGGCTGTTTGCTTTGCCAGGGATGCAGCCTGATTTGCAACTTGTTCGACCAGTGCAGTAGTTTGTTCCGCAGCCAGTTCGACCAGTGCAGCTGTATGCGCGGCTATTAGGTTTGCATTTGCAGCCGTTTGTTCGGCCGTTTGTTCAGCCGTTAGTGTTAGTTCAGTGGCTAGTTCGGTAGCTTGTTCAGCAGTAAGTCTAGCCAGTTCAGCCGCTTGCTCAATTGCCAGCTCTGTTTGTGCGTTAACATGTATTGCTGTCAGGCTGGCAATTGCTGTGGCTGATAGCCCTATTTGAGTTTTCTTTGTCATGAGCTTGTTTATACATTAATGGACCCATGAGAGTACGCCAAAATAAAACAAATTACTATGGTTTAAAGGCGCCCTCGCGATGAGGAAGGGGGAACAGTGGCATGACGGCAGAACCCCTCTCCAGTAAAATGCGCCCATGAGACACATTCCTAAAAAACGTTTTAGCTTCGGCATAACAGGCTACGCATGTTAGCCTGCTCTGAAACGTTTTTACTCCCACAAAGCCCCCCATGAGACAGCTCCATGTACGTTTTAGCTTCGGCATAACAGGCTACGCATGTTAGCCTGCTCTGAAACGTTTTTACTCCCACAAAGCCCCCCATGAGACACATTCCTAAAAAACGTTTTGGCCAGAATTTTCTGCGCGATGGGAACATCATCCGCTCCTGCGTCGAGGCCATCCGGCCACAGGCTGACGACCTGATGGTTGAGATCGGGCCGGGCCTTGGCGCGCTGACCCAGCCACTGCTGAAAGTGCTGAATCACCTGCATGCGGTCGAACTCGACCGTGACATCGTCGGCTGGATGGAATCACATTATCCCGCATCAAAAATCACCATCCATAACATCGATGCGCTGAAATTCGACTTCACGACCTTGCTCGCTGCCTCCCGACCAGAGGAAAAAGTGCGCGTGGTTGGCAATCTACCCTATAACATCTCCACGCCCATCCTGTTTCACCTGCTGGAGGGTGTGGCACACATCACGGACATGCACTTCATGCTGCAAAAGGAAGTGGTTGAGCGCATGGTAGCTGCGCCATCGACCTCGGAATACGGACGGCTATCGGTGATGCTGCAATATCGGCTGCAGATGGAATATCTGTTCACCGTACCGCCGGAGTCGTTCGACCCCGCACCCAAGGTGGAATCGGCCTTCGTCCGCGCTATTCCACACGCCACCCTACCTTATCCGGCCACCGACGAGGTCTTGTTCGCCAAAGTCGTCATGGCTGCGTTTGGCCAGCGCCGCAAAACTTTGCGCAACACGCTCAAGGGCCTGCTGGACGATGCCGGCTTCGCCGCACTCAACATCGAACCGCAACTGCGTGCAGAAAATCTGGGGCTCGAACAATTCGTGAGCATTGCCAACTACCTCGCCTGATATAATTCTACGAAAATTTTTTCAGCTCTGATTTTTGGTCAATTCAACATCTAAAGGAAAATTCATGAGAGTCATATTGTTGGGCGCGCCAGGCGCGGGCAAGGGCACCCAGGCCAACTACATCAAAGAAAAATTCGGTATTCCACAGATCTCAACCGGTGACATGTTGCGTGCTGCAGTCAAAGCCGGCACGCAACTGGGGCTGGAGGCGAAGAAGTTCATGGATGCTGGCGGCCTGGTGCCGGATGAAGTGATCATCGGCCTGGTGAGCGAGCGCATCAAGGATGATGACTGCGCCAACGGCTTCCTGTTTGACGGATTCCCGCGCACTATTCCACAAGCCGAGGCCATGAAGGAAGCCGGCGTCGGCATCGATTTCGTGGTGGAGATCGATGTGCCGGATGAGGCCATCATCACCCGCATGAGCGGTCGCCGCATGCATCCGGCATCCGGCCGCACTTATCACATCAGCTTCAACCCGCCCAAGGTGGCCGGCCGTGATGACCTGACGGGAGAAGAACTGATTCAGCGTGATGATGACCATGAGGACACGGTGATGAAGCGGCTGGAGGTGTATCACAGCCAGACCAAACCACTGGTGGATTATTATGCGTTATGGGCCGCCAGCGGGAAGCCCGGCGCGCCAAAGCATGTAAAGATCACAGGCGTCGGTTCAGTCGAAGCCATCCGCGACCAGATGTTCGCTGCGCTGCAATAAGTTCGGGGCCACAAGAGTGCGCCCGTGCCGGGCGCAAAAAAAAGGCCTGGGCTTTCGAAACCCAGGCCTTTTTGCTACCTTCCAATCTTCAACTTTTACGCTTGTTGAGAACCAGTTCATGGATCAGCGGAGTCAGAATCAGCTCCATGGCAAAGCCCATCTTGCCACCCGGCACCACAATAGTGTTGCGGCGCGACATGAAGGAATCCTTGATCATAGTCATCAGATACTGGAAATTCGCGCGTTCGTGATCCTGGAAGCGAATCACCACCATGCTCTCGTCCAGGGTCGGGATATCGCGGGCGATAAAGGGGTTGGAGGTGTCCACCATCGAGACGCGCTGAAAATTGACATCCGTATTGGAGAACTGCGGACAGATGTATTCAACGTAATCGCGCATGCGGCGCAAGATCAGTTGCGTCACGGCCTCCGCCGAATAGCCGCGCTCGGCAGTATCGCGGTGAATCTTCTGAATCCATTCCAGATTGACGATGGGCGCCACGCCAACCAGCAAATCGACATGACTGGCAATATCCACTTCCGATGTGCGCACACCGCCATGCAGCCCCTCATAAAACAGGATATCGGAGCCGGCAGGAATCTCTTCCCACGGCGTGAATTCACCCGGCTTCAGTTGCGTGCCGAAATGCGCATTGAGCTCGGCCGCCTCGGCGTCGCTATGCAAATAATAGCGGCGCTGACAACTACCAGTTTCGCCATAGTTGCGGAAGGTCTCTTCGATCTTGTCGAAGTGATTGCACTCCGGACCAAAGTGGCTGGGCGCACGCTGATAGTTGTTGTCCGCCTGCTCAACGGCTGCCTTGAACTCGGCGCGCGTCAGACTGTGAAAACTGTCACCCTCCAGCACGGCAGATTCTATCCCCTCGCGCCGAAAAATCTGCTCAAACGCACGCTTGACGGTGGTGGTACCCGCACCGGAAGATCCGGTGACTGCGATCACGGGGTGCTTCTTGGACATCGACTTCTCCTCAGGAATCCGGCCCCTCGCGCAATTGCCCGCTGAGCACTTGTTTTTCGTCTCTTTCGTACGATTATACGTCAGCACAGGCGATCAACCAACCAATCCCAAGGTATAATTTGCCCCTTGAAAAACAGGCAGAAATCTCATCTTCATCATGCAGCCGCAGTACCATCCCAAAGACATAGAACAACGTGCCCAGCAACACTGGAGTGCCCACCATACTTTTGCCGCGAAACCGGACGACAGCCGCCCCAAGTATTACTGCCTGTCCATGTTCCCTTATCCTTCCGGCAAGCTGCACATGGGGCATGTACGCAACTACACCATTGGCGACGTGCTGACGCGCTGGCACAAGATGCGTGGTTACAACGTGCTGCAGCCGATGGGCTGGGATGCCTTTGGCCTGCCGGCCGAAAATGCCGCCATCGCCAACAAAGTGCCACCCGCCAAGTGGACTTACGACAACATCGCCTACATGAAACAGCAGTTGCAATCCTTAGGCCTCGGCATAGACTGGGAGCGCGAGCTCGCCACCTGCCAGCCGGATTACTACCGCTGGAATCAGTGGTTATTCCTGCGCATGCTCGAAGCTGGCATCGCCTACAAGAAGACTCAGGTCGTGAACTGGGATCCGATCGATCAGACGGTGCTGGCGAATGAACAGGTGATCGATGGTCGCGGCTGGCGCACCGGTGCCTTGGTCGAGAAGCGCGAGATTCCCGGCTACTATTTTGGCATCACGCAATATGCCGAGAACCTGCTGACCGACCTCGACCAACTTCCGGGCTGGCCGGAACGGGTCAAGACCATGCAGGCCAACTGGATTGGCAAGAGCACGGGCGTTCGCTTCGCCTTCCCTTACACGCTGGATGGCCAGGCCGAAAAGTTATGGGTATTCACCACCCGCGCCGACACCATCATGGGCGTGACCTATTGCGCCGTGGCCGCAGAGCATCCACTGGCCACCCGTGCTGCGCAAGACAACCCACAGCTCTCCGCCTTCATAGAAACCTGCAAGCTGGGCTCGGTGATGGAAGCGGACATGGCCACCATGGAAAAGGCGGGCATGGATACCGGGCTTTTCGTCACTCATCCGCTCAACGGCCAACAGGTGCCGGTGTGGGTTGGCAACTACGTGCTGATGAACTATGGCGAAGGCGCCGTAATGGCGGTGCCGGCACACGACGAACGCGATTTTGCCTTTGCCAAAAAGTACCGGTTGCCGATCAGGCAGAGCATCGCACTCGAAGGCCTAGAATTTTCAGCCGAGATGTGGCAGGAACAATATGCCTCCAAGGCTGGCACTTGCACCAATTCCGGCAAGTATGACGGCATGAGCCATGAGGACGCGGTAGACGCCATAGCAGCTGATCTGGCAGCGCTGGATCTGGGTGAGAAGAAGACTCAGTGGCGCTTGCGTGACTGGGGCGTTTCCCGCCAGCGCTACTGGGGCTGCCCAATCCCCATCATCCACTGCGAGACCTGCGGTGACGTCGCCGTGCCGGACGAACAACTGCCGGTGGTGTTGCCGGAGGATTGCGTGCCTGATGGTGCCGGCAATCCATTGAACCGCCGCGAAGATTTTATCAATTGCAGTTGCCCCAAATGCGGCCAGGCAGCCAAACGCGAAACCGACACCATGGACACGTTTGTCGATTCCAGCTGGTATTACGCACGCTTTGCCAGCGGCAGCGGTGCCGCCAGCATGGTGGATGCACAGACGAGTTACTGGATGCCGGTGGATCAGTACATCGGCGGCATCGAACACGCCATCTTGCACCTTTTGTATTCACGCTTCTGGAGCAAAGTGATGCACAAGCTCGGCCTCGTCGATTACAACGAGCCGTTCAACAATCTGCTGACGCAAGGCATGGTGCTCAACCACATTTTCTCACGCCGCACCGGACAGGGCGGCATCGAATATTTCGCACCGGAAGAAGTGTCCCTGCTGCATGATGCAGGCGGCAAGGTGTGCGGCGCGAAGTTGCTGGTGGATGGCCTGCCGGTTGACTTCCAGGGCATGGGCACGATGTCGAAATCCAAGCGCAATGGTGTCGACCCGCAATCCCTGATCGATCAATACGGAGCCGATACGGCACGCCTGTTCATGATGTTTGCAGCGCCCCCGGAACAGACGCTGGAATGGTCCGACAGTGGGGTCGAAGGCAGTCACCGTTTCCTGCGCCGGGTGTGGGCGTTTGCCGCAGAATTCGAGGGCATCGGCCAGGAAGCCACCAATCTGACCGAGCTCTGTAGCGAGGCCAGAAATCTGCGCCGGGAGATCCATCTGACGCTCAAACAGGCCAGCTATGACCTGTCGCGTTTCCAGTTCAACACCGTGGTATCCGCCGCGATGAAGATGCTCAACGCTCTGGAAAAATCCGGCCGGGAACCTGCCAGCAGGGCAGTCACAGCGGAGGCTTTGTCCATCCTGCTGCGCCTGCTGTCGCCAATCACGCCGCATCTCTGCCATGAACTGTGGAGTGCGCTGGGATATGGCGCTGACATCCTCGCCGCCCCTTGGCCGGAACCCGTCGAGGCGGCCATGGTGCAGGACGAAATTGAGCTGATGATCCAGGTCAATGGCAAATTGCGCGGCAGCATGATTACTCCCGTCAGCATGGAAAAGAGTGTCATCGAAAAGCTGGTGCTCGAACAGCCATGCGTGCAAAAGCATCTCGAGGGTGTTAGCGTACGCAAAGTCATCGTCGTACCGGGCAAGTTGATCAACGTCGTCGTGGGGTAACACATGAACTTCCTTCTGCACTTGCCACTTGCCACTCGCCACCTGCTGCTCGCTGCCAGCATCTTGCTGCTCACCGCCTGCGGTTATCATCTGCGCGGGCAGAGCGATCTGTCGTTCCACACTCTGTACCTGCAAAATGGCAACTCTACAGCCATTGCCAGTAACCTCAGACGATTGCTGAAGGCGAATGACATCACCGTCGTTGACAATCCGGAACTGGCTGAAATGCAACTGGAACTGATGAACGAAGGATCGACCCAGCAGATCATTTCGCTCTCCGGTGGTGGAAAAGTAAGTGAATACTCCGTGCAGTATCACATCACTTTCCGCACTCGCCCCACCTCCACCGACCTGTGGGGAGCCCCACAAACCATTGACCAGCAGCGCGAGTACACCTACGACAACTCCCTGCTGCTCGCCAAGGTCGGAGAAGCCGAGCGCCTCAACCTCGACATGCGTGCCGACTCCGCCCGCGAAATCATGCGTCGCCTGAGCGCCCAGAACCCGGGCAAACCCAGCGCCGCAAATTAATGCGCTTAAGCTTCGAACAACTCGCGGCACATCTGGAAAAGGAACTGCGCCCACTCTATGTGCTGACCGGAGACGAACCACTCTCCATGATGGAAAGCGTTGACGCCCTTCGCCTGAAGGCGCGCGCGCAAGGCATAGACGAGCGCCTGAGTTTCACTGCCGAGCGGACCTTTAACTGGCAACAGCTCGCGACCTCCGGCCAGTCGATGTCGCTGTTTGCCAGTCGCCGCCTGCTTGAGGTACACATCCCCTCCGGCAAGCCGGGCAATGACGGCGGCCGTGCATTGCAAGAATACTGTGCCCGACTGCCAAGCGACACCGTGACCTTGGTCACGCTGCCAAAACTCGATAGCCTGGCGCAAAAAAGCGCTTGGTTCACGGCCCTGGAAAAAACTGCGGTCGTCATCTCGCTGCAAACCGTAGAGATTGGCCAACTGCCGCAATGGATAGGCAAGCGTCTGGCGACACAAGGCCAGAAAACTGACGCCACCACGCTGGAATTTCTCGCCAACCAGGTAGAAGGCAACCTGCTCGCTGCACACCAGGAGATCCAGAAATTGGGACTCTTATTTCCGCCGGGAATGCTGGCGGCCGAGGCGGTACGTGAAGCGGTACTGAACGTGTCGCGTTATGATGTGTTCCAACTGGGTGACGCGCTGCTGGCCGGGGATGTTGCCCGTACCGCCAAGATACTGCAGGGGTTGGAAGCTGAAGGGGTGCAACCACTTGCCCTGCTGGGTGTACTGGCCTGGTTGCTACGCGGCGTGACCCGGGTCAAATGGGCTGATACACGCGGAGAAAATATCGCCACTGCCATGCAACAGGCCAAGATCTGGGGCGACCGACAAACACAGGTCAAACGCATGTTGGCACGGGTCAGCCTGCGCCAATTGCAAGCCGCGATGCTGAAGATGGCGGAGATCGACAAGATCTGCAAGGGCGTGGCAACCGGACGCCCCTGGCTGGAAATATCGCGCCTGTGTACGGGTCTGGCGCGGGCCGGAACGCGCAAACGGGCAACGGCTTAAAACATTAAGAACCATCGGCAACACGGGGAGGACGGGGATAAATTCAGATCGCCCCGTGTTCCCTGTAGTTTGGCATAGATTTCATATCGTTAATCAACACAAGGTCGACCATGGATATCGAAAAATACATGCAGCAACTGGGGGAAAATGCCCGCGCCGCCTCACGCCTGATGGCGCGCAGCGACACCGGGACACGCAATCGCGCCCTGTTGATTATCGCCACCTCCATCCGTCGCGACCAGGCTACCCTGATCCAGGCGAACCAGGCCGACATGGAAACGGCACGTGCGGCCGGCATGGATGACGCCATGCTCGATCGACTCGCCCTGTCGGAAAAATCTATCGCCACCATGGCCGAAGGGCTGGAGCAAATCGCGGCGCTACCTGACCCCATCGGTGAAATCACGGATCTCAAATTCCGCCCGTCAGGTATTCAGGTCGGACGCATGCGCGTGCCGCTGGGCGTCATCGGCATCATTTACGAAGCACGACCCAATGTCACGGTCGATGCTGCGGGCCTCTGCATCAAGTCGGGCAACGCATGCATCCTGCGAGGCGGCTCGGAAGCCATCCATTGCAACCAGGCACTAGCCGCGCTGGTCAAGGCGGGTCTGCAGGCCGCAGATTTACCGGCAGCAGCGGTACAGGTGGTGGAGACCACCGACCGCGCCGCCGTTGGCGAACTGATCACCATGAGGGACTACGTTGACGTCATCGTGCCGCGCGGCGGCAAGGGTCTGATAGCCCGTATCTCGGCTGACGCGCGCATCCCGGTGATCAAACATCTGGATGGCAACTGCCATGTCTATGTGGATAGCGATGCCGATGCCGACAAGGCACTACGCATTCTGGAGAACTCCAAGACCCAGCGCCTCGGCACCTGCAACACGGCTGAATCCTTGTTGGTAGCGCGCGGAGTTGCGGCGACCCTGCTGCCAAGATTGGCTACGATGCTGATCGAGAAGGGCGTTGAGATTCGCGGCTGCATCGAAACGCAGGCACTGGTGCCACAAGCGATACCCGCTCTCGATGCAGACTATTACACGGAATATCTGGCCGCCATCATCTCCTGCAAGGTGGTGTCTGATCTTGAAGAAGCCATCGCCCACATCAACCAGTATTCGTCGCAGCATACCGAAACCATCGTCACCGAAAACTACAGCCGCGCCCGCCAGTTCCTGCGCGAGGTGGATTCCAGCTCGGTCATGGTCAATGCTTCAACGCGTTTCGCCGATGGCTTCGAATACGGCCTGGGTGCCGAAATTGGCATCTCCACCGACAAGATCCATGCGCGCGGTCCGGTAGGCCTTGAGGGATTGACCAGCCAGAAATACATCGTGTTGGGCGATGGTCAGGTACGCGGGTAATTAATGAATACTGAAACTCACCGTCAACTGGCCAGCGACATCTGGAGTATTTCCAATCTATTGCGCGGGCCGTACAAGCGTAACGAATACCGCAAGGTCAAGATTGGCTACGAGATTCCGCTCAATCGCCATTTCTTCCACTACGAGCCACCGTGCGTGGTGGCCGTGATCGAAGGTGAAATCAAGACGCTGGTAGCCGACATTGTGCGCCTGCTGGACGAAGAGACGGCATGAACCCCTCGGCAATTCCCGCCCCCCTGCCCCCCGTGCTGTTGGGCGACGTCAAAAGCCTGATCGAAGCAGGGCGTCGCCAAGCAACCACGGCAGTTAACATGGGATTGACGCTGTTGTACTGGCGTATTGGGCAGCGCATCAATGCCGAGGTTTTGCAAGACGAACGCGCCGCGTATGGCGAACAGATTGTCGCGACACTGTCGCGACAATTGAGCTGGAGTCATTTTCTGGAAGTCATCTACCAGCAAGAACCGCTAAAACGCGATTTCTATGCCGAAATGTGCCGCATCGGGCGCTGGAGCGTGAGGGCCTTGCGCGAACGCATCGGTTCCCAGTTGTTTGAGCGAACGGCGATTGCGCAGCAACCCGAAGCACTGATCCGGCAGAAACTCGACATCCTTAACGCGACCCAAGCCGTGACGGCTCCGCTGGTGCTCAAAGACCCTTACTTGCTCGATTTTCTGGGGCTGCAAGATCGGCATCTGGAAAAAGACCTCGCAGACGCCATCCTGCGCGAGCTCGAAAACTTCCTGCTTGAACTGGGTGCGGGCTTCAGCTTCATTGCCCGGCAAAAACGCATCCAGATCGACAACGACGATTTTTATATCGACCTGCTGCTCTACAACCGCAAACTCAAGCGCCTGGTGGCCATTGACCTGAAGCTGGACGATTTTCGCGCCGAGCACAAAGGCCAGATGGAGTTGTACCTGCGGTGGCTCGCCAAGTACGAAACAGAGAACGGCGAAGCACCGCCCATCGGCATCATCCTGTGCACGGGAAAGAAACAGGAACAGATCGAATTGCTGGAGCTGGATGCCTCGGGCATCCACGTCGCCGAATACCTGACTGTATTGCCACCGCCGGAAGTGCTGCACCGCAAGCTGCATGAAGCGATTAAAACGGCACGGGCGCGGATCGAGGCCAAAGAGAGCGACGCGGGGCAGGAGAATACGGCATGAAGACCGAACCATACAAGAACTATAAAGCTGCGAACGCCGTATGGCTGAGCGCGCCACCTAAAATTTGGAAGCAAATTCGTGGCCGCTTCGTTATGGCTATCAATCCTGAAAATGACAAAATCGTGACCCGCTATATGGACGATAGCGAATTTCAGCGCACGGCATTTCCTATCCTGGCTAAGGAGATTTTTGAAGAAATCCGGCGCACGCAACAGGAGAAAAGGTAGTGCTCCATTCCATCGGCATACTGGGCGGCACCTTCGACCCCATCCATTTCGGCCATCTGCGCATGGCGCAGGAATTGGCTGAGCAATTCGAGCTGGAACAGGTACGTTTCATCCCCGCAGCCGTGCCGCCACATCGCACCCTCCCACAGGCTACGACACAGCAGCGCGCCGAAATGGTCAGCCTGGCAATTTCCGGCAATCCCCTGTTTAGCCTCGACACTCGGGAACTGGAGCGCACAGGACCCTCGTACATGGTCGATACGCTGATTCATCTGCGCACCGAACTCGGCCACAACTGTCCTCTCGTCTTGCTGCTGGGGGCAGATGCCTTCCTCGGCTTACCCACATGGCATCGCTGGCAGGCAGTGTTCGAGCTTGCCCACATCGCCGTGGCCCATCGACCGGGCATTAACCTGAATGCGCAAAGCCCGGAAATGCCAAACAGTCTGCGCGAGGAATGGCAACAGCGACACCAGGATCATCTGCCGGCGAGTGCGTTTGGCAGCATCGTGTTGCGTGAGATGACCGCACTCGACATTTCGGCCAGTAACATCAGAACGACACTCGGGCAGCATCTCAATCCGCGTTACCTCTCGCCCGACGCGGTCTGTGACTATATTCATATCCATCAACTCTATCAGAAAGATCCACATGCAACTTGAAGCCATGAAAACAGCCGTCGTCGACGCGCTGGAAGACGTCAAAGCCACCGATATCACGGTACTGGATGTGACCCGCCTCACCGCCATCACCTCCTTCATGATCATCGCCACTGCCAGTTCGACACGCCAGGCCAAGTCGCTCGCCCACAACGTACAGGTCAAGCTGCGAGAACTCGGCATTGACGCCACCGGCGTGGAAGGCGAACGCGAAGGCGAATGGGTGCTGGTCGATCTGGGCGACATCATCGTTCATATCATGCTGCAAAGTGCACGCGATTATTACAATCTGGAACAACTGTGGGGCGCGGCGGAAAGCCGGCGCAATACGGCAAAAGTGGATTCAACCCCCAGTTAATTCGTCATGAAGATCCGCATCATCGCCATTGGCCACAAGATGCCGGACTGGGTTAGCCAGGGCTGCGCCGAATACATCAAACGCATGTCGCGCGAAATGACTGTCGAGATCGTAGAGCTGAAACCCGACAAGCGGGCCGCCGGACGTGGCGGTGATCAGGTGCGGGAAGCGGAAGCCACACGCATTCTGGAAGCGGTCGGACGTGACTATCTGATTGCGCTTGACGAACGAGGCCAGGAACCCACCACCTTAGCTTTGGCCGACAAGATGCAGCAATGGCTGGGTGATGGCCGCGACGTGGCGCTCGCCATCGGTGGCGCGGATGGCCTGCACGACAAGGTCAAACAGGCGGCCCAGTGGCAATGGAGCCTGTCACGCCTGACCCTGCCGCACGGCTTGGTGCGGGTGCTGCTGGCCGAGCAGCTCTACCGTGCGTGGTCGGTGCTGAATAACCACCCCTACCACCGCGGCGACCTGTAGCCCATCATCAGATCAAACGGATATTTGGAACTTGCCATCCAGTTGGAAAAAATCTAGCATAGGTTCATGGGGATTGCAGCCTCCCCGTTTCAAGACGCCTGGCGTCCAAGGTCTGCTCAAATCTTGGGTGCATTTCGCCCCAAAGAGGAGAGGTGATGGACGCAAGCAACAACAATACTTCTGATTTACCCCCCGCCCCCGTTACCCTGACTCAAGCGTTTGTCTATTGGTTAAAACTCGGCTTCATCAGCTTTGGGGGCCCTGCTGGGCAAATAGCCATCATGCATCATGACCTCGTAGAGAAGAAACGCTGGATTTCGGAGAAGCGTTTTTTGCATGCCCTCAACTATTGCATGGTATTACCCGGCCCCGAGGCGCAACAACTGGCAACCTACATTGGTTGGCTGATGCACCGCACTTTGGGCGGCATCATCGCAGGTGGTCTATTTGTTTTGCCCTCGTTCTTTATTCTGGTTGGGTTGGCTTGGATATACATGGCCTACGGCTCGGTTCCAGCGGTTTCCGGTCTTCTGTTTGGCATTAAGCCTGCCGTTGTCGCTATCGTGCTGTTTGCGGCTTATCGTATCGGCACACGGGCGTTAAAGAACAGGGTGTTGTGGAGTATTTCGGCGGCGGCTTTCATCGCCATCTTTGCATTCAAGCTACCGTTTCCAGCCATCGTGCTAGCAGCCGGAGGAATTGGCTATTTCGGCGGGCGTATCTCCCCTAAGCACTTTAAGGCAGGCGGTGGACATGGCAAGGCAGACACCCATTTTGGTGCGGCCATCATTGATGACGATACGCCTACCCCACAACACGCCTTGTTCAGTTGGGCCGGGCTAGTAAAAGTTGCCGTCATCGGTGTTGTCCTATGGTCGCTGGCGATGGCCCTGCTGATCGCAGTCTATGGCTGGCAAAGCGCTCTAACGCAGATGGGTTGGTTCTTCACCAAGGCAGCATTGCTGACCTTCGGCGGAGCGTATGCCGTGCTACCCTATGTTTACCAAGGTGCAGTGGAGCATTACCAATGGCTGACCCCTACACAAATGATTGATGGATTGGCCCTGGGTGAAACCACTCCCGGCCCCCTCATCATGGTGATTACCTTTGTCGGCTTTGTCGGGGGGTGGGTCAGGCAAGTGTTCGGCCCGGATGCCATATTCGCTTCGGCCTTTATTGCGTCAGCCGTCGCAACTTTCTTCACTTTCCTTCCCAGCTTCGTTTTCATCCTGATGGGTGGGCCATTCATCGAAACTACGCATGGCAATTTGAAGCTCATCTCACCATTGACGGCTATTACCGCTGCCGTGGTTGGTGTCATCGTCAATCTGGCGATGTTCTTTGCTTACCCTGTATTCTGGCCAACAGGTTTCGGCAACAGCCTAGACCTGACATCTGTCCTGCTCGCTATTGCTGCCACGATTGCCATTTTCCGTTTCAAGGTTGGAGTGATCCCTGTCATTCTGGCCAGCGGGATCATTGGCATGAGTTATAAGTTGTTACTTTGATTTAAGGTTTGCGCCAGGGACGCACTGATGCTACTCGACCCAGTTTTAAACAAGAGCAACACCACGTAGTCGCCTATCATCTTGCTACAAATCTCCCTTTTCCTGAAAGACTAAAGTAACATCCGCTCATTCGGAGAGTGCTATGACGGCTAACAAATTGATTAATGAAGAGCAGCATAATCTCGCACATTGCGGCTCTCCCCGCTTTGCGTCAGCGACTGGAAAATCTCCTGCCGGGCATGCTGGTACTGGAGGACTTTGCAGTGGAACATGATTCCCCCGCCATTGGTCAGCGAAGATTTCTTGGCGCCCGTGTAATCGTCGGCAAGCTTCGCAAACTGGAACTGATATTGCTATCAATGGGGTTGCTGGCATGAATACCTCGCTTTATCAGGAAAAGTTGCAAAAAATGCGCGACGTAGCGGAGTCTCATCTGGTCCAACCCTCCGTGGTGGAACCGATTTTACAAACCGTAGAAGAACTGTTTTATGAATTACAGGTGCATCAGATTGAATTGGAGATGCAGAACGAAGAATTGTTGCGGCTCCAAAGGGATCTAGACCGCGAACGTGCACGCTATTTTGATCTCTATGAGTTTGCACCTGTCGGCTATTTCACGCTAACCAAAGAAGGCCTGATTCTGCAAACCAACCTGGTCGCGTCTAACATGTTAGGCGTAACTCGCAATGAAATGATCAATCAGCCGATCATCCGTTTTGTTTCCAGCGAGTACCAGGACATCTACTATTTGCACCTGAAACAACTCATCAAGACTGGAGGGTCACAATCGTGCGATTTGAAGATGATGAAAAACGATGGCTCGCAATTCTGGGGGCATCTGGCAGCCAATGCCGACCTGGATGACGAGAGAAACTGCATATTTCGCATTGTAATGAGTGATATTACAGCTCAAAAAGTGGCCGAAAAAGTTTTGCAAGAGGCCTTACAACACTTGGAAAATACGGTTGCAACGACAGAAGAGGAAATGGGATCCATCAAGAAAGAAATGTCAGAAGTCGAATCTGCGCTCAATGTGCTCGTTAAACGCAAAGGGGTTGATATGACAGCCACCCAATCCGCACTTACGGAAGGTGTTGCAGCCACTGTTCAGCCTTTTATTGAGAAACTAAAACGAGAGAATATCCGTCAAAACCAGGCTAATTTCATAGCGGCTCTTGAGATAAATCTAAAACATCTCGTTGGCATCTACGGGAGTACCAATAGCTCGACGATTGGATCAACCTCAGGACTAACGCCTACTGAAATTCAAGTGGCCTCACTGATCAGAAACGGACTGTCTACAAAAGAGATCGCTATCACCTTAAATATTTCTGCCGACACCGTTAGTACGCATAGAAAACACATCCGTAAAAAACTGGGTTTGGACGGAAAGCAAGTTAATCTTTTTAGCCACTTACTCGCCGCAATCTGAACTAAAAAACTCGTATTAAAAGATAATTTCACTCATTGGGTATTATCAATACCCAATCCATCACCATTAATTCACCAAAAACCGTATTGCCTTCTTTGTGTTGACAGTAGATTCTGTCCTTATGAAAAAGGCGCGGATTCAATTTCGAAGTGCAACGCCTAATGGGTGCTTGGTGTAGCGCACTGTCTTGCAAAAGAATACCTCAAATGGCGTTTTGAAGCCAAGCACTTTTCTGGGGCGATGGTTGAGACGATCCACGGCGAATTGCACC
>CAIJXJ010000089.1 GCA_903824575.1 uncultured Methylobacillus sp.
CCGGAAAACCGGATCGTGTCCGCCAGCGCCGACTGCTGCAACAAAATCGTTTCTTGGCTGTCTACCTGCGCGTTGTCATTGGCATCGTGAAACACAATCCAGCCTTGCTCCCAGCCACCCATAGAGACACATTGCTTACCGTCGGTGGATTTGCACAAGACCACCCTCGCGTTGCGTTTGATGGCCTCACTCCGGGCGAAATGCAGATGAGCCACCATCAGTTCGCTTACCGCCTTCAGCCGCATGCTGGCGATCAAGGAATGAAACGAGGGTGCGGACATTGACAACACAATCGCTGCAATCGCCAGCACGACCAGCAACTCGACCAAGGTGGTTCCACAGTTCTTTTTTTTCATGCGCATTGCAATACTCCTATGCTGCGTGCCAATTTCCCACTTCCCGCAAGAAAAAGCTTGATAAAAGGCGCATGCGCACACATCGGATATCGCAAGACGGCGAATGCGCGCGCAACTAGCATGGCCCGCATGCAAACCATCCAGCAACTGGGGTCAAGCCTGCATCAACGGCAAAAGGGATTTTCCCTGCTGGAAGTGCTGATCACCCTCACCATCACGGCCCTCGCCCTTTTGGGTGCGGCCGACCTGCAATTGCGTGCCATGCAAACCGGACAAAGCAGCCAGGCCCGCACGCAAGCCGTGCTGTTGGCCTCGGATTTGGTTGAAAAAATAGAGGCCAATAAACCAGTGGAAGCGCTTAACCCTGGCGCCTACCAGTTTGATAGTTCGCATCCGGCAGCACTGGCTGCCGATTGTGCCGCAAGCCTTTGCAGCTACGCACAACGCGCGGCCTACGATCTGAGTATCTGGAATTCTCAAATTCCCATTTTGTTGCCGCAGGCCAGCACCTGGACCGTGAGCGCAGGCAGCAACGCCAACGGTTTAAGCACTTATACGATTGCAATCCATTGGAATGACCGAAAAGCACATACCAACAATGCCACGGCTGGCAGTATGGAGCCGGCGAGTTATCAGGCCACGCGAACAATTTATTAATCACCATGCCTTCCACTTTTTTCAGGAAAATAAAATGGCAGCATCGCACCAACTTTAGGAGGGGTTATAGCCTGCTTGAGTCGATGGTATCGCTGGCGATCGGATTGCTGATCATTTCTGCCTTGCTGACACTGTATCTCCATAGCAACAGCGCATCGAGCACCAATAACAACGCGGCGGAAAGAATCAATAATGGACGCTACGCGCTCAACACCATGAAGGCGGATGTGTGCCAGGCTGGTTTTATGGGGTTTACGTACATGCCGCCCGATCCACTAAACTCCCCACTCAGTACGGTCATTACGCCCATAGGCAACGAGTGCCTTGAACCTGGCGCTGCTGCGGGCTCCTTCATATCCAATATTTGGCAAGGAATTTGGGGTGCCGATGACTACAATCCATTTTCCAAGGGAAAAAACTGCCTGGCTGACTATTTGCGTGGCGATGTACTGGTGGTCAGGCGACTCAGATCCAAACCGGTCACTTCGCTGGAAGCAGGCACTCTTTATTACCGCACAAGTTATAAAAAAGGAGAATTATTTCGTGGTTCACCTGATAGCACCTGCGATACCAGTACATTTCCAAGCTCAGCATATACTGCTCCCTATAACAAATATCCCTGTATTACTGGAACTGCCAATATTGATGTATTGAACTTTCCTGTTGTTACCCATATTTATTACATCCGATCCTACACCGCATCCAACAGCGAATACCCAAAAATTCCAGCACTGGCGCGCATTTCCTTGCAGTCCGATGGTTCAATGGCCAGTGAGTTGATAGCCAGCGGCATAGAAAATATGCAGATTCAATATAGCATCAACTATTCCGACCTTAGCAATCAGTATCTGGATGCAAGAAGCATCATTGGCAATTCCTATTTATCCACAGCATCAGCAACCGCATGGAATGATGTCAATGCGGTGCAAATCTGGTTGCTTGCCCGCAACGCAAACGTAGAACCCGCTTACGCCGATACAAAAACTTACGTCATGGGTAATTCCAGCATGGCCGTAGCAGATGGCTATAGACGGCAACTGTTCAGCACCTCGGTTAACTTGAGAAACAAAAGTCAATAAATAGCTGATGTGACATGGAGTATAAAATGCAGAACAAGCATCGTAACCATGGAAAATTTAAGCAGCGAGGTTCAACGCTGGTGACCAGCATCATTGTATTGATTCTTATCATGATGATGGGCATGAGCGCCATGGTCACTTCCGATACCCAATTAAAAATATCGGGAAACTTGCAATTTGAAGACACGGCAGCCAACAACGCAGAATCTGGAATCGCCACGGCAGAATCCGCGCTGGCCAGCGTCGGATATTGTGCTTCGATCGGATTTACTGCTGATGCACATTCAGCAGCAACGCCGGAGCAGTATTCCATCCATGCTGCGCTCACGCCATCGACCATGAGCTGGGACGATACAAGCTCGCGGCGGGTCACTGATGACAGCCAGCGCTACATGATACAGCTGATATCGGAAAACGTAGTTTCTGATGCATCCGGCCTTGGTGTCGGCGGACGGCCCAGCACACCGCCCAACGCTGTCAATACCTATCTCATCACGGCGCGAGGTACCGGCGCACGGGGATCGGTGAAATTCATTCAGTCCTATTTCAGGGTTTCGATTCCTTGTTAGCCGGGAATTTTTATGACCAAACCACCTCGCCTTTCGGATCGCTCGAGAATGCTAGCGGTTGCCTCCATCATTGCAATGCCACTGAGCATTTACGCCTATTCTGGAGGATTTACAACTGCACCCCTGCCAATCGAC
>CAIJXJ010000090.1 GCA_903824575.1 uncultured Methylobacillus sp.
CATCAGCCGGCCGTGCCTCAGTGTCCAACCAAGTGAGCGCCGGTAAAAACCGAGGACAGCCTCAAATATCTGCTCACTTTTTCGATAGAACCATCCAGAGCCTAGTTCTTCTTTCGATCGCAGCAGGCGGGCGCACATCATCGGCGTGGTGGTCAGAGATACAGCCAGAGAAACTATGATGGCCGCGGAAAGCACAACGGCAAATTCGCGAAAAAGTCTGCCCACAATTCCACCCATCAATAAGATGGGGATAAATACGGCTATAAGCGAGAGGCTCATCGAAAGCACGGTAAAGCCGACTTCTTTTGCTCCCAGCAATGCCGCCTGAAAAGGAGTCATACCTGCCTCGATATGGCGGGAGATGTTCTCCAGAACAACAATAGCATCATCAACAACAAATCCGGTGGCAACAGTCAGCGCCATGAGCGATAGACTATCCAATGTGTAGCCTGCAAGATACATAACGCCAAAGGTGCCGATCAGTGAAACCGGCACGGCAATGCTGGGAATAAATGTCGCATAAATATTGCGCAAAAACAAAAATACAACAAGAACCACTAGCGCGATAGAGATCAGCAGGGTGCGTTCAACTTCATTCAATGATGCCCGGATTGACGGGGTTCGATCAGAAGCTATCTTTAAATTAATCGCTGCCGGTATGGATGCCTGTAACTGCGGCAAAATTGCTTTAACGCGATCTACCGTTTCGATGACATTGGCGCCGGGCTGTTTGGATATGATCAGCAAAACGGAAGGCTTGCTGTTGTATAAACCGGCATTGCGCACATTCTCTACTGAATCGACCACCTCGCCTAAATCCGAAAGACGCACTGCCGCTCCATTGCGGTAGGACACAATCAGCGGAATATAATCGGATGCTTTTTTTGCCTGGTCATTGGCATATATCTGCCAGTGTTTATCGCCTGCTTCCACGGAACCCTTGGGACGGTTGGCATTGGAAGCGGCAATGGAGAGGCGCACTTGTTCAGGACTTATTCCATAGTTATTGAGCATGGCCGGATTCAATTCCACGCGCACAGCCGGGAGCGAGCTGCCACCGACGTTTACCTGGCCCACACCTTTTATCTGCGAAAGTTTTTGCGCCAAAATGGTAGAAGCCGCATCATAGAGCTGGCCTTTGGTCATTGTATCCGAGGTAAGAGCCAAAATAAGGATGGGAGCGTCGGCCGGGTTTACTTTACGATAGGTCGGGTTGCTGGGCAATCCCGAAGGCAGGAGGCTGCGCGCCGCATTGATAGCCGCCTGCACATCACGCGCCGCCCCGTCGATATCCCGGTCAAGATCGAATTGCAAAGTAATCCTGGTCTGTCCCAGCGAGCTTGACGAGGTCATCTCCGTGATGCCGGCAATGCGACCGAGCGAGCGCTCCAAAGGCGTGGCCACAGTGGCAGCCATTGTTTCCGGGCTGGCTCCGGGAAGCGACGCGGAAACGGATATTGTGGGAAAGTCAACCTGCGGCAGTGGAGCCACCGGCAAAATGTTAAAAGCAACCATGCCGGCCAGAGCAATGCCCAGCGTTATCAGGGTCGTTGCCACAGGACGATTTATGAAAGGAGTGGAGATGCTCATGACACAGTCCCATCAACTTTATCAGCCGCTGCTGAATGACGAAATACTCGAGCTCTGACGCGACGGCTCAGACTGTCAAAGGCCAGATAAATTACCGGAGTTGTAAAAAGTGTCAGTATCTGACTCAAAATAAGCCCGCCCACCATAGTAATGCCCAGAGGGTGACGTAGCTCCGAACCCACTCCGGTGCCGATCATCAGCGGCAGCGCGCCAAGTATGGCCGCCATTGTTGTCATCATAATCGGCCGAAAACGCAGCAGACATGCCTGATAAATCGCTTCCCGCGGGGGTTTGCCCTCTTTGCGCTCGGCATCAAGGGCAAAGTCAATCATCATAATGGCATTCTTCTTCACTATGCCGATGAGCAGAATGATGCCGATGATACCTATTATTCCCAGGTCGTTTCCGGAAATCATCAGCGCGAGCAGCGCGCCGACTCCGGCGGAAGGCAGAGTGGATAGAATAGTCATCGGATGGATATAACTTTCATAGAGAATTCCCAGGACGATATATACTGTTATGATGGCGGCCAGGATTAAAAACAACGTGCCGGTGAGCGATGCCCTAAAAGCAAGCGCCGCTCCCTGGAAGCCGGTCTTGACACTTATAGGCATGCCTATTTCGCGCTCGGCTTGTTCGATAGCCGAGACAGCATCTCCCAGTGACGCTCCCTGTGCCAGATTAAAAGAAATCGTGGCACAGGGGAATTGTCCCTGATGATTGACGACCAGCGGCGTGGGTTTTTCCGATATCCGCGCGATTGCTCCCAGAGGAACCTGTGTTCCCGACTGGGAAGTTATATACAAATCGTTCAGGGCTTCCGGTCCTTTTTTATAACCAGGCTTTACCTCCAAAACAACACGGTATTGGTTTGATTGCGTGAATATAGTGGAAACAAGGCGCTGGCCGAAAGCGTCATAAATTATATTATCAATGGCAGCGGTCGTGATGCCGAGACGGCCGGCCGCATTGCGATCGATGTCCACATAAGCCTGCAGGCCCTCATCCTGTAAATCACTGGCCACATCAGTAAGGTGCGGTGAGTGAGAAATGCGATCGACGAGGCGGCCAGTCCAAAGGCCGAGTTCGTCAGGATCGGCGCACTCCAGTGTAAATTGATATTGCGTGCGGCTTACCTTGTCTTCAATCGTCAGGTCCTGCACCGGCTGCATGTATAGGGTTATACCTTCCGCTACGGCAAGCCTTTTCTGTAAACGGCGGATAACGCCGGAAGCATCAAGGTTGCGTTTATTTTTCGGTATCAAATTTATCATCATTCGTCCGCTGTTCAATGTTACATTTGTTCCATCCACACCAATGAAGGACGACAGACTCTCCACCGCCGGGTCCTGCAGAATCAATTTAGCCAGCGCCTGTTGACGTGCGGCCATGGCGGAAAATGAAATCGATTGCGGAGCCTCTGATATGCCGATGATCATGCCTGTATCCTGCACGGGGAAGAAACCTTTGGGGATGACGATATACAAAAGAATTGTCAGCACCAGAGTTGAAATAGCCACCACCAGCGTAGCCCTCTGATGATCAAGAACCCACGTGAGCATCCTGCCGTAGCCGGCAATTGTTCTTTCAAAAAACAAGCCGCTCTGATGATAAAAACGCCCCTGCTTTTCTTCCGGCACATGCCGCAGCAGTTTGGAGCACATCATCGGTGTAAGCGTCAGCGAAATAACGGCCGAAATCAATATGGCGACTGATAAGGTGATCGCAAATTCCCGGAAAAGGCGTCCCACAACATCTCCCATGAAAAGAAGAGGAATCAGAACGGCGATCAGGGAAAAAGTAAGCGAAATGATTGTAAAGGCAATCTGCGCCGAACCCTTGAGGGCGGCTTCCATCGGGGATAAGCCCTGTTCGATATAACGGGCTATATTTTCTATGACAACAATGGCGTCATCCACGACAAAACCGGTCGAGATCGTCAAAGCCATCAAGGTCAGATTGTTGATGCTGAAACCGAAAAGGTACATGGCTCCGAATGTTCCGACAAGTGACAGCGGCACGGCGATGCTCGGAATAATCGTTGCGGATAGATTGCGCAGAAAAAGGAAAATGACCATAACGACGAGGGCAATGGCCAGGAACAGTTCAAACTGAACGTCATTCACTGATG
>CAIJXJ010000091.1 GCA_903824575.1 uncultured Methylobacillus sp.
ATAAAGGGAAAGTATCATTATCACCATTAGTAAATATTATTGCATTAGGAGCACATGAATTCAGATAATTTGCAGCAAAATCTCTTGCTGTATATCTGTATGATCTGTTATGGTCATCCCAGTTTTGTTCAGCCATTAATCCTGGAACCAATAAAAATGCAACAATTGAAACTCAAAATCTGTCTGTCGAGAAAATCGCCGACAAGATGATAGCTGGTCATGAGATCAAGGACGATTTGGAAATGGTGGTTATCCATGCCTGCAATGTCTGACAGATCGACGGGATAGGTATGTCCGTTATACAGGCTCAGCACGAAGCGACGGATCTTAGAAGCGGTGCCGTAATCGGCAAGGATCACTCCGGCGTGAGTCACGAACGGCGAGACCCATGGCACCGCCTTCAGCTTGTCTGCCAGCGCTTGTGCCGCTTCCTTCGCTTGCTCCGGCCTGTCGTAGTCATCTGCTTTGAAAAATCCGAGCTGTAGGCCACGCTGGTGGACAGTCCACATGAAAGGGATAGATTCACCGGTTTCGCCACGGACATTAGCCGTGCGAATCGTCACTTTATTTTCATCATTGCTCATGATTTAGTACCGCTATGGTAGCCAGACCGGCGTATATTGACGGTCTTTGGCTGTGCCATTATTTACTTCTTTGCGCCGTTGACTGTTGCTTTCAACGTGGCACCAGCTTTGAATGCGGGAACCTTGGACGCTTTGATCTTCAGTTCTGCACCGGTCTTTGGGTTGCGGCCTACGCGGGCTGCGCGCTTGCGAACTTCGAATGAGCCGAAGCCAACCAATGAAACTGAATCGCCCTTCTTGAGAGCGCCAGAAATTATTTCGATGAATGCTGCGATGGCGCGATCTGCGCCAGCATTGTTTGTTTCAGTTTTCTTTGCCAGTGCTTCGGCGAGTTCTTTGCGGTTCATTGTGAGCCCTTTCTTGTTGTTTGTCAGATGAGAAGATGAAGCTCGGCACTATATCAACTTACCTAATCCTGAGTAAACAGGAATCTGTCAGAATTCTAGTTGCGCTTGTTGGTGCGAATATCCCCCGTGGTGCAACGTGCAGCAGCTCACGTGCCCGTGCAAGGTTGTCGTTGGGCCAAGCATTGGCGATCAGGTAAAACTATTTACATCAGGTTCTGGACTAGAATCAGAATTGATGCAGAGGAGGTTGAAATCGCCACCAAGGTCAAGGAGGGGTCTGATGTGGCGATGTCCGTCCAAATATCCCCTTCAAGGCAGTGCAAAGGGCATTCAGAGACAGGCAGCCGGAATGGCGAGAATACGTTCATCCAACCTGCGCGGTCGTTCGTCGTTATTGATGACCAAGCCCAGGGGGCAGTCGTGGGTCACAACAAACTCTGAAAGCGAACGCAAGGCGCGTTTATCGGTCTGCTGCGCCAATTTAATTTCCACCGGCAGGAGGTTTGCGCCCCCAAACTGTCCCTCCAGAATCAAGTCGATCTCCGCCCCGCCGCGTGTCCGGTAATGAAATGGGTTCACGTCGATTCCGGCGTTTTCGAAGCCCCTCAACAAAGTTTCCACCACCATCCCTTCCCACGATTTTCCGACCACAGGATGGGTGGAAAGCATTTCGGCATCCTGAATCCGCAACAGCCGATGCAACAGGCCGCTATCCCGCAGAAAGCCTTTTGGATGCTTGACCAGTTGCTTCGCGGCAGAGCGATCCCACGCCGGAATATGCCGCCACATAAAAGTATCGTGGGCGATGCTCAACCAGTCTCGCACGGTGGGTTCGCTTATCCCCAGCGTTCTGGCGATGTCGGCGTTATTGAGTATGTTTCCGGAATGCTGGCTGAGCAGGGCGATGAACTGCCGGTAGCGATCCCGGTTCAGATTGGGGAACAAAGCACCGATATCCCGCAGCAAATAGGAATCAATATAGTGGCGGTACCACAGACTGCGGAACTCTTCATTGTCGCTCAACCATGGCTCGGGATAGCCACCCTGAAACCAGTAGTCTCGAACCTGCTGCACCGTCAGGCGAGCATCTGCTGCTGCATGAATATCCTCAAACGCCGCGCCCTCGGCCAGCATGGGGTAAAAGCGGGACGGCGGGTGTTGCCACGCCTCTGCCAAACTCAACGGAGCCATTTCCAGACGCGCCACCCGACCTGCCAGGCTTTCAGAAATTTGCTTGACCAACTCGGGAGAACTGGAGCCCGACAGCAAAAACCGCCCCTTTCTGGAACGATCCCGGTCAATCGCCACGCGCAGAGCCGCGAACAAAGGTGGGGCCAACTGAGCTTCGTCAATCACTATCCTGTCGGCATGCAAGCGGAAGAATAAATCAGGATCGGCAAGGAGTTGCTGGCGATCTGTCGAGTTCTCCATATCAAAGCGCTGCCATTCTCCGGGAAGCGTACTCAGCAAAGTAGTTTTACCGCATTGCCGCACACCTGTCAGCACGACACAAGGGAAGTGAACCAGGAGTGTTTGCAGATGAGATTGAATGTGGCGG
>CAIJXJ010000092.1 GCA_903824575.1 uncultured Methylobacillus sp.
GTTCATTCTACAAATTGTTGGTATTTTTGTTAAAAGTCCTATTGGTATCAGTATGAATGATGCCTTGAGCGCAATACTTTTTATTAGCGGATATTTTTTATTGATATGGAGTTGTTGGTTATATGCACGGGAAAAGGGATATAGTGGTGCATGGAGATTATTGGGGCTATTTAGTTTGCTGGGATTTGTAATTCTTTTCTTTCTTAAAGATAAGAGTAAATAGGATTTGTAAAATAATGATTATGCTTTTATCATAATAAATCATTCATATAGAGCTAAACTATGATCAGAGAGTTCAATGGCAAGAATCCCCAAATAGCATCTTCCGCGTTCGTGAGTGAGACTGCCTACATCGCCGGCGATGTAGAAATTGGTGAAAATACTAACATCTGGCCCGGAGCCATCATCCGGGGAGATATTGCCAAGATAACCATAGGTAAAAACACCAGCATCGAAGATAATTGCGTAGTGCACAGTGCCACAGGTATTATCATCGGAGACAATACAATTGTGGGACACGGAGCTGTCCTCCACTGTAAGAAAATCGGCGATAACGTTCTGATAGGTAACAACGCCACTGTCCTAGATAATGCTGAAATCGGAGACTATTGCATTATTGCCGCCGGCTCTGTAGTTGCTCCAGAGACGAAATTTCCAGCAGAATCATTGGCCGTGGGTGTGCCTGCCAAAGTGAAAGGCAAGATATCTCAGGAACAAAAAGACTATATAACCATGGGCTCTGCATTTAATATTAAACTAGCCCAGAAATATAAGAAACAAGGGCTTTGAGACAAATTAAAAAATCAATATTCTTAGTCACAGAATAAATTGACATGAAAACGGGGCGGAGGAAATAACTTGAAAGATGACAGCCAAGACACTTATCAGCAGACTGACCCTGACCGGGGACAACCCATTGAGGTTCCACATTTAGAGCACGAACCGATGAGCATGGCTGTCTCCGATTCTGCACTCGGATTGACGAGCGACGAGGCTCGGCGCCGCCTTGCGGCCTATGGAACGAATGTCATTCAGGATGTGGTCCAGCATCCCATCAGCCGTGCTTTGAGAAAGTTGTGGGCGCCGGTTCCGTGGATGCTTGAGGCAGCGGTCCTGCTACAATTGGCGCTCGGTGAATATGTCGAAGCTTCGGCCATCGCGTTTCTCTTGGTGTTCAATACGGGCTTGGGATTCTTCCAGGAGGGCCGCGCCCAGGCGACGCTCGATGCCCTGAAATCCCGCCTGGCTATGACCGCCTCCGCACGGCGTGATGGCGTTTGGAAAACACTATCGGCGGCAGAATTGGTTCAGAGCGACGTGGTCAAGCTGTCGCTCGGTGCCGTCGTCCCCGCCGATGTTCGATTGATCGACGGATCCGTCCTCGTCGACCAATCGATGCTCACCGGCGAATCCGTACCGATAGAAGCCGGACCCGGCTTCGAGACCTACGCCGGCGCGCTTATCCGCCGGGGCGAGGCGGTGGCCGAAATCATCGCGACAGGGGTGCGCACAAAATTCGGGCGTAGCGCCGAACTCATCCGTACCGCCCATTTCGAAAGCACCGAGCAGATGGCGGTTTTTCGCGTTGTGCGCAACCTCGCTATGTTCAATGGCGGCGTGACAATCCTGTTGATAGCCTATGCTGTGCATTTGGCCATGCCGCTTGCGCAGATCGCGCCGTTAGTGCTGGTCGCTATCCTGGCTTCGATTCCGGTTGCACTCCCGTCGATGTTCACGCTCGCGGCGACGGTCGGGGCGCGGGCCGTGGCGCAGCGCGGTGTTTTGCCTACGCGCCTCTCGGCGCTCGATGAAGCGGCCGGAATGGATGTTCTCTGCGCAGACAAAACCGGAACGCTGACACGCAATGAACTCGCGGTCACCGCCTGTCACGCGCTGCCGGGCTTCGATGAGGCACAAACCCTGGCGATGGCAGCGCTGGCAAGTTCCGATGGCGGGTCTGACCCCTTGGACGCAGCCATCCGCGCAGCTTCCCAGCCAGCGAATGTTGCGCGTTGGAAGCTCGTCACCTTCACGCCTTTCGACCCCATGAGAAAGATGTCAGAGGCTTCGACAATCGACGCCAAGGGCAACCAAATGAGGATCGTCAAGGGTGCCTTTGCGGTCGTCGCGGCAATTGCCGAGTCGTCTCCTCCTGCAGCTGCGATGGTCGAAGAACTTCAGGCCAAAGGTTTCCGCGTTATCGTCGTTGCGGTAGGGTCGGCCGAGCCGCTGCGCATTGCCGGAGTGATCGCACTGAGCGACCCACCTCGCGAAGATTCGGCAACGCTCATTGCCCAATAAAAAGACCTCGGTGTGCGTGCGGTGATGGTGACGGGCGATGCACCAATGACGGCCCGCATTGTTGCAGACGCGGTGGGAATCACCGGACCGATCTGCACGACCGTGCCGCTGCCCCCTGATATCCGTGCTGAAGAATTTGGCGTCTTCGCTGGTGTATTGCCCGAGGACAAGTATGCGCTCGTACAGGCATTTCAGCGTGGCGGCCATGTAGTCGGCATGTGTGGCGACGGCGCCAATGACGCACCGGCATTGCGGCAGGCGCAGATGGGCATCGCCGTCTTCACCGCGACCGATGTTGCAAAATCGGCGGCCGGCATTGTGCTGACAGAACCCGGCCTTGGTGGCATCGTCGCAGCCGTGCAGGAAGGGCGCACGACATTCCAGCGAATTTTGACCTACACGTTTCGGTCTATCGTCCACAAGGTCGTCCAGGTGCTCTTTTTGCTTGCTGGACTGGTTATCTCTGGAACCGCTGTACTGACACCGTTGCTGATGGTACTGATGATGGTTGCCGGCGATTTCTTCGCACTGTCATCGGCAACCGACAATGTCCGGGCGTCATCGGCCCCCAATGTCTGGCGGATCGGCAACCTCACCATCTCAGGTATAATCCTGGGGTTCTGTGATCTCGTCTTTTGTATCGCCAGTCTCGCGGTCGGACGCTTTGCTCTCAACCTCGATAGCACTACCTTGCGAACGCTGACGGTTGTTACGCTGGTATACAGTGGCCAAGCGATTTTCTATGTCTCACGCGAGCGCCGCCATTTATGGAGTTCCCGGCCCGGCTCCTGGCTGATCGCGTCGTCTATCCTCGACATCACGCTTTTCAGCACCCTTGCGACCCAGGGCATCCTGATGGCACCTTTGCCGCTAACCATCATAGTATGCGTATTCGGCGCGGCAGTTGTGCTGGCCTTCTGCTTGGATACGGTGAAGGTCATGCTGTTCCGGCGTCTCGCGATCGCCTGACCGCCTGACCGTGACGAACAACGCAAAATCATCAATTACAATCATCTCGTTGCTAACTGTATCATCTTCCGCAATGTATCCTCCCTTTCCCACGTCCTGAATGACAATCGTTCCCGTGGGCAACCATGCTCATACATTCGTGCTTTAACTAAGGAGCCTCAATGGGTTATCCCTAGTCAGGGTAAGCCTGCTGATAAGTGTCTTGGCTGTCATTTTTTAAGTTATTTCATCAGGGGGTATCATCTGGTCGTTTCCTCATAGTCTTTCTCCTTGATGCGTTCATTGATTGTCGCTCCCTGATAGCACCCTTTACGAGTTGCATTTTATGATACAAGACGGCAACACCTTATTGGGTAAAACTAAAACCATCTCTTATTTTAGTCCATCATTTGTCCACTTTCCTTTTAAACGCTACAGGAGACAAAAAACCCTGAATAGCAGGCTCTCCTCAAAGTATCCCTCAATATATTGAGGCTCCACCAAATACTGAGGCCAAAAGAATCATTTA
>CAIJXJ010000093.1 GCA_903824575.1 uncultured Methylobacillus sp.
GGATGGTTCTGTGGCGGCCAGTATTTGCATTTATATACACACCAATCCATTCCGCGAGAAAGATCCGCAATACCAGCGTTCGTTGGTGGTGCCGCTAGGCCAGCCCACCGATGATACAAGCAGACTCGTTTGTGCAGCACTGCTGGGATTGAAGGCCATTTATCGCAGTGGCTTCAGTTATAAAAAAACCGGTGTGATGCTGATGGGCTTGCAACCCAGGGGACTGGTCCAGCCCAGCCTGTTTGATGATCCTGTCGCTCAGTTAAAATCAGAGAGCCGGATGCAGGTATTGGATGCCATTAACCGTAAAATGGGTAAAGATTGCATGAGCATTGCGGCTTCCGGCATCCGGCAACGCTGGGCGATGCGCCGGCAAAGCAAGTCGCCCGGTTACACCACAGACTGGAATGAATTGCCTGTGGCTGGATAAATCTTAAGCTGTTTCACCTGAAGCCGGAATACCGCTTCGGCGATGGGTGAGCGGCAGATATTGCCCATGCAGGTGAATAATATTTTTTCAAGCTTTGTCCATATACAATTCAAGGTGTTAGATGAAGATGCGTGTAAATATTCGGCTAACCCACACCTACCTATAAACCGCAAATCGATAGTTCACTGAAGGATCGGTTTTAGCCGTGACAAATTTGACTAGCTGTTCGGGGCTGAAGCCCCTCCTAGTGCGCCCGTGAAGGTGCGCAAACTGCATGGTGCAAGTCCATGTCGGAGTAAGCCAAGACTCCGTAGCCGAAGGTAACTGCGTCACAGCGATGTGGGGTGGAGAGCAACCGGAAGCGAACTGGCAGTCCGTAGTAAAGCGAACTCGATTCGGCGGCAAATGACGGCGAGCCTGCTAGGTTTTGGCGAAGCTTGGAACACATCAGATGCGCTGGTAGGAATGGCGTGTAAAGCGACATCTGGGTCATCAACGTGGTTGGAGACGGAATGTTGGGAAGTTTGTGTGAGAAAGCTATGAGACCTGCCTCTAGGTGAAGGGGGCAGGAGTCAGAACCTTCGTAGTACCGTAAGACTGAAGAGCAGCGTAGGGCCAATAAAGTCAGGAAACTGGCGAATACCGTGTCGGAAGACACTCGTGCCTAACCCCGTGCAGATGCAGTCTGAGAAGCGAGGAGTAGGAAAGCCGCGCCGAGGGAAGGGAGGTAGGAAAGTGGATGTTTGAAGAACAGGAGGAGCGAGAGCGTGAGCGAAACAGTGAAAGTGCCCGAGTTGGCTAAGCAAACTGAATCCAGACCAATCGAATGGGATTGGGTGGATCGCCGCATCTGGACGGATAACATGTTGGCGGCACTGGGTAACGGTGTCAAAGGAAACAAATGGTTCAGTTTGATCGACAAAGTTTATCGTCTGAGCACCTTGAGGGCGGCATGGGAACGTGTAAAAGCCAACCGAGGGGCAGCTGGCATAGACAAACAAAGCATCGAAGCATTTGCAGCTAATGCTGAGCATTATCTAAACGAACTGGCGACAGCTCTGGAACAAGGAAGCTACCGACCACAAGCCGTGAGACGTGTGGAGATAGACAAAGGTGCAGGTAAAATGCGCCCATTGGGTATTCCCACCGTCAAGGACAGAATCGTCCAAACAGCGGTAAAGTTGGTGATAGAACCGATATTCGAGAATGAGTTTCTGGAAATGAGTTACGGATTTCGGCCAGGCAGAGGTTGCAAAGACGCACTGCGAGAAGTTGACAGGTGGCTCAAGGAAGGCTTCATTTATGTGGTTGACGCTGACATTAAAGCCTATTTTGACAGCATTTCGCACGAACTGTTAGAAGATAGAATCGAAGAATACATCAGCGATGGACGCTTGCTGGACATATTGGCAAGTTGGCTCAAACAAGACATCGTCAAGGGAACGGAAAGATGGACACCCGTAGGGGGCACCCCTCAGGGAGCTTTATGCAAATCTTTGCATAACCCACCTTATGCAAAGAAACCTATTATGCAAAGTATCGGCCTAAAACATAGCATTTTCGCCGTTTTTGGACGATTTTCTTTGCATAATATCTAAACCTACTTCAAGTTAGATAACCACGCCAGTAGTTCTTGATCCTTATCCCAGTCCGGCAAATTACTACCAATCAGGTCGAGATACGCATTCTCAATAGCATTCCGTTTTTTCTGTATCTACATTAGCGTACATTTCCACCACTTTTACATCGACTTACCTTAAAAATCATGAACTATAGTTGAGCTTCACTCTAGCTTGGATAATATGCATGGCCTAAGACTGGCGAATGAC
>CAIJXJ010000094.1 GCA_903824575.1 uncultured Methylobacillus sp.
GAAAAATTCAATGTGAAAGATGGCGATGGCAGACCTGCAGCATCGGTATCATTTGATTACATGCCAGCCTATGTGACGGATGCTGTGGCAGAGCTGAAAAATTTCATGGCTCAGGGATTAACGCTACCAGACGGTAAAACCCAATTTATCAAGATTGATAATTTAACCCTTAATATTTTCCATCCTAACAGCACACAGAACAATAACGACATTAAAAATATGATAGCGCCCGATGCTGCAATCAAAGGCATGAAAGATATTCTGGCACACAATGACACAGAAGAAGCCAGAGCTATTCAAGGACAAATGAGCAAATCAGAAAATCGTGAGAAATAGGTAGCTCACCACATGAACTACCCTGTGGATAACTGACATGGGTAGTTCATGTGATGAACTAGGGGTAGTTCACGGCGTGAACTTTGAGGTAGTTCATGCGGTGAACTATAAAGAGATTTTAAATCTTTTATAAAAAGGTTTTAAAGAGAGCGAGGAATCGTTGTGGACAATTTAAAACTCAAAGCTTCTGACCCAACGCCAGAAATTGACTGGGCTGCGGTAGATGCTGCGCCATTGGCCAGCACACCAGACGAAAACAGCCCAGAGCTGACGACTACACAGCTTTCTGAGCTGCGCACATTACTTGATATTTTGCCTGCCATAAACATGGGGGGGAATTATGAGGCAAGGAATCTCAAGCGAATTCTGGACGAAAGAATCCTGATCGCAAATTCACCCGATGCTATATGGCATGATGCAAAGAATGTATTTGTCGAGTTGGAAACGGATAACACCAAGGACTAACGATGAATACTATTCGATGGAATGTCACCGTTTCCGCCGATACCGATCAATCGCTCCGCATATTTTTGGCCAACCAGGGCTGCGGCAGGAAAGGCGATTTGTCACGTTTTATTGAGGAAGCAGTCAAGGCGCATATATTGGAACTGACGACAGAACAAGTTAAATTCGCGAATGCTGATGTGAACGAATCTGATCTAAATGCTATGGTTGACGAAGCGCTCCAGTGGGTTAGAACACATTAAATCACAGCAGACAACCGGCATCGAGTCGGCCGAGTCAGCCAATATTCACAATGCCTGGTTTGATTGAGCAAACCATAAATATTTAACAAATTCATTTCTTAACCTGCGCCTTTACCCCACGTCTGGCTAAATAGTCGTACAGAGTGCTCGAACTGACTTCCAGTAATTTGGCGATACTGCGCTTGCCGACCCCTTTATTCAGGTACGTTTGGATTGCTGCCGCGTGCACATCAAGTTTGAGCTTGGTTGCTTGACCGGGTTTGCGTCCCAGTTTAATGCCCTTACTCTTGAGCGTGGCCAGCGCTTCCTTGGTTCGCATGGAAATGAATTCGCGCTCGATTTCTGCCGCTAGTCCCAATACTGTGGCGGTAATTTTGGACTGCATCGAGTCGTCGAGTACCATGTTCTGCTTGGCGATGCGGATGGTAATCTTCGCTTCAACGCAATGCTTCAGGATTTCCAGCACCTGCAGGGTATTGCGCGCCATGCGACTGATTTCGGCAAAAATCACCGTATCGCCTTCTTTGCAGGTTTCCAATAGCAGCGCACCTATCTTTCTTTCCTTCCAGGGTGTCTTGCTACTGATAGAATCCTCTATGAATTTGAGACCGCTAAACCCGTTGGCATTAGCATATTCCAGTACACCATGTTTCTGGTTATCCACGTCTTGTGCATCGGTGCTGACTCTCAAATAAGCGTATATTAAAGGTGCTGTCGGGTTAAAATCGTTCATTATCGCTCCCTTGAATGTGTTTGATTTAATCGTTACCAATCAATAAAGCATACATTATTTTTGCCAAAAACATCAGTTTTCTTTCGGACAATTAGTCCGGATTATATGCTGGTTTAGATCGGACAAAAAAAGGACGCCTGGTCGGCTCGAATCCGATCCAAAAACATATACCATAGCGCCGGGCCGAAAAAAGTAATATTTTTCCGAAAAATACGGGGTTTTTCCGAGCAACTGCTGGGGTAGCCCAAAAAAATGCAAAACCGGGATGGGGTTTACCCCGTTTTGCCTGAACCAGAACATCGTGTCCGAATAAAACGGGGTATTTCCAAATGCTGATAAGGAGTGATCATGTCATTTCAATATCTGTGTTTTCAGCGCCAAAAACCGCGCAGTGCAAATAGTCAGCGCAGTGTCATCCCGATCCTCAAAACCAAGAGCCGCAAATACGGCCCTGTGACTGACACCGAGTGTATCACCCGGCTATCGCCGACCCTGATTACCGGCGCCCACGACAGCGGTAAATCCAGAATGCTGGACAAGCTGTATGCCGAAGAGCGTGCCATCTGGGGCGCAAAGGTGCATAGCCCGGCCCTGCGCCTGGGCGCTTTATTACCACTGAGCGCATGGATCGAAGCCGGTCCTGTAGAGGCCTGGTGGGAAAAACGCGTAGCCGAGCATACCGCAAAACTGGAAGCAGGCATCCAACCCGCCAATCCCGCCGAGCTGATCCCCTGGAAAAAATACAAATCCTGGCAAAAAGCCGACATGCTGGCCGACTACCTGCGCGACACCGGCGCAGTATTGTTCATGGACGACTGCCATAAGCTGACAGGCAGAAAGCTGCAGATTGCGCGTAACTGTGCCATGGTAGCCAAGATCTGGATCATCAGCGCCAGTGACGAGGCGCGCATTGCGCCTAACCTGCGCACCGTAATCTTGCGTCGTGATCCGCAAATCATTCGCCTGGGTTCCGATGTTGCCTACGATGCGACCGGCGCACTGACCTGGATACTGGCGATTCTGCTGATGCTCTCCGGCATGAGCGAAGCTGCCTTGGTGATTGCAGGGCTCAGGATGTTAAGCAGCGGAAGATTGGCGGCCCGCGATGAATAAACCATTTTTGATACTGGCTTTGATTCTGCTGACTGCTCCAGCCGCGCTGGTATTTGCGGATAACAGTCTCTGGCCTTGGGCGAACCAGTCACCAACAAAGACCGTCCCGATCGTGCCGCCTTATCAGGTGCCCACTTTCAATGGCAATCGGGATTTCAGGAACCCGCTGGCTTCCTGGGTACATGCACCCCGCATTGATGGCGATGCGGTATTTCAGGCGGTGATTGGCTGTTACCCGAGCAAGAGCACCTGGAACATGGATGTCAGCCTGCAGACCGCCTTGCGCACCGCCAATGCGGTCGATATCTCCGGCACGGCGATCGGCAAATACAATGTCGGCATTGTGGCCAATATGCCAATCTATTCTTCTGTTGAGCTGGATCGTGAGCGCCAGCGCGAATACCAGCGCAGAACCGATGTCGCCAAATCGGTCGCTGAATTCATCGGGCAGATTGCCAACCGCAACACCGCTGTGCGCGCCCTCTCGATGTCGGCAGCGCTCGAAGCTCGCGCCCAGGTGCGGGTGAACGAGGGCATCGTCGATGCCGACGAACAGATCAAATACCTGGACCGGGTCATCAAGGCCGAAAACGACCTGATAACTGCCGAGGCGAAAACGATGGAAGCGCGCCTGACCCTGGTGGCCAGCTGCCGCCCAGAGGAAGCCGAGCGCATCAACGCCTACCTCACCGACCTGGCGCAATTGCTGCCGGCATCAAACCCCTGATGCGCTGGTTCAACCACACTTTGATTGCTGCTGCGCCTGCGGTGCTGATTGCGCCAAACATGGCGCCTTATGTAATCCTGGGCGCCACTGCACCCGACTGGCTGGAATGGGTATCTGCAATATTGCGCCAGCCAGTACCGCACCGAGGCCCCACCCACTGGGTGCTGGCCTGGGCAATCGGCATCCTGGTCGGCGTACTGGTGCCGAACTGGGTCGGCAGCATCGTGACCGCGTTCGCCTGGGGCGGACTGAGCCACTGCTTGGCCGATTCGCTGACTATCACCGGCGTGCCGTTCTCCCCACTCAGCGACCGGCGCTTTCACCTGATGGGCGGGCAGATGCGCACCGGCGGTGCAGGCGAATACGCTGTCTCGTGGAGCGTGGTACTGATCTGCTGGGTGCTGTCCAGCCAGTTTTCAGA
>CAIJXJ010000095.1 GCA_903824575.1 uncultured Methylobacillus sp.
CCTGTATCCACTCACAACTATTACGATGTTCGTCGTCAGAAGTAGCTGCGATGATAGACGGTGTGTTGCACCATTGCACAACGATGGACGTAGACAAGGCCTATACAGACAGCCACGGACAAAGTGAAGTGGCTTTCGCATTTTCTCTCCTCCTGGGTTTTGAACTACTGCCACGGCTCAAGAGAATCCGACATGAAAAATTGAACAGTCCAGGAATTGGGAAGGCAAGCGACTATCCGAATCTACATTCCATTATGGATAAGCCAATTAACTGGCAGTTGATCAAAGAGCAATACAATGAAATGGTCAAGTGTGCAGTAGCCATTAAGACCCGAACAGCTGATGCCGAAGCGGTTCTGAGACGGTTCACTAAAGACAATCTCAGTCATCCGACGTACAAAGCGTTTGTAGAACTTGGTCGCGTTCGCAAAACAATTTTCCTGTGCCGCTATCTTCGGTCCGAAGAACTGCGCCGAGAAATTCACGAAGGGCTCAATGTCATTGAGAACTGGAACAGCGTAAACAGCTTCATTCATTTTGGTCAGAACAGCAAAATCGTTTCAAATGATCTCGAAGACCAGGAGCTATCAATGCTCTGCATGCATCTGTTGCAAGTGTCTTTGATCTACATCAACACTTTGATGCTGCAGCAAGTTCTGGGTGAATCAGCATGGTCTGAGCGCATGACACCAGAAGATTGGCGCGGGCTAAACCCGCTCGGGCACGCTCATGTTACCTACGGAAATTTCACTTGCAACATGAAGAAGCGTATTAGAAAGTTGAAAGCCGCATAAGGAGCCGCAGATGACCAGAACGAATCCCCAGAAAAAGGCAAAGGAGCTGGCTAAGCTGCTTCGTAATGAACGGCCGGATTACCATTATCTGAAAGCTGTTTTTCGGCACCTCAGGGCCGAGCTCGATGTGCCGGTAATCACCAAGACTAAGTCTTTGCCTGACATTCCAACTGAAGACGAACTGAAACAGTACTATGAAATTGTTTGGACTGGCAAAAATACGCAGGATTTGCTTATCATCAAAACCCTTTTGTATACTGGCGCTCGTGTCAGCGAGTTGGTAAACATAAAGCTTGACGATGTTGATTTCAAACGCTGCCAAATTCGCATCGAGCTTGGCAAAGGTGACAAGGACCGAATTGTGCCATTTCCAGACGGCTTCAAAGAACTGCTTTCGGTGCATGTTAAAGCCATGAAGAAAAAAGGAGCTACCTATCTGTTTCAATCAACCTGGAAAAAACGCTACACCGATCGCGGGATTCGCAAAATACTTCAGAAGTATGCCACCGCTGCTGGTCTTGAAAAAACAATTTCGCCACATAAGCTCAGGCATTTTCTTTTCACCTGGCTGAAAATGCAAGGCATTGATGATGCGCTGATTCAACCATACTCAGGACACGCTTCCAGACAGTCTTTGGAGGTGTACTCAAGGCTGAGTCTGGCTGTGGCACAGGAAAATTACGATCAGGCAATCAAGGAATTCCCTGTATGACTGGCTTTGAACTCATTTTTCGACTTTGCACCTGGTGACAGCTTCGCTATCCCCGAGCCA
>CAIJXJ010000096.1 GCA_903824575.1 uncultured Methylobacillus sp.
ATCAGGCTGGCATTACCAGCACCGGCCCTCAAATGATCAAGACAGGCCAGCAGGTCATCTCGGTTGGCAAACTCGGTGGCAAGCCGGGTACGTATCCGGCTCCCCAAGGGCACAAGCTCCTCGCGGCGCAACTTATCAATCAGCCTGGCATCACCTGCCATGACGATGCACAACAGTGGCTGTGAATCGAAACGGGCGCTGGCCAATAAACGCAATTCGGACAGCACTTGCGGCGTCATTTCCTGCGCTTCGTCGATGAGCAAAACCGGTCGGCAACGACTGGATTCCAGATGACTGAACCAGCGCTCGCGCAATGCCTTGAAGCCGCCCCAGCGATTGGAGGGGCGCAACGGTACTGCGAAGATGTCGCCCAGCTCACGATAGAAATCGGCCAAGTTGCTTTGCGGGTGATTGATCGCGCCAACGGTCACATCAGGCAGCTTTTTAAGCCGTTCAGCTAGCAGCCGCAACACGATGCTTTTGCCACTACCCGGATCGCCGTGAATCATGGCGAAACCGCCTTCGCGAATCTGCGCATGCTCAATGCGCCAACAGAAGTTCTCTATCCTGGGCGGCACATAGATTGCCTCAACCGGCAGTTCCGGCGAGAAGGGATTCCACTTGAGCCCATACAGGGCGAGTAATTTCTGATTCATGCTGATTCCTTATCGGTCGTAGGTAGATAGGCGGGCGGCACGCCGGTGGCGGCGTAGTCGGCCAGCAACTCCGTCATCAACGCGGGCAGGCTTGAGGGCGGTAGCGGCGACAGGTCAGTGTTCGCCGGAGACAGGCGTCTGCGCTGGCCGTTGGCATTGGCGGATTTATCCAGCGGCTTTACCGGACACAGAATGGCGCCGGTGCGCGGATCGACCAGATCGACCCGGGTCAGGTTCCAGCGGGCATACTGCAAACTCACCCGTTCAAGATGACGGTAGCGCGAGGGAATTTCGAAGCGCGCCCCTTCGAGACTCACCGTGCCATCGGAACGCCGCTGTTTACGCGCCACCTCAATACGGAACGCAGCCGACAGTGTTGCAATGGAGGGGCAGTCACGCCGCACCGAGGGGCCTGCGAGGTAGTGCGCCAACGGTGTGGCATTGATTTCTGTATGTTTTGTGCGGTGATACTCCTGCTCGGTCCAGGCTTGCGTGGCCAGATTGAGCGCATCCAGCGTCAGTGATTGTTCGCCTTCGAGCAACGCCATCAAGCGTCCTTCGATGCGACCCCAGAAGGATTCCTGCTTGGCATTTTGGTATTTATGTGATTGATCACATAAATACCAGTATGTGGCGCTCTAAATTATGTGGCGTCCAATCCTGTACCCCTCTCGCTTAAAGGCATTCAGCAAAATTTACGCCACATAATTTTTAGGATTTCAGTTGATGATGACAGCCCATCTCATTCAAGGAGGTTGTCGATCATGATTGAATATCTCTTCAAGCAGCCCGCTGTTTTGGCACGCTACCGTGAAGGTCCGCTCGCAGAAGCGAGAGAAGAATTTATTAAGCATTGCGCGAAGGTCGGTTACTCACATTCCATGCTTCAGAAGATCGCCTGGATACTTCTGGCTGTCGCAAATAACATTGATATCGATGACGGCAGCCTGACCATACAGGACATTGAATTGGCCGTGGATCGACGTACCCGATTTGAACGTCGGGCTAATCGTGCAACGAAGTCTGCGGGAACGCACCAAATGTTCATCCATTTTGCTACTGAATGGGTGCGGTACATGGGAATCCTGGAGCAACCCCAAAAGAAAAAGAATATCTTTACGGAGCAGATTGATATTTTTGCCCGCTACATGCGCGAAGAACGCGGCCTCTCGCCAGTGACGATTTCAACACGTTGTGAGCGACTGGCTTGGTTCTTTGGCGGGCTGCATCCAGCCAGAGATTCATTGAAATCAATATCCATTTCTGATGTCGATTCTTTCCTTGAATCGAAGGGCAAGCAAGGTTGGAAACGCACTTCTTTGGCTGCATTGGCCAGTTCAATACGCAGTTTCTTTAGCTTCGCCGAATCACAAGGCTGGTGTGATCCGGGAATTGCCGCGGTCATCGACTCACCACGGTTGTATGCACTCGAAGGAATCCCTGAAGGGCCTGGATGGGAAGATGTGCAGCGCCTTCTTGCCAGCACATGCAGTGATGACCCCGCAGATATTCGCGACCACGCCATATTGATGTTGCTGGTGCTTTATGGTCTGCGACGAGGCGAAGTAGCCAAGCTGCAATTGGATGATCTGGATTGGGAAGGCGAGATTATACATGTTACGCGCCCAAAACAGCGTATCACTCAGTGCTATCCATTGCTACATGTCGTGGGTGAAGCCATTTTGCGTTACCTGCGCTACGTGCGACCGAAATGCGATCATCGGGCACTGTTCCTGACGCTCAATGCTCCCTTTCGTCCGCTGTCGGCTGCAAGCATCACACCTATCGCACATTCCCATTTAAGCAGCATTGGCCTCACCTTGTCGCCACGCGGGGCGCATTGTTTGCGTCATGCCTGTGCCAGCCATCTGCTCTCTTTGGGTTTTTCTCTGAAGCAAATTGGTGATCATCTCGGTCACCGCAGCTCCAATTCGACACAGACCTACACCAAGGTCGATTTGATTGGGCTACGCCAGGTGGCCGAACTGGATTTAGGGGAATTGCTATGAATCTCTCGATACTGATTTCCATGTATATCTCCCACAAACGCGCCTTGGGACACAAGTTCAAGACTGAGGATGACCTGCTCAGATCATTTTGCAGGGCAATTGGCGATGTTCAACTGACATGTATCGAGGCTGAATCTGTGCTCGTATTCCTCAATGGGAAAGGCCCTGTGACATCATACTGGGCAAAGAAATACCATGTGCTATCAGGGCTATATCGCTTCGCCTTGGCGCGCGGATTCGTCAATAATGTACCTCTGCCTCATACAATTCCGAGACTTGATGCCCCAGCATTCGTACCCTATATTTATTCTCACTCTGAAATTAAACGCTTGATCAATGCTGTCCCATTGGCGTGTGCCGGTAAAGTTCCCGTCGACGACTACGTATACAAAGCCTTGCTCTTGCTGCTTTACGGAGCAGGGCTTCGGATCAGCGAAGCTGTATCGCTAAATATTGGCGATGTTGATTTAAACCAAGCCATCCTGTATGTTCGGGGAACAAAGTTCTACAAGACCCGCGTTGTACCACTGAGCAAGGATCTGACACAAGTTCTGATCGATTACATCGACAAACGCAATAACAGACAGATCGTTGATGCAAATGCACCGTTCTTCTGCTTCCGGAATGGCACGCCGCTAAGCAAGTCAGCGAGCCAAAGCTTTTTTAGACGCTTGCGCACTATTGCAGGTGTTGTCCGCGAAGGTGACGAAAGGCACCAACCACGCCTTCATGATTTTCGACATTCCTTTGCTGTTAACCGCCTCGTGGCATGGTATCGCAGCGGAGCAGACATGCATGATTTATTGCCAAAGCTGGCGACCTATCTCGGTCACGTAAATCTTTCGGCTACACAGCGCTACCTAACGATGACGCCTGAATTGCTTCATGAGGCGAGCCTTCGTTTCGAACACTATGCAATGGAGAACAATCATGACTGATCATGCCTTGCTTGGCCCTTGGGTGCGACGATTTCTGCTCGAGTATCTGGTGCACGAGCGAAACCTTTCGATCAATACTCAAAGAAGCTACCGTGACATGCTGACTATACTTTTGCCCTACGTTGGCGATCAACTCAATAAATCGGTTGACCGTCTGACTGTTACCGATCTGTCGGCTGACATGGTTCGTCAGTTTCTCGCCAATCTGGAGGAGAAGCGTCACTGTCTCGCTGCCACCCGAAATCAACGCCTCGGCGGTGTTCACGCGCTGGCAAGATTTATTGGCGAAAACAGTCCGGAACATGTCGAGTGGTGCGAGCAGATTCGACTGATTCCTTTCAAGAAGACGACTCAGGTCAGTATTACTTACCTGGAAAAACAGGAGATGGATGCGCTCTTGGCATCCCCTAATCGCCAGACGCCTCAAGGGCAGCGCGATTACGCCATGTTACTGTTTCTTTACAACTCTGGGGCACGTGCGAGTGAGGCTGCCGAACTCAGAATCGCAAACATCGACTGGCACACAAAATCCGTTAGAATTACCGGCAAAGGAAATAAGCAGCGTATTTGCCCATTGTGGCCAACCACAATTGAACAATTGCGTACTCTTGCAGCGCAGCGGGACCCTGAGCAGTTTCTATTCCTGAATCGCAATGGTCATCCTATTACGCGTTTCGGTATTCACACACTGGTTGAACGTTATGCATCGAAAGCTTGCAAACAAGTTCCATCGCTTGGCAAGAAGCGGGTCAGCCCACACGTGGTGCGTCATACTTCAGCAACCCATATGCTACGCTCCGGCGTTGATATCAATACCGTCCGTGCTTTGCTGGGTCATGTCTCTCTTAACACGACCAACATCTATGCAGAGACCGACCTTGAAACCAAAGCTCGTGCACTGGCTGCATGCACGCCGGCAGCAGATGGGAAACCCTCGACACCTTGGCGATTACAGCCAGAATTGATGAAGTTTCTGCGTGGGCTATAGCCGAAATATTATGTGGCAATTATTCGATTAAACAGATATATAACCAATATCTTGAATCTGGACGCCACATAATTTAGAGCACCACATACTGGTATGGTGAATATGGAAGTGTAGTCTGGTGCAGTACCCCCAGCTTGGCTAGACCGTTCGTTGTTTCTTCAGCTACCATGGCCGAGCCATTATCAGTCATCAGTGCGCGCGGCAATCCGCGCTTCATAAATGCTTGAATCAGCGCATGAATAAGGCTTTCGGCGGTTTCATCAAGATACCATTGCAAATGACACACCAACCGTGATCGGTCGTCCAGCACGCACATTAGTAATGGTTTTACCCATACCCCCTTGTTTGTCAGCACGCTGCGTGAGCAATGATGGAAATCGAGATGCCATAATGCACTCACATGATCGACCTCAAAGCTGCGCACCTCAAACTGTTCAAGCCTGTCGCGTGCGGCAAGTGCACCAGCAGTCGCTCGCTTGGGTTGTGCCTGGCGGAACATACCTTGTGCCTTGAGATAGCGCCTGATTGTTGGATAGGAAGCTAGCTTGGTGTCACAACCCGCGAAAACTACGCATAAATTGTCATAGTGAAGTTGGGCGGTCCAGCCTGGATGCTCACGATACTGGATTGTCAGTGTAACTATCACTTTGGGTGCAATGCTGCGAAACTTACCAAAATCATCGCGTAAATGATTCTTCAGGGCGCTAACCGGATCGTTGGCACGCAGAGCCTCGTAATACCAACGCTCTATGCTTGAAAAACTGAATGTAATATCGAGTGCTGACTCTGGATGACGCCATGTCTTGATGGCAAGTATCTTCAATTCAGCACGCAACTTTCCAGGTGCTGGCGGCGCTGCCAATAAATGGCCAATGATATTGAAGCGCAAGCGCGCCCAACGGTCACGCTTGATCGGATCGAATTTATTACTCAAATGTATCTCCCATGCTGCGATGCCGACGGCACCGCTTATGGGATTGAAGGTTACTGACCCTCGGGCATTTTGGCTATTTACAACTTCTGCGGGTGATTAGCACCCCTCATTCATCGTGACCAAACGTTCAACCGTTAGCGGGGAAAGGAACAATAAAAACCTCAACATTGATTCTGCTGCAGTACCTTTGAAATGCTGGATCAGGCTGGCTGGGAGTAAACTTAATTCCACCGGCGGCATGAAGCGTGCAC
>CAIJXJ010000097.1 GCA_903824575.1 uncultured Methylobacillus sp.
ACCGGGAAAACTGTCATAGTCGCGGCTGTTCCCTTAAAGATATGAGATCCGGTAGAGGCAACGCACGCTGCACCCATTTCTGCCATCGATGCAGTATGAGTGTAAGCGGTCCATGAACTCCAGCATATGCTGCCGATGCTGACGCAGGAATATGCGCACATCCGATTTATGTTGTGATTACGCTTTATGCTTCAGTTGCGGCATTGGAACGAAGGCGATGCAGTTGACGAAGTTCGCGGCGGCTAGCAAGATGTATTTATCCGTTTGTTCAGGAATGATACGGTTTAGCCAGTCTGTCGTTTCTCCGGTAACGAAGGCGAGCAAATACTGCTCTGGGTGGTTTTCAATATATTGCTTCATTGCGAGATCGTTGAGTGATGGGCTCAAGTCTTCGCCGAATTTGACGGAAGCAACGTAACGGGCCAGTTGCTTGTCCTGTTCGTCTTCGGTAATCAGCGGCCAATCTAAGCCGGATTCTTTCATGGCCTGGAAGCAAATCAGCAAGATATCCAGCAGAAACTCCATTTTCTCGAACGAAACTCCCATCTGCTTCTGGACAAGAAATGAGCCGAGCATGTTCGGCTGCTCGCGGAACAATTCGTCCGCAACCTGCTCTTTCTGGCCCATGCTCATCGCACGGATTTTTTGTATTGCCCGGGTAAGAGCTTGGAGTGATATCCGACTCATACCTCGCCCATCGCCCCAGCGGAAATAGAGACGGACTGAATGTCATCCTCCGCAAATTTCAAATTCCACGGCAACAGCGCCTCAACATCTTCCACAGTCTTTGCGGCAGGCAAATCCCGCAGAACACGGCGCAACCATGTGTAGGGTTCCAATCCATTGGCTTTGGCCGTTTCCACAAGCGAATAGATAACGGCGCTGGCGTTGGCGCCGGCCGGGGTATCGCTGAACAGCCATGCACGGCGACCGACAACAAAGGGACGGATCGCGTTCTCACACCTGTTGTTGTCGATTGGTAAATCGCCGCGCTCGGTGTAGCGCGTCAGCATGCTCCAGTAATCGCGCATGTAGGACAACGCGGTGCCAAGGGCGCTTTTCGGCGTGACGGCGGGCAGCGTTTTCTCCAGCCACGCATGCAGTTCAGCCAGTACCGGCACGCTGAGTTGTTGCCGTGCCAGCAGGCGCGCTGCGTCTGTTGCATCCTTGTGGTCGCGTTCAATCCGGTAGAGCCTGCCGATCATCGCGACCGCCTCATCGGCGCGACCGCGTTTACCCTTGGCCTGCACTTTGACGGCATCCACGAAACGTCTCCTTACGTGCGCCCAGCAAGCGAGGCGCTCGATACCCTCGGTTTCGGCAATCTTGTTGTAGCCATCATAACCATCGGTCATCAGATAACCGCGATAGTCCCGCAGCAGGCGTACAGGTACTTCTCCGCTACGACTGGGATCATAATCGAATATAACGACCGGCTTGTCTGGTGGCCCGCCGGTTTGTACCCACATATAGGAGTTGGAGGTCGGCTTCTTGCCCTTTTCCTTGAGCACCTGCACTACGGTTTCATCAATATGCAGGACGGAGCCTTCAAATAATGTCTCCCTCATCAGGTTGTGCAGTGGCTGAAATGCGTGACCCGATCCGATTGACCAGCGTGCCAACGTCTGATCCGGCACCGGCACGCCGTGACGTCCCAGCACTTTGCCAAATCGGGTTAGTGGCAAACCATCGACAAACTTTACTGTCAGCATCATGGCAAGGAAGTCGGGACTGGCGTTGCTCTTGGGTAGCGGCTGCGGTGGCATCGGAGCGGTGACCGGCGCATGGTCACTGGTGGGACAGCCGTAGCGCATGCGGATGTGGCGCAGCACGCGTACTTGCATCGGCACAATGTCGAGTTGCTCACTGACATCCTGACCGATCACCACCATCGGTGTGCCACATGGGCAGGTGCGCTCCGCTTCGGGCACATCATGCACAATCTCGACGCGCTTTAATTCTGCCGGCAAGGGGCTGCGCTTGCCGCGTGCAGGTTTGTTCTTGCCTTCGGGCTGTACCGGCTCGGGTGGCAACGCCGCGATATCCTGCGCCGCTGTCGTCGCTGCGGCCAATGCCTCGGCTTCATCGAACAAACGGCCTTGGCCGGATGCTTGCTCTGAGCTTGATCCAAACATGCGGTGGCGCGCCAGGGTGAATTGCTCGAACAGGTAATTGATGTAGTTGAGCGCCTTCAAATTCGACTCGTCGTGCGTCTGAACGATCGAATGTAGCAGTGCTGTTAATCCGGCCACATCGGTCGGTAACACATCAGGTAAAGTGATCTCTGGAAGCGTGAATCCAGAGGGTAAAACAGATGATTTCTCGGCGGTTTCGAGCATGCCGTATTTTACCAAATCTCCCTATGAAACAGAAGCATAATTCAACGTTTTATGGGGTTTATTTCGCCATAAATCGAAG
>CAIJXJ010000098.1 GCA_903824575.1 uncultured Methylobacillus sp.
ACTCCTGGGCCCACACCGGTAGTTACTGACGCAGGCCCTCCAGACATCTTCTACGGCATCACTGCTGACTGCACCCTTCAGGTGGTGGCTACCCAGAGAGCTGGTGCCGTGGACCAGGTGAGGACATGTGCTGACGTTGGCAACACAGCAGTCTGCTTCTGTGATGGCGCGATTCCAGCCCGACTTGCAGGATCGAAAGTTCGATTGGGATCATGTCAATAAAGTGTTTGACGACGGACGATGCACCGTGCGCATGTACCACCAGATATGCCTCATTTCTCGCGCTGAGGAGGCTTCCAAGGCCGAAAGCTCTTTGCGGTCTGTCTGGCGCGCAAGGGCGTATGACCTGAGCCTGGACTACTATACCCAGATACAGGGCTTTGTCGCAGCGATGCCGATTACCCTGACACCCGCAATGCAGAAGGATTTGATGACTTTCGGACGAGCACAGGTGAAGACAGTGGATAACGCCGTCATGACATCCCCCTTGCTTGCGGAATGGAAGGGAACAAAGACGCCGCTAATCACGTTGCATGGTCGGCGTGGACAGCCTTTCGGCTTCGATCTGTTTGACAATACGGGCGGCAATTACAATTTCGCGGTCGCAGCACTTTCCGGTTCAGGTAAATCCGTCTTTGTGAACGAACTGGCCTTCCGTTACCGCGCTTCAGGTGCCAAGGTCTGGATCATAGACGTTGGTCGCAGTTACATGAATCTGTGCGAGCTCATGGACGGCGAATTCATGGTTTTTTCCGGCGACGAGTCTGGTTCGATGTGTCTGAATCCGTTCTCGATGGTGACGGATTTTGCCGAAGACTTTGAAATGCTCCTGCCCCTGGTCGAATTGATGGTCAGCCCGAAGGAGGAACTCAACAATTTCTGTTATGGCGCACTCGGTTCGGCAATCACCCAGGTATTCAGGGATAAGGGGCGTGCCATGACCATGACCGACCTGTACGATTTTCTGATGACTGGAAAGCTGCATGTCGATGGCGAACATGAACCAGAAATCGCACGCATGGCCGTGGCCCTGGAGCCGTTCACCAAACACGGCATGTACGGTCACTATTTCGAGGGGGAGGCCAATATTGACTTTTCCAACCCGTTCATCGTGCTGGAACTCGAAGAACTCAAGAACAAGAAGAACTTGCAGGCCGTGGTCATGCAAATCATGATGTACCGCATCACGACGGAAATGTATCTTGACCGCTCTTCGCGCAAGATCGTCATCATCGACGAGGCATGGGACTTGATGGGCGGCGGATCGAGCGGGAAATTCATCGAATCCGGCTATCGTCGTGCCAGAAAGTACGGCGGTGCGTTCGGGACAATTACGCAATCCGTCGAGGATTACTACAAGACCGAGGCTACCAAGGCGACCATCAATAACGCCGACTGGTTGTTCCTGTTGCGCCAGAAGTCGGAAAACATCGAGCGATTCGCCAGGGAGGGCAAACTGACGCTCAACGAGTGGATGAAGCGATTGCTTGCGTCAATAACGACCGATCACGGTAATTTCTCTGAAATCTATGTGCATGGCCCCATGGGGTCGGGTTTGGGGCGTTTGATGCTGGACAAGTTCACTATGATGCTATTTTCTACCCGCGCACAGGATTTCGAGAAAATCCGTCAGATGCGTGAGCGCGGCATGACGACGACAGCGGCGATCAATGCCATTTTGAATGGTCAATGACAGGGAGGGAATGGAGGATGAAATATTTCGCAACCGGGTTAATATCAACCCTTGTTTCCATCTTTTTTATGTTGGCATGGCTGCATTACCACCCCGCGCAGCGCATCGGCAAGGTTGATGTGTTGAGCATCCTTCAGGCACAGCAGAAGCAGCTTGAATCGCAGGTAAAGCCCGGCATGGACGAGGCGGCACAGAAGGCACTGATCGCATCGGCTACCTTGTTTGGCAAGAATCTGGATTTGGCCTTGGGTAAGGTATCCGCCGAGTGCGGGTGTGTTCTGCTCAATAGCGCGGCTATCGTTAAAGACCCGTCCGGCAGTGTCCTGTCTGATTACACGGATCGAGTCAGAATGATCATGTCTGCGCGGTAGTCACCATGTCACTTATCCCCCGTTTCCTGGCAATCGCGCTTCTTTCCCTTCCCGCGCTTGCATCCAAGCGCCTGATTCGTATCCATCGGGCTGATAAACTCAGTGAAGAGAACCTTGTTATCCTTGAAGATTTCCT
>CAIJXJ010000099.1 GCA_903824575.1 uncultured Methylobacillus sp.
CTTGTCCTCAAGGAAATTGGCTTTACCCAACCCTTCAACGAAGGTGCATGCATCCGTTGCAGCCTGCTGCATATGTTCAAGGTAGTCCGTAAGACGGTTGTCGCTCATACCGGTTGCGCTTCCGCGAGCACCTTGGCGCGGAACTTCGGTGAAAGATCGCCGGGGGTCAACAGATCAACATGGATGCCAAGCAGAGCCTCCAGCTCAACTTGCAGACTACCAAGGTCGAACAACGTTGTGCCGGGTAACGCATCGACCAGCAGATCGAGGTCGCTACCGTCCTGGTCGGTACCGTGGAGTACCGAGCCGAAGATGCGTGGGTTCGCTGTGCGAAAACGGCTCGCCGCTTCACGGACGGCACTTTGCTTGAGGTCAAGCACAATTGAGGGGCGCATGAACATCTTTCATTATCGAAACTCATTGAAATGGTATGTTGTTGAGAATAACATTTCAAGAACTATTTTCGAGAATCTCAATGCCTTGATTTACGTTCCACATCGGCGGCTTGGCGTGACTTCTCAAAACCCCTCGTTTGTGAGAGGCATGTTTCTTTGATAGGGGTTGTAAGCCCAAACCCTATCTGGAACGGGCAGCGAACGCCTTTCGCCAACACGGTCAAGGCATCGATGACGCACTGTTGCAGTACCTATCTCCGCTGGGATACTAACGGGGATACTAACGGGGTCAGGTCTAGCAATGATGCACATCCAACAATGCTAGACCTGACCCCGTTATTTTGCCGCGTTATAGCGAAAGTCGCGCAAATTTTTGCAGGTTGTATGCCAGCACTGATGACATCACGTAAGTCTTAAAATGCTCAAGTCCTTTCCATGTGCAGCGATCAAGTCCCAAAGAGCGTTTAAGATTGGAGATGTTGCCTTCAATACCGGCACGAAAACGTTTAAGTTTTTTGTAGATCCATTCACTTCCGGTCATATCTTCAATCTTCATCCCTCTCTTTTTGGGCAATCCAACTTTTTTAACACCAAGTGCCTTGGCTTCAACGATATTTTCCTTGCTGGCATAACCCGCATCAGCCGCCACTTGCTGCGGCAGTTGTCCATAAATCTCTTGCAATCTTTTTACCATCGGCAATAAACGACTGCTGTCTGCCGGATTACCGGACTCGATAACAACATCCAATATCATGCCATTTTTACCACTACTCAAATTGATCTTGTGGCCATACTGGGTTTCACGTTTAGCTTTAACGATAATATCCGTATGTGACTCAAATAAACTAACCACCTTTTCTGCTACCGGTACTTGTTCCCCCTTGATCACCCTGCGCTCAGATTGGCTAATTATCTTCTCAATCAATGGGATATAATGATTAGCCTGTGCGATCCAATTTTTCCAGTCAACTACATTTTGCGACTGCAACGTGTCTTTCAAGATGCTTAGTGTTTTACGTACATATTTGATTAATTTACGATAATTAAATATCCTGTTCTCTTCCCCTCTGGCATTGCGTATTGCCATCGCCGTTTTCTTCACTACGCGCTGATGACATGAATACGCTATCCCTGGGTTACGTTCCCGTGCTTCCTTCATCAGTCGATCCATGACACGAACAGCATCAGCCAACAAGGTGCTGTCCCATGTTGCAAGAATCGGACTATCAGTTACCGTACTGTCGATTCGAACCACCTTGGTACTCTCTACCTTCTTATCCATTGCATCCAACACATGCAATTGCATGATACGTTCCCAGGTCTCAGCTTTGACCAAACTGATCGCACCCTGTAACGCTGATGCTTTTGGGTACAAGCCACGCGGTAACCTCGCGAATCCAAAATTGACTTCAGAGTCCATCAAATTAAATGCCAATTCTTCATATGTCCATTGCCTGTATCTCAAAAGTATTCCTGCTCTCAAGATAGATTCGATCGTCGGTCCAGAGCGTCCTGTCTCTTTCAAATTTTCCCGCTGAATATCAGCCTCAGCCCAATCCAATACTTCAGTGTGTGCATCTAGCCATTTCGATATTTTACCCAGTTCGCAACCAATCTCGTGATTGGCCAGGATATCGGATATACACATTTGGATAGAGCGTTTCTTGCGCATTTTTTCAGCCCCTGCAGATTGATATTTGTTTACATTCAATAA
>CAIJXJ010000100.1 GCA_903824575.1 uncultured Methylobacillus sp.
AAGCCAGGACGTTATCCGCTCGACCGTGCTACCAGCCTCGCCGAGATACTGGCGCAAGCGGGCGGCGCCACGCCGGACGGCTCCGATCTCGTCACCATCGTTGGCAAGAATGGGAAGAAGGAATATGACCTCGGTCGTGTCATCGACAAGGGGGACGCCGAACAGAATGTCGCCATTGCCGGCGGCGACATCATCTACGTGCACGCACACGATGTCGCTGTCATGGGCCAGGTATTGCGCCCCGGCAAGTATTCCGTAGTCGGTAGTGTGCGCACCGTCGCCGACTTCCTCAGCATGGCCGGCGGCATCGTGCCGACGACCGGATCAGACACTGTTACCGTGACCACCGTGCGCGACGGCAAGATCAACCATTTCGATGTCGATGTCGACACCCTGTTCCGTACCGGCGACAACAGTGCCAACATCGAACTCGTGAGCGGCGACATGATCTATGTCCCGCGCATGCCCATGGTTTACATCTACGGCGAAGTGCAACGCCCCGGTTTCTTCCGTCTCGAACGCAACATGACCGTGATGCAGGTGCTGGCTGAAGGGGGCGGTCCGACACCGCGCGGCACCCAGCGCGGCATCAAGCTGCACCGGCGCAACGCTGCCGGCGTGGTGGAAAAAATCTCTCCCGCCCTGACCGACCCGGTGCAGGCGGATGATGTGCTCTACGTTCAAGAAAGCCTGTTCTAATGAACTTCCTCCAATTCCTGCTCATCCTGCGCGCGCGCTCCCGTGTCATCCTGACGACATTTGGCGTTATCGTGACTACCACGCTAGTGCTTAGTCTGGTTCTTCCCAAGACCTATACCGCGACCACCACGCTCGTGTTCAATTCCAAGGGCATTGACCCGGTCACCGGCATGTCTTTGCCGGCGCTGTTGATGCCAGGTTATATCGCGACCCAGGTCGACATCATCACCAGTCAGGCTGTAGTTTTCAAGGTGATTGATAAGCTGAAATTTACTGAAAATGCTCAAGTGAAGGAAGATTTTCAGGATGACACCGATGGCGTGGGCGACATCCACGTATGGTTGGCCGAGCGTCTGTTGAAGAAACTCGATGTCAAGCCTTCGCGTGAGAGTAGCGTGCTGGATATTAACTACGGCGGGGCGGATCCAAATTTTGCCGCAGCCGTTGCCAATGCCTTTGCCGAGGCCTACCAGCAGACCAGCCTACAGCTCAAGATCGAGCCTTCGCAGAAGGCTGCTGAGTTTTTGAACGAGCAGACCAAGCAACTTCGCGCCAATCTGGAAAAAGCTCAAACCAAGATATCGAAATATCAACAGGAAAAAGGCCTCACCGGCAGCGTTGGCACAGGAGGCGTGGGGATATTGGATGTGGAAAATGCCCGCCTCAATGACCTGTCCTCTCAACTGGTGATGGTGCAATCGCTGGCCTTTGATTCGGCTTCGCGCCAGCAAAGCACGCATGGCAATGGAGAAGAATCGCCCGATGTCGCCGCCAATCCTGTGGTGCAGAACCTGAAGATTCAGGTGTCGCAGGCCGAGTCCAAGTTGTCTGAATTGTCACAGCGTGTCGGCCAGAGCCACCCCAACTATATGGCTATGCAGGCGGAACTGGAAAAACTGAAGAGCCAGTTGACGGAGGAGACTCGCAAGGCCACTAGCAGTATTGGCGGCACGGCACGGATCAATCAGCAACGTGAATCTGAAATCAGGGCGGCACTGGCGAAACAGAAGGCGCGCGTGCTAGAGCTCAACCTGTCACGCGATGAACTCTCGGTGCTGCAGCGCGATGTTGACAACGCCCAGCATGCGATGGACGCCGTCAGCCAGCGTTTTACCCAGACGTCGCTGGAAAGTAACGGCAATCAGGCGGATGTCGCGGTGCTCAATACAGCCATTCCGCCGAACGAGCCATCCCGTCCGAGAATCTTGCTGAATACACTGTTATCGATCTTCCTCGGCGCCATGCTGGGGGTTGGTTTTGGATTGCTGGCCGAAATGATGGACCGGCGCGTGCGCAGTCGCGAGGACATCAGCGAATTGCTTGAAGTGCCGGTGTTTGCCGTCATCGACGGCAAGCCGCCTGCCGTCGCCGGCGCACGTCTCGGCGCGATCAAGCGCCGTCTGAAACGCCACTTATTCCAGCTGACAGGTGGAGCACGATAATGCAAAACACTACAACCTCCACGACCCCAGCACCACAGGGAACCGGCAATATTGGCCGTCTGCTGCTGCAACTGGGCAAGATTACCCCAGCCGACTCCGACAAGATTGTGCACGCACAGCAGGAGTTAGGCCTGCGCTTCGGCGATGCCGCCATCCGTCTGGGGCTGATCACCGAGGCCGACATTCGCCAGGTGCTCGCCCTGCAGTTCGACTACCCTTATTTGCAACCGGGCGAAGGTGGATTCAGTCCCGAACTGGTCGCCGCCTATGAGCCCTTTACCCAGCAGGTGGAAGCCTTGCGTGCCTTGCGCGGTCAACTTATGCTGCGCTGGTTTGCAGAGGGATTCAAGTCACTCTCCATTGTGAGTGCATTCGCCGGCGAGGGTAGCAGCCACCTCGCGGCAAACCTGGCGGTGGTGTTCTCCCAACTAGGTGAACACACCTTGTTGGTTGATGCTAATCTGCGCAAACCGCGCCAACACCAGATCTTCAACCTGCAGGAAAGCCGTGGCCTGTCCGACATCCTGGCCGGTCGTGCCGACATCAGTGTTGCCACCCGCGTGACCTCGTTTGTCGATCTCTCAGTGCTGGGCGCCGGTACCATCCCGCCCAATCCGCAGGAACTCCTGAGCCGTTCAAGCTTCACCGACTTCATGGCGCAAGCCGTTGGCATCTACGACATCGTCCTGGTTGACACCACCCCCGCCACGCTAACCGCCGCCGCCCAAGCCACCGTTGCCCGCTGTGGCGGCGCTCTGCTGGTTTCCCGCCTCAACCACACCCGCCTGTCCAACCTCGCCGAAGCCCGCGACCAGATCACCGTCACCGGCGCCCGAGTCGTCGGTGCCGTCATCAATGATTTTTAGAACATAGGTAGGGCGCAATAAGCCAAGCGCATTGTGCCGAACCACATGGGAGAGTGATCACAATTGGTCAGCACATGGATGCCCACTCTATTTTTGTGAACCGCTGATTCGCGTAAGGATTGCGGATTTTCTGTGGGTAAGCCTATTTCTTAGTAGCTACCAGGACTTTTACACTCCGGACTTTTCTGTGGGCGGTTGATGAACTTTAGTTAATTCGTCGCCTGCAACTAAAATGGCTTTGCCAGTTTATTTTTTCCTGGGGGAATGTACCATTCACGTTTTCTATCGAATTGACCTCGCCCTGGTGGTTCGCCGGCGGCAATGGCATTCTCTTCAGCCTTAATCATGATACTTTCCGCATCGTCAATAACATGCCGTGATTCAAGCTCCTGAAGGAATGGACGCGTTGTCATTATGTATGTGTGACCAAACGGATCAGCGGTGCGCATAAACTTATCATCCTCTGACACCATTAGTGCGTACAAACCACTGGTTTCTTCCTCATACTTATTGATGACACGGCGGATAGACTCATCGCCCGGATCGACGCCAAGGCTTTTCAGGTCGTTGTAAATCAGCGGCACCCCGGTATCGATAATCTCAACACCTTTGCCGATGTTACTAACGCGGCTAGGGCAACGCCTGTACGGAAATATGCCCGGCGCCAACGGGATTAACCCGCGGGCGAATGATGATTTCTACGTCCTGATCAAGCGCCGTCAAGAATTCCATCAATCGTTCGACCGAAAACTGATCTAGCCGGTAATTGATTAATGCGGAAACTTTGGGTTGCGGGATGGTCAGCAGGACAGCGATTTCACGCTGCTTCAACTTGCGACTCGTCAGCAGCTCATTAACGGCCAGTGCCAAACGCGTCTTGGTTTGTCGTTCGGCGGCATCTTCATAGCCAAGGTCGGCAAATACGTTATCAGTGCCATGTATAACGGTACTCATGCTGTACGGCTCCTCTCATAATCTTCCATGGCGCGCTTAAGACGCTCCGCAATCAGGTTCACATCGTCCTTCGGAGTCTTGATACCCGCCTTTGATTTCTTCTGGAAGGCGTGCAGAACATACACCACATCGGCAAAGCGCACGGTATAAACGGCACGGAATGTGTCGCCCCGAGAATCCTCCACGATCTCAAAAACACCAGGTCCTTCACCTTTCCATGGCTTGGCTTTGGGATGCTTGGCACCAAGTTGTGCCAAACCCAAGGCATAGCCCATATCGTTCTGCACCTCAACGGGAAAATCCAGGTAGTCTTTTTTTGCTGAGGATACCCAATGCAGAGGTTTTTCACGCAACATACTGACAGGAACTCGAACCATAGATGTTTATACCAAGACGAATATATTTCGTCAAGTCTTGTCAGTGATCGAAGGAGAAAACAGTTTGGTCTTAACTCAACTACGATCATGGAATCGTTAACTTCGGAGTAAAAATAAATGGGTCTGACCCCTTTTCAGTTTGGAAATTACAGGGTTTTATTCAACGTGATTGATACCATTGAAGTGGTAAGCATTGAAGGGGTCAAAAAGCGCCATGAAAACACCTACTGAATACCAAACAATTCTGCATGACGGCGTGCCTGCTTTCGTGCTGGTTCCTTTTGCTGAGTTTCAGCGAGTAAGGCCAATGCTTGATCACATCACCATTGAAAATGCTATCCCTCAAGAAGTTGTCGAGGCCAACGTGATGCATGACGTTCCGCTGATAAAGGCATGGCGAGAGTATCTAAGCATGACTCAAGATTCCGTTGCATCTCTTGCTGGCATGAAGCAGTCCGCACTTGCGCGTCTTGAGCGCGGGGAAGGAAAGCCACGGAAGGCGACGCTTAGAAAACTGGCCGATGCCATGGGGGTATCTATTCCACAGCTTGAAGAGTAGGAAAAGGCTTCCAAGTAGATTCAAGAGCTTTTCTTTGCCATCAAAAAATGTTCCGAACGAATAGGCGTCAATTCGCTTGATATGAAAACCAAGGTTCGTATATGATGCTGTATAAATAAGTTCCGGCAGGTCCAATGGGTCGCTGGCCAAAAAAAACAACGACAGCACCCAAAGTTTAAACATCGCAGGTAAAAAAGTGAGCCCTTCATCAATAGCCGCTGATTGGTACGAATGTTAACGCTTGTAACCTTATGATTGCACTAACCCCGTGCCACCAGCCAATCGAGTAGGGCGCAATAAGTTAGTCCTGAGCTTGTCGAAGGGCGCAGCGCATTGCGCCGAACAACATGGGAGAGTGATCACGAATAAGTAAGCACATGGACTCTAGCTCTATTTTTGTTAGCGACATGATTTTCGCAGGAGTTCGTCATGCGGCGCAATGCACTGCGCTTATTGCGCCCTACCACTTAAACCTTTTAACTTGAACTTTTTAACTTGAATCTTGATCCAGACTTTAGAGATGACCACCAAAATAATCAACATCATTACTGCAACGGTATTGGATGACTACGTGCTCCAAATAGACTTTGATGATGGCACGACGCAGCGCGTGGACTTTAAGCATTTTTTATCAAAATCGCAGCACCCGGAGATTCGAGCTTACCTTGATCACGCACACTTTTCTTCGTTCAGGATTGAGCATGGTGAGCTTGTATGGGGAGATTACGATCTATGCTTTCCTATGATGGATCTTTATCTGAATCAGATCGATAAATATTTCATGATGGACGCCGCCGCCTAGATTTCCCATAGTCACTAAATCCATGCCACTAGCATCTTCTATATTGAACCTTAAATCCCCTCCCCCATGGCTCCGCCAATGGGGGCCAATTCTCATTGGCCTCATCGCTTTGTATGCGCCGACTTATTATGCCGTCGCCACCGGCCTGTGGGGTTCTGAGGATCAGGCGCATGGACCACTCGTCCTGGCCGTCGCCCTCTTCCTCGTCTGGCAGAATCGCCATCATCTGCAAGCCACAAATTCCCCCTCGTCGGTTGAGGGTTGGGGTGAGGGTGTGCCTCAGCGTGCCCCTAAAACTAACCCCATCCTCGGATGGACACTCTTGCTATTCGGCCTTCTCTGCTACATCGTTGGCCGCTCGCAAGACATCACCATCCTGGACCTCGGCTCGCAAATCCCGGTATTTACCGGTATCCTCTTGCTCACCAGGGGTTGGCGCGCCGTGCGTGCCCTATGGTTCCCGCTGTTTTTCATTCTGTTCCTGATTCCGCTGCCGGGCCCCGTTGTGAGTGCCGTCACGATGCCGATGAAGATGGCCGTCTCCTATGTCGCCGAAAATGTCCTCTACTGGTTCGATTTCCCCATCTCCCGTACCGGCGTGATTCTGCAAATTGGTCAATACCAACTTCTGGTCGCCGATGCCTGCGCCGGTATGCATACCCTCATCTCACTCGAAGCCTTGGGATTGCTCTACCTCAACCTGGTCAAGCACGACTCCCTCTTCCGTAATATCACCCTCGCTATCCTCATCGTGCCGATCTCCTTTACCGCCAACGTCATCCGCGTCATGGCCCTGACCCTGATCACCTTCTACTTTGGCGATGAAGTCGGCCAAGGCTTTGTCCACGGCTTTGCCGGCATGGTATTGTTCGTCGTGGCGCTGACGCTAATCATGGGGGTGGATTCGGCGCTACAAGTTGGTGAAATGCGCTGGCGTAATCGACGGTCGAACTTTTATTGATGGGGATGCAACGAGAGATCCAAACAAGGTTCCATCATTCTTGATGACTTGCATAATCAGACCAAACAGGGTGAGTCGCTATCTGAGTGAGTAAATGAGGGAGTAAATACCTTGCTAGCGTATATTCAACAGCATCATGGCTTGAGTCGTCTGATTCCCAGGCGAGAGACACCGTAATTAAAAAAATATTTTGTTATGTTGGGTAGACACAACCATATGCCTGAATGGCTTTTGATCGTGAATACTCGCCAATTGTGCAGACAGCGTCAGCCCAATAGGACTTGGGAGTAGGTTCGGCTTTACAGTATTTTGAAAATTGTAGTGCTAGAGAATTTAAAACTCGGCGCAAATGAAGTCGATTACGGATAGAAATTCGAGAAAATGAAATCTTTATCTTTAGAAATTTGGTTGATTGCGTTGGCCATGATAATTGCCACCAGTGCCGGAATTACGCTTAAACCAACAAAAAATATTAC
>CAIJXJ010000101.1 GCA_903824575.1 uncultured Methylobacillus sp.
CGAGTCGAGCAGAATGAGTTTATAACATGACCGAAGACCAACTCGAACAAGAAACCCTAAGCTGGCTGGCTGATGTTGGTTATTCGGTGCTGTATGGTATAGATATTTCCCCTGATGGTGATAATTCGGAACGTACCAACTATCAGCAGGTAGTGCTGGTAGAACGGCTGCGCGCTGCGGTCAATAAACTCAATCCCAATATTCCTGTCGCAGCTCGTGAAGATGCGATCAAGCAGGTGGTGGATTTGGGCATCCCTGTATTGTTATCAGCCAACCGCCATTTTCACCGATTACTGATCACGGGTGTACCTGTCCAGTATCAGAAGGATAACGAGACGCCAGGCGACTTTGTGCGCCTAGTTGATTGGACGACACCGGCTCAGAACGAGTGGCTGGCGATTAACCAATTCTCAATCAAAGGCGCACACCACACCCGCCGCCCGGACATCATCCTGTTCGTGAATGGTCTACCGTTGGTGTTACTGGAACTCAAAAATCCTGCTGACGAAGCCGCCGACATCTGGAAAGCCTATGACCAGATACAGACCTACAAGGAACAGATTCCCGATGTATTCCAATACAACGAGGTGCTGGTGATCTCTGATGGTAGCGAAGCTCGCTTTGGTAGCCTGTCGAGTAATGCTGAGTGGTTTATGCAATGGCGCACGATAGATGGTGTAGCGTTAGACCCGCTTGGTCAATTCAACGAACTGGAAACGATGGTGCGTGGATTGTTGGCTCCTGCCAACCTGTTGGATTACCTGCGCTTCTTTGTCCTATTTGAGGATGATGGGACACTGATCAAGAAAATTGCCGGTTATCACCAGTTCCATGCGGTGCGTGCTGCTATCACACAGGCGGTCTTGTCATCCGCTCCGGGCGGCACTCAGAAGGGCGGCGTGGTTTGGCATACACAGGGCAGCGGCAAGAGTATCACCATGACCTGCTTTGCCGCACGTGTGATGCAGGAATCCGCAATGGAAAATCCGACCATCGTGGTGATAACTGATCGCAACGATCTGGACGGACAATTATTCGGGGTCTTCTCACTGGCTCAGGACTTGTTGCGTGAGCAGCCTGTACAGGTGAAGACCCGACAGGATTTACGTGCCAAGCTAAGCAATCGCCCCTCCGGTGGTATCGTATTTGCCACAATCCAGAAGTTCATGCCGGGTGAAGATGAAGATACCTTCCCCGTGTTATCCGACCGCCACAATATCGTGGTGATTGCCGACGAGGCACATCGCACACAATACGGCTTCGAGGCAAAACTCAAGGGCAAACCCGGTCATGAGACCTACCAGGTCGGCTATGCTCAACATTTACGAGATGCGCTGCCTAATGCGACCTTTGTGGCATTCACGGGTACGCCTGTGTCGTCTGAGGATAGGGATACGCGGTCGGTATTCGGGGAATACATTAGTATCTATGACATGCAGCAAGCTAAGGAAGATGGTGCAACGGTTGCCATTTACTTTGAGTCACGCCTTGCCAAGCTATCCCTGAATGCAGTGGATTTGTCGCTCATTGATACTGAGGTGGATGAGCTGGCGGAGGGCGAGGAAGATAGTCAACAGGCAGTGCTTAAAAGCCGCTGGGCGGCACTGGAGAAAGTGGTAGGTGCTGAACCACGTATTGTCAGTGTGGCTGCTGATTTGGTTGCTCATTTCGAGGAACGCAGTAAGGCACAGACTGGAAAAGCTATGGTGGTTGCCATGAGCCGTGATATTTGCGTCCACCTGTACAACGAAATAATCAAGCTGCGCCCTGATTGGCACGACGCCGACCATGAGAAAGGTGTGATCAAAATAGTGATGACTGGCTCTGCCAGTGATAAGGCGTTATTACGTCCACACCTCTACAGCGGCAAGGACAAGAAACGCTTGGAGAAGCGATTCAAAGACCCTGCTGATCCCTTACGGTTGGTCATTGTCAGGGATATGTGGCTGACGGGATTCGATGCCCCATGCGTCCATACGTTATACGTGGATAAGCCCATGAAAGGGCATAATCTGATGCAGGCGATTGCCCGTGTTAACCGGGTGTTCAAAGATAAGCAAGGTGGGCTGGTGGTGGACTACATTGGCATTGCCAATGAACTACGTTCCGCCCTCAAGGAATACACCAACAGCAATGGTAGAGGTAAACCCACGGTCGATGCAGCAGAAGCCTACGCCGTTCTTGATGAGAAGTTGGACATACTGCGAGGCATATTGCACGGCTTCGACTACAGTGACTTTCTTACGACAGGTCACAAATGTCTGGCGGGTGCTGCTAATCACGTGCTGGGAGAGAAAGACGGCAAGAAGCGGTTTGCAGATGTAGCACTGGCAATGAGCAAGGCATTCTCCCTGTGCTGCACGCTGGACGAAGCTAAGGCGGTACGTGAGGAGGTGGCATTTTTCCAAGCGGTAAAAGTGATCCTGACCAAGCGTGATATTAGCCAGAAAAAACGCACCGATGAGGAACGTGAGCTGGCTATCCGGCAAATTATTAATAGTGCGGTGGTCTCGGAAGAAGTCGTGGATATCTTTGATGCCGTGGGACTGGATAAACCCAATATCGGTATTCTGGACGATGCCTTCCTTGCTGATGTGCGTAACCTGCCTGAGCGCAACCTTGCGGTGGAATTGCTGGAGCGACTACTAGAAAGTGAAATTAAGAGCCGTTTTATGAGCAACGTGGTGCAGGAAAAGAAATTTTCTGAGTTGCTGGGTAATGTCATCAAGCGCTATCAGAACCGTGCCATTGAAACTGCTCAGGTCATCGAAGAGCTGATCGAGATGGCGAAGAAGTTCCGTGCTGTCGCAAGTCGAGGTGATGAGTTAGGGCTGACCGAGGATGAAATTCGTTTCTACGACGCCCTTGCCGATAACGAATCTGCCGTGCGGGAACTCAGCGATGAGACCATGAAGAAGATTGCCCATGAGCTGACGGAAAGCCTGCGCAAAAATTTGACGGTGGACTGGTCGCAACGCGAGGGTGTGCGTGCCAAGTTGCGGTTGATGGTCAAACGTATCTTGCGTAAGTATAAGTACCCGCCAGACCAGCAGGACGCTGCCGTGCAATTGATTTTACAGCAGGCTCAAGCGTTAGGTGAGGCTTGGATGCCGTAATATGTAGTTCAACCACGGTATAATATGTGAAGATATCAATAAATTCTTCACATAAAAGCTATTAATGGCATGACCGCCAACTACAAAATTCGCAGCATCCGTAAAAAATCATTTTCCGGCATTACTGCGCCAGTGGCGTGTTCACTGGACGCGATTCTCAAATTTGACAGCGCTGAATCTCCTTTCTGCGTTTACAGCGAGCTTGTTGCATTGCGTTTGGCGCAAACCTTTCATATTCCTGTGGCGAGCGGCGTACTCACTACGACCAGCGGAGGCGAAAGCTATGCCAGTATCGAATTAGGTGCACCCGGTTTGCGTCTACCCGATTTGTTGCCACCCCAGTTCGAGAATGCCGCATCTCATTATGCCGATGAAGCCGCTGCGCTTGTTGTGTTCGATATTTTTATCGGAAATTGGGATAGAGGTAGCAACATCAAGGTCAGCCTAGTCACGCCACACCTCCCGATTTTCCAAGGCTTTGATCACGAACACGGATTGCTTGGCGTGGAAAACGATCCGATGATGAGCATCGAAAGGCTGGCGAAACCTGATTTGATTGTACTGAATCATCCGTTTTATGGATTTGTTTCCGGCGCATTAGTTAAAAAATGGGCTGAACGTATTTTTCAAGTCGATGACGTGATGATTCGTGAGTGCTGCGAACTCAAACGCCCACTCAGAACGGTGACTCTCGACATGCAAGGCAACCTTGCGGCTGCGCTCTGCAAACGCAAGTTGCATCTGTCTCAGATTATCTCCAGTAATATAACGAAAATAAAATCATGGCGTTGAGTCTGCGCTTCCATGTCGTCCAATATATCGATGACCCACTTCTGTCCGAAGGTAGAAACGTTGCCATCCTTGCTTATCATGGCGGGCGCGGTCACTACAGAGCATTGGGTATGGATGGTTACAGACTGATTTCAAGTCATTTTAAGTCACTGTCGTCCAAAGCACGGGATAGTATATGGGTATATCGCGAGTGGATTGAATGGTTTCGTTCTCTTGCCAATATTCGTGTGGTCGAACAATTTGATGATGCTATCGCCCGGCTTGCAAAAAATAATTCTGGGCTGGTTGCTACAAGCGAGGGTGTAATCGATTTGACTGAAGGATATGGCAATACATCTGATGCTCTGGATTACCTGTTCAAGCGTTTGGTTCGTGCGCCAAAAATCACTCCTGCCCTAGAGTTCGAAGATCAACTTGAATCTGTATTCAATCAGGCAGAAATTTTTTATGGCCAGAATTTTTTGGATGAAGCGTTCGAAGTTGAAATGGTGGACAAAAATGAGAGGGGCGCTGTAATTACCCTAGAATTTTCACATCTATATACCGCAGAATTTATGCATCAACCTACGACTGATGCGCCGATTGGTTTTAATACATTAGTTCTTCAAGGTGCAACGCAAAAATCTCTGGAACGTCATATCGCACGATGCGCTACGACATTTAAAAATGCAGTCCTCA
>CAIJXJ010000102.1 GCA_903824575.1 uncultured Methylobacillus sp.
AGTGGACGGATCTCTGGTGGACCGGTTGTCACGCCAGTGGCATAGCCGGGTAGCTAAATCCGGAAGAGATAAACGCTGAAAGCATCTAAGCGTGAAACTCGCCTTAAGATGATATTTCCCGGGGGCTTGACCCCCCTAAAGAGTCGTTCGAGACCAGGACGTTGATAGGTCGGATGTGGAAGCGCAGTAATGCGTTAAGCTGACCGATACTAATTGCTCGTGAGGCTTGATCCTATAACTTTGAAACTTGTAACGGCAGTCGGTAGTCGCTAGTTTGTAGTCGTTAGTTTAATACTAACAACGTCTTAACTAGTAGCTAACGACTCGCAACTAACATCTGTTTCAAGGTGTTCTAAAGCAGCAATCAAAATACCCATCTTTACTTCTTCTGCTTTTATGTGGTTGCTTATAGCTATCAACTAGCTACTATCAACTACTTTACCGTTTATGCCTGGCGGCCATAGCGAGTTGGAACCACCCCTTCCCATTTCGAACAGGACCGTGAAACGACTCCGCGCCGATGATAGTATGCTCTTCGCATGCGAAAGTAGGTCACTGCCAGGCTCCTTATAAAAGAAAAAGGCCCCCATGTGGGGCCTTTTTCTTTAGTGGTGACGAGTACCTACTTGAGGAATGACAACACGCCCGCAGGGCTTGTTGCGGCGCAGGCTAATCTGAGCCGTGCGAGGGTTAAGGGCACCGGCCGAAGCCAAAGTAGGTCACTGCCAGGCTCCTTATATTGCAAAAGCCCTCCTTGTGAGGGCTTTTTGCTTTTATACTCATCGAATCATTTAAACCGGCTTTTTTGATGACCATCTCCGGCACGAATTCGCACCAGCTTATTGCCGATGAATTGGAATTCAATGGTTACGCAGTCGTGCCTGATTTCCTTTCCTCAGAAATTATCACGGGGATGGCCGAAGAGGCTCTGGCTTTCCAGATGACCGGGCAGATGCACCATGCCGGAACAGGTCGCGGCAGCGGTCTCCTGCATAATGTGGCGTTACGTGGTGACGAGATTCATTGGCTCGATGGTCATGCGTCGAGTGAACGGCAAGATTATTCTGACAGCCTGGAATTACTTCGTTTGGCGCTTAATCGTTCCTTGAGCCTGGGATTGTTTGATTATGAACATCATTATGCCGTCTACCCGGTCGATTCTCATTACAGCCGCCATCTGGACCAGTTTCAGCGGGAAGGCAGACGCACTTTGAGTTGCATCCTGTACCTGAATCAGGATTGGCTGATTAGCGACGGCGGTGCCTTGCGCTTGTACCTCGATGCGGAAGACTTTCTGAATTTTCGAGATGTCATGCCGGTCGCCGGCACTCTGGTCATTTTCATGTCAACGCGATTCTGGCACGAAGTTCTGCCGGCGACACGCACGCGCTTGAGCCTGACAGGCTGGTTCAGTACACGTGCCGAATATCCTCGAATATAAATGGCTCTCAATAACATTAACGAGATGTTTGATGCTGAGAATTTCCGCAGTATGGGGCACGATTTGATCGAGCTGCTGACCGAATATCTGCATGGCAGCTTGGAAGGGGAAGGCGAGGTGCTTGCATGGAAGTCGCCACAGCAGGAGTCATTGCGCTGGCAGTCATCCTTGCCACGACAGGGCGAGTTGACTTCAGAGAGTTTGATTTCCTTCATTCGTGAGGAGGTGCTGGCCAACACGCTGCGCGTGCATCACCCCAGAAATCTTGGTCACCAGGTAGCGCCACCACTACCTATTGCTGCCCTGTGTGATCTGGTGGCGGCGCTCACCAATCAGGCAATGGCGGTCTATGAAACCGGCCCGAGCGCCACCATGCTGGAACGTCAGGTGCTAAGCTGGTTATCGACCCTGATAGGGTGGGACAATGCCGAGGGGATTCTGACGTCTGGCGGGGCGCAGGCCAATTTGACGGCACTGCTGGCCGCACGTCAATCCATGGCGGGCCATGACGTGTGGCGTCACGGCTCGGCAGGAGAAATGCGCATTCTGGCGAGTGAGCATGCACATTACTCGGTTAGTCGCGCGGCCGGCATCATGGGGCTAGGTACTGATGCGGTGATTCCAGTTGCAGCGGATGCTTTGGGCCGCATGCGTATGTCAGACCTGAGACAACAATGGAAATCAAGTATTGCGCGCGGGGATAAACCCATCGTGGTGGTCGCCACCGCAGGATGCACGCCTACTGGCAGCATTGACCCGCTTAAAGAAATCGGTGAATTCTGTCATCAACAGCAGCTATGGTTTCATGTCGATGGCGCGCATGGCGCATCAGCCTTGTTGTCAGAGCAGCACAGAATGGCGTTGCAGGGGATTTCGCTGGCCGACTCGGTGGTGTGGGACGGCCACAAGTTGCTATACATGCCTGCCGCCGTTTCGGCCGTGCTGTTCCGGAATCCCTCCCACAGTTATGCAGCCTTTGCGCAGGAGGCGTCCTATCTGTTTCAGGGTAACTGTGCGATTGATGAAGCCTATAACACCAGTTACCGCACGCTTGAATGTACCAAGCGCATGATGGGCTTGAAATTATGGGCGGCCTTTTCCTTATATGGTACAGACAAGCTGGGCGCGTTGGTTGCGCATGTGTTCCAGACGGCTAAAGTTCTGGCGGAAATGATAACGGCTACGCTTGATTTTGAATTGCTGATGAGGCCTCAAACCAACATCGTCTGCTTTCGCCACTTGCCAAAGTCAGTGATGGAGCCAGAAGTACTCAATCAACATCAGGCAACTCTGCGCAATTCTCTGGTGCAGAGTGGTGCCTTTCATCTGACACAGACCAGCGTTCATGGCAGCATCTGGTTGCGTGCAACTGTCATGAATCCATTGACGGCAAATTCTGATCTGAAAATTTTGCTGGATACACTACGAGGTGTGGTTTCAAGGTAAGCCGCAAGGGGCAAAAGAACGTGTAAAAAAAACCGGCGACAATCAAATTGCATCTGGGGGGGGTAGATACAATATTACGAATATGGATAAACGCATTTGTCGCCGGTGATGCGTAATTTACAAGGATCTTTAGCGGGAACATATCCGTGCGAACACGTAGATCGCCCGGTTTACTTTTGCAGGATAATCAAATCGAAATTTTCGACGCCTTTGAAGTTGATAGGAATTTCATTGAGTTATCTCTTGGACGGATTTTTTCCCGAACGTGAAGCACTGTGATGACCTCCGCGCTAAAAAATGTCTATATTATCGATGACGAACCCGCAGTCAGGGATTCATTGTCATTGATGATGGAACAGGATGATTTTCAGGTTGTAGGATTCGACAGTGCGGAGGCATTTCTAGCGTCCGATCCGGCGGATTATAGTGGATGCGCCATTATTGATGTGAAAATGACTGGCATGGGTGGCATGCAGTTGCATGAGGAAATGTTCAAGCGAGGCTTGCATCTCCCCATCGTGTTCCTGACCGGTCATGGCAACATTCCTATGAGTGTTCGCGCAATCAAGGCTGGGGCAGTGGATTTCCTGACCAAGCCGGTTGCCCGGGACAAACTCCTGAACAGCGTCCGTGCCGCCATCGCGACTGGTGAATACAAACAGTTAAAGGCCGGACACGTGAAACAGATTCAGGCCCTGTTAGGAGGTTTGACGCAGCGAGAGCGAGATGTGATGGCGCTCGCGGTGTTAGGACACCCGAACAAACAAATTGCCAGAAATCTTAATATTAGTCATCGAACCGTGGAAATTCACAAGTCCAACATCATGCACAAGACGGGCGCCACCAATCTACTGGAGCTGGCGCGACTGGCGAATGATAGCGGCATGGTGTCCCTTCTGGAAGGCAGCTGATCATTTGCTGTTGGCCATGAGGACCTCCTGATACATCTCCCTCCGAATATTTCTATATACGTGTTCGCGCGGATTTCTTGCCCACACTATTGTTGATAACTTGTCTGTCAGACGCTAAACAGGTGAATGGCATGTGGCAGCCGGAAGAGGAAATGAGTATTTACGAGGCCATTCTGGCCCGGCGCTCGGTGCGCAACTACAGCACCCGGGAGGTTGGTGACGGCAAGCTTAAAACCTTGCTGGAGGCGGCTGTCTATGCGCCTACGTCAATGCATCAAGAGCCGTGGGCTTTCGTTATCATCGAGGATCAGGATAAGTTAAGGCAACTGTCAGATCGTGCCAAGCCTTTATTTGCGTTACAGTTGGCCAGTTCCGGTATGGCGCGGTCCGGGTACAAGGCAGATCTGTTGAGCATTCCAGACTCAAGCATCTTTTATGATGCCGGCACTCTGGTTCTGATTGGAACGGTTGAAAGAGGGCCATTTGTTGTCGCCGATTGCTGGCTGGCAGCCGAGAATCTGATGCTGGTGGCTTGCGCAATGGGGCTGGGAACCTGCGTGATCGGTTCC
>CAIJXJ010000103.1 GCA_903824575.1 uncultured Methylobacillus sp.
GATACGCGAGATTTCCGCCATCTCATCCACCGACAGCACACGATCGACATTCAAGATGATGACAAACTTGCCGGCCACCTTGCCCATGCCACGCACGAAATCGATACGGATCTTGGCGCCAAACGCCGGCGGCGGCTCAATCTCGCCACGCGCAATTTCCAGCACTTCGGACACGCTGTCCACCATGATGCCCACATCCTGTTTGGCTTCGTCTTCCGTACCGGCGTTAACTTCGATAATGACGATGCAGGTGCGCCGCGAAACCTCGGTCGACTTGCGCCCGAAACGGGCCGACAGATCAATCACCGGCACTACGCTACCGCGCAGGTTAATCACGCCACGAATGAATTCCGGCATCATCGGCACTTCGGTCAGGCTGCCATATTCGATGATTTCCTTGATATTGAGAATGCCGATTGCGAACATCTCACCACCCAACAAGAAAGTCAGGTACTGCTGTTCCTCCTCCGCAGCCGCCTTGGCGGCCACGACTTGTAAACTCGTCGCCTCGCTCATGACTTCCCCTTAGAAACGCTCAAAATCCTGTTCATTGGAGACGCTTGCGGTCGCGCGAGCTGCCGATTGACTCTTCACCTTTACCTTGGGGCTTCCGCTGGCGCGTGCGGTCGGCGCACTATGGCGTACCGCAGTAACACCAGCGTTGTCGGCCAGGGTGAAGAAGGTCATGATTTGCTGCAGGTTCTCAGCCTGGCTGCTCATCTCTTCAGCGGTTGCAGCCAGCTCTTCGGACGCGCTCGCATTCTGCTGCGTGGTCTGATTGAGCTGACCCATAGCGCCGTTGATCTGCGCAACACCGGTTGACTGCTCGCTGGACGCCGAGGCGATCTCTTGCACCAGATCCGAGGTCTTGTTGATGGTCGGCACCATTTCATCGAGCAATTTTCCAGCGCGTTCTGCCATCTCGACGCTGCTTGACGCCAGTTCGCCGATTTCCTGCGCTGCTACCTGACTGCGTTCTGCCAGTTTACGCACTTCAGCAGCGACCACCGCAAAACCCTTGCCGTGTTCACCGGCACGCGCGGCTTCGATCGCAGCGTTGAGTGCCAGCAGGTTAGTCTGGTACGCAATGTCATCGACGATGCCAATCTTGCCGGCGATCTGCTTCATCGCATGGACCGTCTTGGCCACGGCTTCACCGCCTTCAGTCGCCTCGTGTGCGGCCTTGCCGGCCATGCTGTCGGTGACCTTGGCATTCTCGGTATTCTGCGTGACCGAGGCTGTCATCTCCTCAAGCGACGCGCTGGTTTCTTCCACGCTGGCCGCCTGTTCACTAGAGGCTTGTGACAATGACTGCGCGGTGGCACTAATCTCCTCCGAGGCGGATGACAGGGCATCCGCTCCGGAGCGCACATCGGTGATAATCTGCGACAGTTTGACTACCATGGCCTGCATGGAGCCCAACAACACCCCAGTTTCGTCCTTGGAATCCACCGTAATGTGGGCGGTCAAGTCACCCTCAGAGATGCTGGTGGCAACCCTGACCGCTTCACCCAATGGGCGCGTGATGCTGGTGGTAATGACATAGGCTAGTAGCAAGGTCAGTAAAACGGCGCTGATAGAGAGCGTGATCAACAGGTTGCGCGCACTCTCATAGGTCGTTTTCGCGTCCTCCCCCGCCTGTTTCATCAGTTCCTCCTGCAGGTCGATCAGTCCGTTCACCGCCTTCATGTAGGCCAGTTGCTTGGGACGGATTTCATCCAATAGATAGACGGTCGCCGCGTCACGCTTGGCCTCGGCGGAGCTGCCAACCTTGGGATCGACCGGTTGGCCACGGGCCTTGAGATAGCTGTCCAGCAACTCCAGAAACTTGTCCTGGGTGACGACATATTCACCGCGTGCGGTCTGCACCTCCTTCATATGCGCCTTGCCCTCGTCAGACTTGATCGACTTATCCAGTTTGTCGAGGTTCTCAAGAATGCTCTTGCGCGATTCTCCAATCGTGTCGATCTCCTGGCGAATTACCTTTTCGTCTTTGAGCAACAAGGTATTACGCATGGAACGGGCGATCTGGTTGATCCCCTCATTGATGTTATTAGACGCAACAGTCTTGGGGAACTTGTCCTTGACCATGTCGGCAACCTCATCATTGAGTGACGCCAGTCGCGCAATACTCAGGCTGGAAACCACCACCAATATGGCCAGCACCACGGCGAATGCCACACCGAGCTTGACCCCGATACGTAGATTTTTTAACATCACAAACTCCCTTGATAAATACCCGACAAAATTGAATACAAAATAACTAAACCGCTTCTAAAACATAATCCTGGTTATTCTGGCTGGCAGCCAAGGCCACCAGCGATGGCACATCCAGAATCAGCGCCACGTCGCCGGAGCCTAAGATGGTCGAGCCACCAACGCCCTTGATATGGCGGAAGATGCTCGACAACGGCTTGATCACGGTCTGGAATTCACCCATCAGTTCGTCCACC
>CAIJXJ010000104.1 GCA_903824575.1 uncultured Methylobacillus sp.
GTATCCGGAACCCTTGCGTACACACTAGGAGCGGGTAAGGCAGTCATCTCTACACCGTATTGGTATGCACAAGAGATGCTTGCTGATAAACGAGGTCTGCTTGTCCCCTTCCGTGATCCCGCAGCCTTGGCTGAGCAGGTGATTAACTTATTGGACAATGAATCAGAACGGCACGCAATGCGCAAGCGTGCATATATGTTTGGACGGGCGATGATTTGGCCCGAAGTGGCGAAACGCTACATGGAAAGTTTTGAACGCGCTCGAGCAGAACGCCGCCATTATATCCCGCCAGGATTTATTGCGAAGGCACTGGATAAATATCCGAATGAATTACCTCCGCTCAAGATAGATCACTTACGTGCCATGACAGATGAAACAGGAATTTTACAGCATGCTCTTTTTACTGTGCCCAACTATTCTCATGGGTATACAACTGATGACAATGCACGTGCCCTTTTGGTGAGCATTCTCTTAGATGAACTCGGGAACAGTGAGAGCTTCGGATTAGCTTCCCGCTATCTCGCTTTCCTCGGGTTTGCATTTAACGTCCAGAATAAACGCTTTCGCAATGTCATGGATTATCAGCGTAAGTGGGCAGAGGATGCAGGTTCGGACGATAGCCATGGGCGAGCACTATGGGCATTAGGAACCGTCTTGAGCCATTCTACAACACCGTCCTTCAATAGTATGGCGGGCTGGTTATTTGAGCAAGCCCTTCCTTCCATCCTTGTAACGACCAGCCCGCGAGCCTGGGCATTTGCACTTATCGGCATTTCAGAGTATTCACAAAAGTATTCCGGCGATCGAATGGCTCTTCAGGTCACCGAAGAATTGGCAGGTCGCCTTTTGAAATTGTATCAAAGTAATCGTTCGGAAGAATGGCGCTGGTTCGAAAAAAAACTTACGTATTGCAATGCGGCGCTGCCTCATGCTCTTCTCGTTTGCGGCAAATCAATTCCAAACAATGCGATGACCGATGCCGGATTGGAGTCGTTACATTGGTTGGCTGATCTGCACCGCGCGGGCAATGGACATTTTGTTCCGATAGGTTCAAACGGATTTTATGAATTTAGCAAGGAACGAGCCCGCTTCGATCAACAGCCGATTGAGGCACAGGCGATGGTTTCGGTTTGTCTTGAAGCATTCAGAATTACAGGAGACAAACGTTGGAACAGAGAAGCCCGGCGGGCATTTGAGTGGTTCCTCGGACGGAACGATTTGAAGCTTCCTTTGTATGATGCGACAACGGGTGGTTGCCGTGACGGTTTACATCCCGACAGGCCGAATGAAAATCAGGGAGCAGAATCTACGCTCGCATTTCTTCAGTCCTTATTGGAATTGCGTTTAGCCGAACAGACACATTTATCTATGGAGGCATTATTACAACGAACAATCAACATTTAGAACTTTTTCACCGCCATAAACTGAACCCTATTCTTACAGCCGGCAACTGGCCTTATCCTATTAACAGTGTGTTCAATGCAGGTGCTGTGATGCTGCCTGATGGAACAACATTGCTTTTATGCCGAGTGGAGGATCGGCGGGGGCTTTCTCATTTGTGTGCTGCCCGATCCGAAAACGGAATTGATGGTTGGAGGATTGATCAGGAGCCAACGCTGTTACCCGATCCTGAACATTTCCCCGAAGA
>CAIJXJ010000105.1 GCA_903824575.1 uncultured Methylobacillus sp.
GATTGTCATGAATCTGGTCGACATTACGGAACTGATGGCGGCCCGGAAAGCGGCCGAGGCTGCGAGTCAGGCCAAGGGTTTGTTTCTGGCGACCATGAGTCACGAAATCCGCACCCCGATGAATGCCATCATCGGTTTGTCGCATCTGGCACTCAACAAGCAGGTTTCGGAGGAGGTGCGTGACTATCTGGAGAAAATAAACCATTCTTCCGAAAGCCTGCTCGGCATTCTCAACGACATTCTGGACTTCTCCAAAATGGAAGCGGGGAAACTCGCTATTGAGAATATCCGTTTCAATCTTGACAGTGTTCTCGATAACTTGAATAAGCTGTTCTCACACACTGCAGAAGAGAAAGGCCTTGAGTTCAGTATCGAGGTGGCACCCGACGTCCCTACCGACCTCATGGGTGACCCCTTGCGCATTCAGCAGATCCTTGCCAACCTGCTTGGCAATGCACTGAAGTTTACCGGGCGAGGCAAGGTCGGGATCAAAATAAACTTGATCGAAGCCGGGAATTCTCAGGCCCGGATTCATTTCATCGTCTGCGATAGCGGCATCGGTATGTCACAACAGGCCATCGGCACCTTGTTCCAGCCATTCAGTCAGGTTGATTCCTCCGCCACACGACGTTTTGGGGGTAGCGGACTGGGACTCGCCATCAGCAACAGTCTGCTTAAACTCATGGGCGGCAGTTTTAAAGTGGAAAGCATTCCAGGAAAGGGCACCTCCTTTGCCTTTACGCTTCTGCTGAATGTGGCATCGTATGAACTGCGGCATGAAGTGAACCACAATCATGAAGAAAGGCAGGCCGGGGCGCTGACAAAAGATTTGCGCAAACTCGGGAAGACGCTATCTGGCGCAAGTGTCATGGTGGTCGAAGACAATCGCATTAATCAGCAGGTCGTGAAGGAATTCCTCACGCTGTCCGGCGTGAAAGTCGACATCGCCAACAACGGCAAGGAAGCTCTGCAACTGCTCGAAAAGAATCTCTATGATGCCATTCTGATGGACGTGCACATGCCTGTCATGGGCGGCGTGGAGGCCACGACAACCATCCGGAAAATGACGAAACACATGAACCTTCCGATCATCGCCCTGACGGCTGGTGTCACCCGAGAAGAACGCGAAGTCTGCGAGGCAAGCGGCATGAACGATTTCATTGCCAAGCCGATAAACCCGGAATTTCTGATCGTGAGTCTGGCCAAATGGATTCGCCCAAGACAACAAACAGAGGCCACTCCGGTTAAAGTGATCGATGGCTGGGCCGACATTGAGGCTGAGTTGCCTGGATTCGATTTTCGCACGGTCAAGACCATGATCGGTGGCAAGAGCGAACTTCTGCTCGGCATGCTGCAAATCTTCTTCAATGACTTTGCCGGCGAGTCTGTCGTGATCATGTCACGCATCGAGGAAGACAAGATCGTGGAAGCCGAGAAGTGCCTGCACCGCCTCAAGGGATCGGCTGGCAGCCTCGGCGCGCACAAACTGCATCAGGCCTGCGAGGCTCTGGATGCCCAGTTGAAGAAGGGCAGCTACAACAAGGACACACTCAATAATTGGCGCATGGTTTTTGATCAGACCATGAGCACTCTGGCGGAAATGCTGTCGAAGTGGGAAGGCAAATAATCCCATCACGATTCAAAGTATCGTTGCCTGCTTTATGTCTTAACCGTTGGAGCCAACATTTGATGTTTCTGTGAAGGCCTCTGAAAATCCCGCTGATGCTTGAAACTTCCCGGAATGAGGGGAGGCACAAGAAAACCCCGTAAGTTATTTAACTTACGGGGTGAACAATTCCGCTTTTTCTGTGCTTTACCCCCCCGGTTAACCAAGCGGTTTGGTATAGGCTGGGGCATTAATCCAGCAAGAATTATTGATGCCTATTGGTAATTGGCGCTTGCGAAGTCCCAGTTGGCGAGATGGGCGAGGAAAACTTCGACAAATTTAGCGCGCAGGTTGCGGTAGTCGATGTAGTAGGCGTGTTCCCATACATCAATCGCCAGCAATGCTGTGTCGCCAATGGTTAGAGGACTTCCGGCCGCGCCCATGTTGACGATGTCAACGGAGCCGTCGGCCTTCTTTACCAACCAGGTCCAGCCGGAACCGAAGTTGCCGACTGCGGAGGCCTGGAACGCCTTTTTGAATTCTTCGAACGAACCCCACTTGGCGTTGATGGCAGCCAGCAGCGCGCCGGTCGGAGTGCCGCCGCCGTTTGGCTTTAAGCTGTTCCAGAAGAAGGTATGGTTCCAGACTTGAGCGGAATTGTTATACAGGCCGCCGGCAGACTTCCTGACGATGTCTTCAAGACTGGAATTTTCGAATTCCGTGCCTTTGATCAGGTTGTTGAGGTTGGTGACATAGGTCTGGTGGTGCTTGCCGTAATGAAATTCAATGGTCTCGGCGGAGATGTGAGGGGCCAGGGCATCCTGGGCATAGGGCAATGCGGGCAAGGTATGTTCCATGTTGGTTTCCTTATGGTCAATGAACGATGAAAAGGGTGATTCCTGAGGTCAGTATTCTGCCACAAAGTTTGACTGTTTTCGTGGGGTATTGTGCCAGTGAATATTTTAACCTAGAACAATCAGTTGAACCACGGCGTGCGCGGGGTGACATTGATTTAATATAAATCAATAGCTTATATTGAATTCTACCTGATTAGAAAGAATCCAGAAAATTACGACCAAAATTCCCTAGATTCCGGGTTCTGCCCTGGCGGGAAGCCCCGGAATGACGAGTTTTCAGGTTAATGCGGGCGTGCCGGGCATTTGCATTCTTTAAGTTAATGCGACAATTTGTCACATTCCATTGGCCGTGTGATTAGCATAAGATTCCCCGCATCTTTAAATTCTCACGGATCTATCATGGCTTTGCCTGCAAAGAAATACCGCCAGTTGCGTTTACTGTCCTTTACGACATTGATGAGTCTTGCCTTCATGACGCCGCAATTGGCGCAGGCCTGTGCCAGTTGCGGTTGCACACTCAGTTCTGATTGGGAAAATCTTGGCTTGAGTAGTACGACCGGGATCAAGCTGGATGTGCGCTATGACTATCTCAACCAGAACCAGTTGCGCAGCGGGACGAATTCCATTTCCGGCGCGGCCGCCAGTCAGATTGTTAACCCCAATGGCAATCAGGAAGTTGAAAAATTTACGCGTAACAATTACCTGACCGTGGGTGTCGATTACACCGTTAATCCGAGTTGGGGCGTCAATGTCCAATTGCCTTATATCAATCGCAGTCACAGTACACTGGGCACTCTTTCCGATGGAATTGCTCCGGGCGAAGGTGGCGGGCAATATAACTCAGGCACTTCCAATATCGGCGACATCAAGGTCATTGGCCGCTACCAGGGGTTCAGCCCGCAGCATAACTTTGGCGTGCTGTTTGGTCTTAAGCTGCCGACTGGAAGCCATACCGAAACTGGTCGCTCGACCGATTCCGGTAATCCGGGCGCAGTAGCGATCGATCGTGGCTTGCAGCCTGGAACGGGCACGACGGATGCCATTCTGGGGGCTTATTATCTGGACGCATTCAACCAGGATTGGGGCTATTTCAGCCAGGCTTTCGTGCAAAAGGCCCTGGATTATCGTGACCAGTACAAGCCTGGGGATGCTCTCAATCTGAACCTCGGCGTGCGCTATATGGGTTTCGATGCCATTACGCCGCAATTACAGATGAATGTCCGATTCGTGAAGCATGACATCGGCGCGCAGGCAGATACCATCAGCACCGGCGGTACCCTGGCCTACCTCAGTCCGGGCGCTACGGTCAGAGTTTCCAAGGAATTGAAATTCTATGGTTTCGTGCAGTTGCCAATCTATCAGGAGGTAAACGGGGTTCAGCTTTCACCCCGATGGACGGCTTCCATCGGTGCGAACTACGCGTTCTGATCGAAGCTTAATTTGATGCGGGTGACGTCAGCCATGGCGTCACTGTTTTTTCCAGGATAGTTACATCGACCTGCGGATCGCCGTCCCAGCCGTTACGCCGCAGTATCCCGTTCTGATCGATGACAAAGGTCACCGGTACCCGCCAGATGCGGCCAAGGCGGTGCAAGTCAGAGTCCGCCTCCATGGCGGCCGGGAATGAAAATGATTTCATGGCCTGATTGACCTTGTCCTTGTCGCTCCTGTCATCGAGGCTTACAGCGACGACATCGACCCCCCGATCATGGTAGCGTTGATAGAACGCCTCGACTTCAGGCATTTCCTTCACGCATTGCTCGCACCAGGTCGCCCATAAATGAATGATCAGAATGCGGCCTTTGGCTACGGCCGGGGTAATGGATTTTCCAGCCAGAGTTTTGATCTCATAGGCGGGAGCGGGTTTTCCCAGCACCAGGTCGGTCGCCTGCGCAGAAAAGACAGAAAAAAAACCTAAGCAAACGGTGAAAAAAAGACAGGGTCGCATCATTGGTTCAAATATTCAGTAGGTGAAAAATGCACGGTCGACCTCTCGACGCGTAGCGGCGGCCGAAATCAAAATCCAAATGCTCACTTTTTCTTCGCTCGCGGATGTGCCTGATCATAAACTTTAGCCAGATGCTGACAACACAGCGCGTAGCGGTTTGTTGCGGTGTAGGCTAATCCCAGCATAGCTGGCGTTAAGGCGCGCAGCGGCGGCCGAAATCAAAATCCAAATGCTCACTTTTTCTTCGCTCGCGGATGTGCCTGATCATAAACTTTAGCCAGATGCTGACAACAC
>CAIJXJ010000106.1 GCA_903824575.1 uncultured Methylobacillus sp.
CCACCAAGCTGGCGTTGACTTTGCGTTCCCTGCTGTCAGGCAAGGCGGCCGACAGCAGCCTGGCTCCAGCGGCGGCGCAGTCTGCGGCGATGCCTGCCGTAGCTACGGGTACAGCTGCCGACGCCGCCAAACCAGCAGCTATTAATCGCATGGCATCACCATTCTCGGCACTGGCCTCGGCGCAGGACAACGGCATGATCCAGGCGGACGCCACCACCAATTCCCTGCTCATCACCGCGCCGGACCATGTATTCAACATGCTACGCGGCGTGATCGACAAGCTTGACATGCGACGCGCCCAACTCTACATCGAGGCGCTGGTCGCCGAAGTCACCACCGACAAGGCCTCCGATTTCGGCATCCAATGGCAGACTCTGGGAGGCTCCACTGGGGGCACTCAAGGCGGGGTGATATCCGGTGGCACGACCAGCGTTGCAGCCGGCCTGGCCGGCGCCGGTGCAGGCCTCACAGTCGGCCTGATGAAAGGTCAGATCAACATCGGTGGCATCCAGGTAGCCAGTCTCAGCATGCTGGCCAAAGCGCTGGAATCGAATAGCAATGGCAATATCCTGTCTAAACCCAACCTGCTGACCCTGGATAATGAGGAAGCCAAGATTGTCGTCGGGCAGAACGTGCCCTTCGTCACCGGCTCCTACGCACAGACCGGATCCTCAAGCTCGGTCACGCCATTCCAGACCATTGAGCGTCAGGATGTTGGTATCACGCTGACGGTCAAGCCGCAGATTTCAGAGGGCAATACTGTCAAGCTGAAGATTCATCAGGAAGTCTCCAGCGTGTTGAGCAATGATCCTACCGCAGGCCCCACCACCAGCAAGAGCTCTATCGACACCTCGGTGCTGGTGGATGATGGCAGCATCATCGTGCTGGGCGGGCTGATCAAGGACAGCATTACCGATGGCAACAGCAAAGTGCCATTATTGGGCGATTTGCCCGGAATCGGGGCGCTCTTTCGCAGCGTCAAGCACGATCACACCAAGACTAATCTGATGGTGTTCCTGCGGCCCTATGTGATGCGCAATGCGGAAGACACGACGAGAATCAGCAACGATCGGTATGATTACATTTTGCAGCAGCAGGTCAAGTTTCCCTCCGAGAGTTGGCCCTTGCCCAAGGTGCCTGTACTGACCCTGCCGGAGCAGGTGAATGGAAGCTCCGACGCTATCCCTGCTAATTGATGGTTTGATGCGTAGACGCCGCCATTCTTGCCAGCATGGCATCGAACGCCAGTTTTATTTTTCCGATGTAGGGATTTTTGTAGGCGAAAGTTGAATTCTTTTCATCATGTACCCGCATCGTGGCATTGGCCTCAAACACCACGATGTTGCCTTGCCTGTCGAGTCCGCAATCGATTCCGCAATAGTTGAGTCCGGATCCAGCCGCTACTTGTTGCAATGCAACATAGTGCGCATCGCTGAATACCTGGTGAGGGTCTTTCAGGAAAGATTCCTCTTCCTCGCGCATCCATGCCTGGTTGCTCATGTCGGTGCGAAAATGATGCACCATCCAGTGATCATGGATGGCGAGATGGTAGGGCAGGATCTCGTTATCGATGGCGATCATGCGGTATTTCCGGAACAGGCCATCACTTGAACTGTAATCTACAAACTCGCTCAGATAAAAATTTTCATCGGGGTGACGGGCAACGAAGGGAAGAACCGCGTCTATGGTATCGATCTTCTCGAAATCGTCGCCACCGTGTGTTCCCGCACAGCGTATCAGCAGCGGACGCGTAAATCCCTCCAGATGTCTTTGCCAGTCCGCTTCGTCAAAGGCTAGGGCCGCCAAGCGTACGGTCTTCGGAATGCGGCACAGTGGGATGTCGGACAGACGTTTGGCGGTAGTTTCGCGATCGGTCCCCAAAATGACGCGGGGATGATTGACGATGGGTCGGGCGATGCGATCGGCGATATCCCGCGCGAAAGGCAGGATGCCCTGGCCGTTGTCGGCGTCGGAAATCATGTTGATGACCACGTCGGCTTTGGAACGTAGGAAATCAATGTCGTAGTCAACGTCTGACATCAGAGCGACCAGATGACTCTCGTAACCTGCCCGCCCAACAAGATAGTTGACTGGTGTACAACCGGCTTCAGGTGCATCGAGCAAGAGAACCGAGAAATCCGGCTGCAGTTTGTTGCTGGGCCAGGTGATGAAAGGCTGGATTTTTTGCGCGCGGCGAAACACGTCATGACTCTCACCCATGCGGCCTTCTGCCATCAATGCATTGCCCAGCAGGACCAGCAGGTTGGCGTCTGTCGGGTTGAGTGTGATGGCCTGTTCCAGGTGGAGAATCGCCTCGGCGCGTCGGTTTGCAGTCCGTCCGATCAGGTCACCCAGCCTCATGTGCGTTTCGGCAAGATTCGGATTAATCTCCAGTGCGCGACGATAGATGGCCTCTGCCTCGCTCCAGCGGCCGAGTGTGTCGACGGCAAAGCCGAGGTTGAGATGTGCTAGCAGGAACAGGGGGTTAAGTTTCAGGGCGAAACGGAACTCTGCTTCTGCTTCTGTAAATCGTCCTTGCTCGGTATAAAGCGCACCAAGTTTGTCATGCGTTGTGGAGGATTTTGGATCAAGTTTCAGTGTACGCTGGTAGCCTTTCTCGGCCTCCTCCAGGTGCTTGAGGGTGTGATGGGCGTGGGCAAGATCGAGCTGCGCATCGGGATCGTTGGGTGTGATCTTAACTAACTGCGTCAGTGGATGTAGCGCTTCAAGGGGTTTCTCCGACATCAGCAGTGCCTTGCCCAGTGCCTTCCAGCCAAAGAAATTCGACGGGTGACGCTTGGTGACGTCATTCGCCATTGCCACCAGTTGATCCCACGCTGCCGCTGCGTAGAGCGCCACCATCTGGTTCATCACGGCGGCAGGGATTTGTGCCTTGTTTTGTCGGGGCTGTGTCTGGAAGTGATTAGGTTTTTTACTCACGACGACTGTCCTTATTTTTTTCTGGTGTCGAGCTAAATTTCCCTACGCTGAAAATCAGCCATGAAGCCGGCTAGCATCTCGACTGCTGGCAGCGTTAGCGCATTGTAGATGGAGGCTCGGATGCCACCAACCGCACGATGACCGGCTAAGCCTGAAAATCCTGCAGCCTGCGCCTTGGCCAGGAATCTATTTTCAAGTTCCGGGGTGGGCAGGTTGAAAGTCACGTTCATCAAGGAGCGATCCTGCTCCCTGGCACGGCCACGATAAAAGCCGTCACTGCTATCGAGCATGCCATAAAGCAGAGTGGCTTTGTCCTGATTGATCCTGGCCATGTTTTCCACGCCGCCGATTTCATTCATCAGCCAGCGTGTCACCAGCAGCACGACATAGATGGAGAATACTGGCGGCGTGTTGTAGTTGGAATGTGTCTTGGCATGGCAGCGGTAATCCAGAAAGCCCGGCAGGTCCTCGGGCGCGTGCTGTAGCAGGGCATCGCGAACCAGTACGACAGTCACGCCAGCTGGCCCTATGTTTTTCTGTGCGTGGGCGTAAATCAGGGAGAAGCGCTCTGCTGCACAGGGAATGGACAGGAAATCGGAGGACATGTCGCAGACTCTGGGCACATTATCCTTACCCAGCACACGATGGAATTGTAAGCCTTCCACCGTTTCATTGGAGGCGTAATGGAGGTAGGACGAATCCTCGGAGAATGCAAGTTCGTCGTCGTCTGGCAGTCGCGTAAAGCCGTTGTCCTCTCCACTCCACAGGACTCGAACAGGTCCTTCACGCTGGGCCTCTGGCAGTGCCTTTCCGCTCCAGTAGCCTGTGTGGAGGTATTCCGCAGCACTAGATGCGCCGCGTAGCAGGGTCATCGGTACCATGGAGAACTGCTGGGTGGCACCGCCCTGCAACAGCAGCACATGATAGTCCTTCGTCAGACCCAGTAATGCCCGGATATTGGATTCCAGTTCGGTAATGACCGCAGCGAACCAGTCAGAGCGGTGACTGATGCCTAAGATGGACAGGCCCGCCTCTGGTACCTCGATAATGGCTTCCTGTACTTGCAGCAATACGCTCTCTGGCAAGGCGCCTGGTCCGCCGGAGAAATTCAGTCTGTTGCGTGGATTCATTGGATGTACATTTTCATGGGATTTTGCATATTCCAAGTTGGAACGATTTCAAATGCCGAGTGCAGGTCTCGACGACACTTCGATGATTTTAATTAAATCAGCAAAATGTGTCTGCTTTATTTCATTGGCACTGAAATGACAGGCTTGATAGCAGAGGAGGAAATTAGCTGGACTTTGTCAACAGTACAGTCTGATCAGCTTGCGGCAAGCTTGTCATGTTCAGTGGCTGGGTTGCGACCGAAGTTGCTGCCAGTTTATTGGTATTGGTGTTGAATTGCGATAGCGTAGCGACCATTTCGCCCATCGCGGCTGTTGCCGCTGGTGGAGCAAGGCCTGCAATCGGTATTGATGCTGCGCCATTGGTGGGCGCCACGTTGAAGGCACTGATGGCCTGAACCAGTCCGCTCACGCTTGCCGTCAGGGCCCCTACCGGCACAGACGGCGTTGCGGTTGGTGTCTGGATTGAAGTGTTGGCAAACCAGACGTCGGCCATGGCATGCGTTTTGCCATCTGCCGTCTGGTAGCCGGAAACCTGGCCGAGGAGGTTGCCGTTGTTATTAGTCCACGGACTGGTGTAACCAAGATCCAGCGCGCTGATGCCCATCGCATCCAAGGTGTAAAGTTGGCCTGCGCCAGAATTCGGGTTGGTATCAACCCAGACCTTGAGCTCGGCCCACTGCGCATCGGCGCTGGTTATGAAACCGTCGCCGTTGGTGTCGAGTGCGCTCAAGGCAGCAAATCCGTTGGACGCCTTTTGTCCGTTTGTCAACAGGGTGTTGTTGCCGAATAGCTCACTGCCGCTGTTGATGATGCCATCGTTATTCCGGTCCAGTATCAGAAAGCCTTCGCCACTCGTGATCCATCCGGTGTTGACTTGCTGGCCCGTTGCGTTCAGGTCAAAAGTCACTCCCGCGCTGATGTTTACGGTCTGGATGCCATTGCCGCTGAGGTCAAGGACCAGAGGTGAGGCGAGGAGCTGACTGCGCTGTGCCAGCGTCATCGCTGCAATGTTGTTTATTGCGCCAACCTGAGCGGCTGTCAAAGCCATCACCTGCGCGGTAGTCAGGCTCAACATCTGATCGGTCGATAGTGCTGCAATGCTTGCGGTAGTCAGGGCTACAACCTGTTTCGTGGTCAGTGCGGCCAGATTCCCAGTTGCCAGCACTGTGATCTCATTAGTCGTCAGTGCCGCCACGGCACTGGTCGTCAGGGCCATGATCTGTTGCGATGACAGTGCCATGATTTGGTCTGTCGTCAGGGCTGCAATGGCTGCAGTGGATAATGCCTTTGCCTCGGCCGTGGTCAGCGCGGTAATCTGGCTTGTGGTCAGGGCTGCAGTTTGATTCGAGTTGAGTGTTGCGATCTGAGCCGTGGTCAGCGCCTGTATCTGGCTCGTTGTTATCACTGCCACGTCAAGCGTTGCAATTGCCCCCATCTGGGTTGTTGTCAGTACGGCCAGGTCTCGTGTCTCGATGGCTGCGAACTGATCTGTTGTCAGCGCGGCTATTGCCGCGATGGATAAAACCTTGAACTGTGTCGTCGTCAAAGCCACGATCTGGCCAGTCGTCAATGCCACGACCTGACCTGTCGATAGTGCCGCTATCTGGCCGGTCGACATGCGTGGAATTAATGACAACAGTTGCGATGGGGTCAATGCGGCTGTCTGCGCTGAAGTCAATGCCGCAATCTGACTGGCCGTCAAGGCTGTCATCTGGTCCGTATTGAGGGCGTTAATATCTGCCGTCGAGAGTGCTTTTACCTGTGTCGTGGTCAGTGCTGCGAGGTCTCGTGTTGTAATCGCCAGTAATTGATCTGTGGTCAGGGCCATGATCGCCGCAGTGGACAGCGCCTTGACTTGCGCCGTGGTGAGGACTGCCACCTGATCCGTCGTTAGAGCTGAGGCCTGGTTAGTGTTGAGGACTGCGATCTGTGTAGTTGTCATCGCCACCAGATCGCCTGTCTCGATCGCCATGATTTGGCTGGTGGATAAGGCTGTGATTGCAGTGGCCGACAAGGCCTTGATTTGCGTCGAGGTCAGAGTGGCGATCTGGTCAGTATTCAGGGCGGCAATCTGAGCTGTCGAAAGGGCCGCAATTTGTGACGTTGACATGGACGGGATCAAAGCCGCCAATTGCAGAGGACTGAGCGCCGCTGCCTGTATCGCAGTCAGTGCTGCGGCTTGCAATGGGGTAAGTGCGCTTACCTGGTCTGTGGTCAGTGCCTGGATGTTGGCGGTAGACAGAGCCTTGATCTGGCTTGTGCTGAGGGCCGCCAGGTCCTGCAACTGGATGGCGGCGATCTGGTCGGTCGTGAGCGCAGCCACGGCTGCTGTCGACAGGGCTCTGGCCTGTGACGTTGACAGTGCCGCGATCTGATTCGTGCTCAGTCCTGAAACGACTTGCGAGGTCGTCAGCGCGGCTATTTCCACGGTGGTCAAGGCGGAGACTTGGTTGGTACCGAAGGCTGACAACTGGGCCGAAGTCAAGGCCGTGACTTGAGAGGTTTTTAGTACTGCAATATCGCGGGTTTCGATGGCTGTGATCTGGGTTGTGGTCAGGGCTGCGATGTCATTGGTCGAAATGGCCTGGAACTGCGCCGTTCCGAGCGCCATGATCTGGTCCAGGGACAGTGCCTGGATTTGTGCTGTTGTCAGCACAGCGATCTGCCTGGTACTCAGGCTACTGATACCGGCCGGCCCGAGGGCTGCGAGTTGTGTGGGTGGCAGGGCTACGATGGCAGTTGTTGATAATACCGACAGATTTCCGAGCGCTGCCAATTGTGGCAAAGACAGCACCTGAATCTGATTCGTGGTTAGCGCAGTTGCCTCTTGGGTGGATAGTGCAGCAATCTGGCTGGTGCTCATGGCTGAGATCATTGCTGTCGACAGTGCCTGAATTTGGCTGGTCCTGAGAGCGCTGATGTCAGCCATCGACAGGGCTGCGACCTGATCGATAGTGAGCGCTGCCACGGCGGTCGTTGACAAGGCTCTGGCCTGTGCTGTTGACAGTGCCGCGATCTGAGCCGTGTTCAGTCCTGAAGAGACTTGCGCGGCCGTCAGTACGGCTATTTCCACGGTGGTCAAGGCGGAGACTTGGTTGGTACCGAAGGCTGACAGCTGGGCCGAAGTCAAGGCCGTGACTTGAGATGTTTTTAGTACTGCAATATCGCGGGTTTCGATGGCTGTGATCTGGGTTGGGGTCAGGGCTGCGATGTCATTGGTCGACATGGCCTGGAACTGCGCCGTTCCGAGCGCCATGATCTGGTCCAGGGACAGTGCCTGGGTTTGTGCTGTTGTCAGCACGGCGATCTGCCTGGTACTCAGGCTACTGATACCGGCCGGCCCGAGGGCTGCGAGTTGTGTGGGTGGCAGGGCTACGATGGCAGTTGTTGATAGTGCCGACAGATTTCCCAGTGCGACCAATTGGGGTAAAGACAATGCCTGAATCTGATTCGTGGTTAACGCGGCAGCCTCCAGAGAGGATAGCGCAGCAATCTGGCTAGTGCTCATGGCCGCGATTATTTTTGTTGTCAGGGCCCGTACCTGACTGGTCTTGAGGGCTACGACATCTCTCGTCGAAAGGACCGCAATTTGGTCCGAGAGCAGGGCGGCCACATCGGCGGTGTTGAGTGCCTGCACCTGGCTTGTGCTCAGGGCAGCGATTTCTGTAGTGGTCAATGCCTGTATCTGACTGGTTGTTAGAGCTGCAATGTCGCGTGTACTCAGTGCCGTCATTTGAGCTGTCGTTAAACCACGGGCGATTTGCGTTGTTGTCAATGCCTGTAATTGGCGAGTGGTCAATGCGGCAATTTCTGCTGTCAGCAGATTACTGATTTGGTCAGTTGTCAGTGCTCTAAGTTGATCTGAGCTTAGCGTAACAAGTTGTGTAGAGGTCAGCACTTGAACTTGTGCCGTAGTTAGTGCCTGTATCTGCAGTGTACTAAGGGCTGCGATTTGTGACGTTGTTCCTCCCTGGATCTGGGTGGTTGTCAATGAGGCAATTTGCGCCGTTGTCAAGCCAGATACATAGTCACTGTTTGGCGTGGGGGAGAGTGCCGTTGAGGCTGTTTTTGGATTGCTTGTCTTGGAAGTGCTGATCAGGCCCAGAGCTGAGGCTACGCTTTTTGCAACGGCAATTACAGGTGCCGTGACAACGCTGACAATGGCGGCGGCAGCCTTGATCGGCGCGGTGATGAAATTAAAAAAGCCACCGAAAAAGCTCACTAGCCATCCCTATCTGCCTTGTTGTCAAGATCATGATGCCAATTGTCCCACTCGGAGACAAAGTTGATTATATTCTACCTTAAGATAAACAACAACTTAGAATGAATTCATGAGATTTTTTTTAAAAAAACAAGTTGGCAAATGTCATTGCCGGGTTTGAATGGCTTAATGCAGAGTGAAAATGGCACTCTGCGGAACTTGCATGTTAATGGTCAAACGAATAGGAAAGTTCAGGGTGTGGCCGAGCGGCGCAATAGCAGTCGACGTAACATTTGCAACGGGTGCTGTCCCAGAAAGGCGATCAGTAGCATGAAGCCTGCCAGTCCCGCCAGCACGCGATTGATCTCGAACGGTGCGGTATCGTGTCTTGCCGGTTTGAGCTGACTCATGGCCGATTGCACGCGGATGATACTGTCGCCGCGAACGTAGGCAGCGCCCAGTTCTGCGGTATATTTCTTCAGGTATTCCTCATCCAGTTTGGAATAGACTCGCTCGTTGTCCGAGGCTGCTACCGAATCGTTGCGGGCGCCAATATTTTCCTGAGAGATTTGCGCGACGCCAGGCTGCATGCGCATGCTGTCTGCCGACCAGAAACCCATCATCTTGTTGTTTTCGTCGAGTTTTGGAATGGGCGTGCCCTGGTCATCGCCGATGCCGACCACCAGCCAGCCACTGCCACCCTGAAACCCGGCCAGATCAAGGGTGTTGAAGGCATGCAGACGCGGAGCTTCTTCACCATCGGTGAGAAATACCACACGTGCCGGTTCGCGCATGGTGGTAATCAGGTGGGCGATGGCCTGCGCCCCATGGCGCAGGCGGCTGTTGCCGGACCAAGCTTGCCGCCATTCCAGATGCGCGATGGTGTCCTGAATCACGTCATAGTTCTGGCAGACTTCAATCGGGCTATATAGCAAGGCGGCGCCGGCGCCAGCGAACAGCGCAATGCTGACGCGTGTGCCGCAGGGCATGCTGGCCACCGTGTCGTGCAACAGGTGGCGGGTGTAAGCCAAGCGACTGGCCGGCTTGCCGTCCAGTTTCATGTCTTCGACGTTCATGCTCTGCGTGATGTCGACCACCAGCATATAGCTGTATATGTCGCGCTGCAGGTTGACGCTTGGCCTCAGCATGGCGACCAAGAGCAGCAGCGTTGAGCCCGCCAGCCATGCGAAGTCGCGGTGGTGCTTGAGATAGGTGAGAGGCGATTTCATTGGTTCAAGGATTGCATCAAGGCAGCCCCACCGGGATGTTACCCATGATGAGGCCTGGTGAATCCGAGTCGCCGACGCCGGGTGAGGGGTCGTCAGGCAGGATCATGAGGATGCGGTCAAGGTTATGGCGCGCATCCCAGAATGAGTTGTCGAGTTTCAGGGACTGGATGTAGGCGTTCTTGGCTTGGGTGAACAGGAACACGGCCTCGTTCTTTACTGTCATGTCGCGTCCGTTGATGACGATGCCGCGCAGGAAGAAGATGTTGCCGAGGTTGTATTGCACTGCGGATTTTTGAACCGGCGTGGCCTGCTCCAGCAGTTGCAGGAACAGTAGGGTGGAATCTTGGTAACGCCTGTTCTTGGCCAGCCAGTAGGCGGTTGAGAATCTGGCCTCGAATGATTGCGTGTCCGTGTCTGGCGTCTTGCCTTGCGTGACGGCGTGATTGAAATTCTCAATTTGGCGGATGCGTAAGATTTCCCACGCACTGAGTGCCGCCGAGACCAGTACCACGACGAGCAAAATGGCCGTCATTTTTTTTGCGCTCAACCCCATGATTTTACCTCTGCAAGTTTAATCGCCAACAGCAAGCCGATCATCAGTGCCGCCAGTGCGAAGCAATGGCTGGTGTATTCGCGTCCCGGAATCTGTTCCTGATAGCGGATCGGTTTCTTTTCCTTGCTGTTGATGTCCTCAATTGCTAGCGCCAGTGACTTCGGGTCATCCGCCTCATAGGCGTGATATTCAGTCCGCAGGTCCTGAAAGAATTGGTGCAGCTCAATTTCCGGGGGCAAGGGCTGGTCTTCCTTGGGCTTGAAATTCTTGTCGAAGATGCTCAAGCCATCGGGTTGGCGAAGTACGATCCAGTACATGGTGATGTGCATGCGCTCCAGCCAGTCGCGAATTTTCTGTTGCGCATTTGCACCCATGCGACCACCGCCGTCGGACAGCAGGATGATGGCGCGGGAGCCGGAGTCCGGCGTCTTGGCGAACATGGCCAGCGACTCGGTCAAGCCGCCGCCGATGTTGGTCTGAAACAGGGCAGGACCGCCAGCAGCATCAATCGCGGCAAGTATTGCCTCGCGGCTCTGCGTCAGCGGCATGACATACATGCCGGAATTGCTGAAGGTCACCATGCCGAACATGTCGTTCTTGCGCTGATTGACGAAATCGGTAATCAATCGTCGCGCGGCAGCCGCCTTCGATTCTCCGGTGTGGCCGTTGACGAGCGCGCCGGAGAAGGGTTCATCCATGCTGGCGCTGCGATCTATGGTCAGCACCAGTTGTGCGCCTTCCCCCATTTTTTCGATCTGTTGAGCGGCCGTATGGGGTCCGGCCAGGCCCAGCACGATGAACAGCAAGGCCAGTACCGCCAGAATCTTGAGCAACAGGCCGATCAGGTCGGACAGCGGGTCACGCGGTAACAGGTCTACCCACGAATAGCTGCGGCTGTGGTTACGTTCCAGCAATAGCGGCAGCAGGGCCAGCGGCAGCAGCAACAACAACCAGTAAGTGTTGAATAACACTTATTTCAGCCCGCGTTCGCAGTCGCGGCAACGGCGGCAGAACAGGCGTAGCCAGATGTTGATGTCGGTGTCGATGCTGTGCACTAAGGAGGGTTCGAAGAAGACAGAACGTGACAACTGGAAGAAGCGTTCGACGTCGGTAGCGATGGGCTCAAATCCGGGTTTTGTTCTGATGAAGCTGGCCGCATCAAACACGCCGGCACCACTCGATGCATTGAAGGCCTGATGCAGCCTCGACACGGCGGCCTTGATGCTGGCTTCGTTCCGGGGCAGCTTCTTCAGGTCGCGGTAGGCATGGGCAAATGGGCGGCCCATGCGCGGCAGCCAGGCATGACTGCCCAGTATGTACAGCAGGCCTATGGATGCCAGGGTGAGAACGCCCAGCCATGCCTGCAAGTGCCATCGATGCTGGCTGTCATCGATCAGTAGAGGTCCGCGGAAGGTGCTCATGTCTTTTTCGACGTCCACGGCACCAAATACCGCCAGCGGAGAGATGCGGAAATTCCAGCTCGGGATCCGGATCTTGAAGTTCTCGCCAAGTCCGCCGAATTTGACGAATTCTGCCGGCAGGGCTGCGGGGCGCGCGACCACCTTGTTGGTGAATACCTGGTAGGACAGGTGCAATTTGTAAATGTTGGTGCCAGAGCCGGTGCTTTTTTCAACGCTGACTTCGCGTACCTCAATGCCTGATCCCTTGTTCTGACGTTTTTTGTCATTACCTGGAACGGGTAGGGAAGTCGGCAGCAACTCAAACGGCTGTTTGGCTTCAAGGATGATGGTGCGGGTGAGGATATCTCCCACCGTATAGCCGACATCGCGTGCCGGTTCAATGGTGTGCAAGGTGACGCGGGGATCGATGCCTTCATCGGTTTCGTCTGCATGTGCCGCAACTTGGCAGAGTAAGGCGAGTGCGGCGAGTAATAGTGGAATGAGTTTCATGTTCAGGCAGCCACAAACTGATAAAAATATTCGGTCAGATCATTCGCGTCGAAGCCATCTTCGATAAAGAGTGGGGGCATGTCGAAACGCATGAACAGTTTTTCCAGTGCCACCCGACGGTCCTCGAAGGACTGCATGATGCGTGCCCGATAGGATTTGCGCAGAAACAACGTGCGGCGAATACCGGACTCGCAGTCGGTGACGGAAGCGACACCAAATTCTGGTAGTTTGCGATATTCGGCGCCGTCCCACAGCACCAGCGGCACTACATGATGGCGCATTAGCGAGCTCAGTGCTTGCTCCAGCTGTGTCAGCGGCAGGTGGAAGTCTGAAATCAAGAGCACCAGGGAGCGCTCCTTGGGCAAGAAAAGATTGAGGTCCCTGATGCCGGCAGCATCGATGTGCCGGGGGCGGTAGGTCGCGAGGCGAGTCGCCAGTTCGAATGCGCCATGTACCTTGGTGCTGGAGGCGAACACGAAGTCTTCGCGCACTTGATCATCGAAGCCGATGAAACCGAACGGATCATTGACGCGAAAGGCGGAGTAGGCGGCTGACGCCGTGATTTGGGACGCGATTTCTAACTTGTGCAGTTGGCCAGCAAAGCCCATGGAGCCTGACAGATCGCAGGCTACGGTGACTGGTACCGCGCTTCTCTGGTTGAAGATACGCACCCAGACCTGCTCGAACGGATCTCGTATGGTTTGCCGTAGATCGATGCGGCGCGGATCGGGGAAGGCAATTAGCGGCGCATGGCCGCGAAAGTCCATGCCGAGGCCTGTCTGCAGGCTTGCATGTCGCCCCGGATGCCGGCCACGGACACGCCAGCCGATCTGGTAGCTGAATTCCTTGATTTGTTCGGGGATCATGGCTCAAGACCTGAGTTAAACCACGGGCAGCACGGGGAAAACTGAAATGTGTTAGTTTTCGTGACGTTAGCCGTGGCAACAGTTGGCTGATTTGAAAGCCCTGCTTTCATGTTTTTGTCCCGTGCTCCCGGTGTCCCCCGTGGTTCCATTGTTAAGGTGCGGCGATGGCGTTGACGATGCTGGACAGCAACTGGCGCGCGATTTCTGTGCGGCGCATTTCGTACACCGGGCTAAACACCAGTCGGTGGGCAATGGTCTCGTGGAATACGGCATGGATGTCCGTTGGCAGGACGGCGCTGCGACCGGCCAGCCAGGCGTTGACGCGGGCGGCCCTCAACATCATGCTCATGCCGCGTGGACTGGCACCGGCCAGCACCAGCCGGTTCATGTCGACGCCTTCAATCTTGACCCCATAATGCGCGGGACTCTTGGTCGCCAGCCACAATTCAAGCGCGTACTTGCGCAAGGTGGCACTGGCCTGTACATGCTCCTGCAGGCTGACGGCTATTTCGTTTAATTTATTGAAATGCAACACATCCGGCTGTACGGTTTCCACCAGTTTGTCGGCATTATGGTAGCGCGTATCGAAAATCAACGATTCAAGAATCTCGGCGTCATTCGGCACTGCGATGGCGATTTCCATCATGAAGCGGTCACGCGCAGCGGAGGGGATGTCGAAGGTTTCCTCTTTCTCCACCTGGTTGCGGTCGGCGAACACCAGCATGTGCGGGAAATGGTGTTCCTTGTTAAAGGCTGACAGCGTGCGCTCGGCCATCACACGCAGCAGCAGTGAGTGCACTTGTGGGCGGGCACGATTGATTTCGTTGAAGAAGAACACGGCCAACTCTTCACCACAGCGTAGCAGTGGCCCGGCGTCCACGTGCGGGCGGCCATCTTCGCCCAGATAGGTGTGGTAAACGAGATCGTTAGGCATCAGATCGATGGTGCCCTCAATCCGCTCGTAACCGCCGCCGATGCCGCGGGTGAAGGCGCGCAACAGGGTGGTCTTGCCGACGCCGACATCGCCTTCCAACAGTACGTGGCCCCGCGCGAAAATGGCCGTTGTGATCAGGCGTACCGGTTTCTCCTGACCAACTACCACCTGATTGATTTCGGACTCCAGTTTCAGTGCCTGGGCGTGCCAGTCAGTCAGTTGGTGATCGATATTTGCCATCGTCGTTTATCCCTGTGCTTGAAGTTGTCGGGCTGGAAACCGGATGCTGCCTTTATTATTCATCGATTCTAGCATCGAGTGGCTGCGTTTCCCAGATTGCTTAATTTACAGTATGCCATACTGCATACTAACTGGTAAGTATATTTATTGGTGCTGTGGATTGTTTATCTGGGGATGCATATTTTTTCCTTATTTTGCGCTTTCCACCAGGATTTTTGCCATGTCTTTTGCATGCCGTACGGCACCCGATCCGCGTTGCATGTTTTCTGTAATGGCCGCGCCCTCGATCACCATGGAAAGTTGTAAGGCTAGCGATTCGGCATTCTTGATGCCAGCCTCATGCGCGATTTGAGCCAGTGTGTTGCGCAAGGTCTGGGCGAATTCGAGCGAACTTTGGTGTACCGGATTTTCCAGTTGCGGAAACTCGACGACAGCCTTCATGAAGGCAAAGCCCTTGAATTCAGGATCTGCAATCCAGTCGAGGACGGCATTGACCAACTCGCTTATTTTTTCTGTAGGCCTCGCATCTGTTCGGGTGCTGCGTTCAGCCAGTTTCAGCCAGAGCTTTTCGTCGTACTGGCGTAGATATGCCAGGATCAACTGCTCCTTGGACTTGAAGTACTTGTACAGAGTAACCTTGGCAACACCTGCTTCAGCTACGATGGTATCGACGCTGGTGGCGTTGATGCCGCGACTGGAGAATAGTTCAGACGCCACGCCAAGGATGTATTCGCGCATTTGTGTTGCCATCTTGAAGTCCTTATTTATCCTTTGGTCCACGTCACCGTGGTGTGTCCGTTGACAGGCGCCATGTAACAGCCGGTCGATTGTGCCAGCTTGTACCAAGCGAGGAAAGCGCGGATGTTTTCGCGATCGGCTGTTGGATTGTCCGGTGTGCGGAAATTGATGACGTTCATGTAGGCGGTCATTTGTCCTGTTGGCAGAGCGACCAACTGCGGGACAGGGCAGGTCCCTTTTTCGAACTGCTCGTGCAGCACCAGTGTGGCTTCCAGTTGGCTTGGGCTGATGCCGATGGGCATTGGCAGCATTGAGTTCGAAGCCATCAGGACCGGATTTTGCGTGAAATTGGTTTCGTGTTTGTTTTGCAACTGCCACACCAGAGCCACGGCACACAGTCCGGCCGCTATGCCACCGACCGCGCGCCATGAACTGTGCAGGGATCTTGCGTGCGAGCTATGGATCACTGCTTTCGCGGCGAGGGCAGCCTCTGCTAGCGGATGCAATGCGGGATTACGCAGTTCTTCGGCGATGGCGCCCTGTAGCAGAATGACCAGATGGCTGGCAAGAATTTCAGGTTTTTCTACCCGGGCGGCAGTGGCCAAATTAGCCAGAAAGCATTTGAGTTTATTACAGCTGTGCAACAGATGGTCTTGCACCGGATCGTTCTGTAAAAAGGTTTCGCGTATGCCTGGTGCCCCAATCCACTGTTCGGTCACACTGAAGATGGCCAGCAGTCTCTCCGATGGCGTCTTGCCGCCGCGTTCGACCATCTGGAAAAACCAGTCACTCTCCAATGGGTTCATGCACATTTTCTCCATACGTACCGGTTAGTATACTATGCCAGTCGCAGGGGCGCATGCAAGTATTTTGCTGCGATTTTTGTTTCAGATGATCAGCGCGGCCGCGACATGGCGGCCCTCGGCCATCAGGATGTTATAGGTGCGGCAGGCGGCCCCGGTGCTCATGCATTCGAGGCCGATGCCGGCCAGGCTCAGTGCCCGGCTCAACCGGGGGTGGACGAAGCGATGTGTTTCACCTGTTCCCAACAGCACGATTTCGGGTAGAAGCGTGGCCAGGCGATCGAAGTGAACTTCGGAGAGGTGCTCGAAATCAGGGGCGTCCCAATCGGTAACCAGCAGGGCAGGTAGCACGATTACACTGTTTGAAAAGCGCGCTTCATTGACTTCTACCCAGCCGGCGCCGAAGCCGGTGATGAGCTTGTTGCCAGCGGATTGTGTGAGGTGCAGTTTCATGGCTGTTTAGAGTTAATAGTTTCAAGTAAAATAGCACACTTTTTAACAGTCACGGGCCTGATTCAGGTTCTAAATCATGCAGCCCATCCTGAAATCGACCAAGCTCAACAACGTCTGCTACGACATTCGTGGCCCGGTGCTGGCGCGCGCGCGCGAGATGGAGGACGAAGGCCACCGCATCATCAAGCTCAATATCGGCAACCCGGCGCCATTCGGCTTCGAGGCGCCGGAGGAGATCGTGCAGGACGTGATTCACAACTTGCCGGATGCATCCGGTTACAGCGATTCCAAGGGCCTGTTCACTGCCCGTCGCGCTATTGTGCATTACACCCAGCAGAAGAAAATTGGCGGCGTGACCACCGATGATGTCATCATCGGCAACGGCGTCTCCGAACTGATCGTGATGGCGATGAATGCCCTCCTTAACAACGGTGATCAGGTGCTGGTGCCGGCTCCCGATTATCCTCTGTGGACGGCGGCGGTCAGCCTGTCGGGTGGCACGCCGCGCCATTACCTGTGCGACGAGGCTTCTGACTGGATGCCGGATCTCAAAGATATCGAGAATAAGATCAACGCCAATACGCGTGGGATCGTCATTATCAACCCCAACAATCCGACAGGTGCCTTGTACCCAAGGGAAATCCTGGAAGGCATCATCGAAATAGCACGCCATCATGACCTGATCATCTTCGCTGACGAAATCTACGATAAGGTGCTGTATGACGGTCATGAGCACACTTCGATAGCGTCCCTGGCCGATGACGTGTTGTTCGTCAGCTTCAACGGGCTGTCCAAGAATTACCGTTCCTGCGGTTACCGCGCTGGCTGGTTGGCACTGTCGGGTGAAAAGCGACACGCCAAGGACTATATCGAGGGCCTCAACATGTTGGCCTCGATGCGTTTGTGTGCCAACGTACCGGGGCAGTTCGCGATACAGACCGCGCTGGGCGGTTACCAGAGCATCAATGACCTGGTGGCGCCAACGGGACGACTGTGTCGTCAGCGCGACCTTGCTTGGAAACTTTTGACCGATATTCCCGGCATCACTTGCTCAAAACCCAAGGGGGCCATGTACCTGTTCCCGCGGCTGGACCCCAAGATATATCCCATCAGTGATGACAAGCAGTTCATTCTGGAACTCCTGGAGCAGGAGAGGGTGTTGCTGGTGCAGGGCACCGGTTTCAACTGGCCGACGCCGGATCATTTTCGTGTCGTCTTCCTGCCTGGTGCGGATGACCTGACTGAAGCTTTTCTGCGCATCGCGCGCTTCCTGGAACAGTATCGCAAACGCCATGGCGCATCCAAATAATTTTAACCACCGGGTTCCCGGGGGTACGGGGAAAATCAAGACCGCCCCGTGGTTCATTTGTTATTGAGATAGAACATGAAACCAATCAATGTTGGCCTGTTGGGCATCGGTACCGTCGGTGGTGGCACCTGGACCGTACTGACCCGAAATCAGGAAGAAATTACGCGCCGTGCCGGCCGACCCATCCACATCGTCAAGGTGGCGGATCGCGACCTGGAATTAGCGAAAAAATTGACCGCTGGCCAGGTGGCGGTCACGGATGACGCTTTCTCGGTGGTAAGCGATCCCGACATCGACATCGTGGTCGAGCTGATTGGTGGCACGACGATCGCGAAAGACTTGGTGTTGTTGGCTATCAGTCATGGCAAGCATGTGGTGACCGCCAACAAGGCACTACTGGCCGTGCATGGCAACGAGATTTTTGCCGCCGCGCAGAAGCAGGGCGTGATGGTGGCGTTCGAAGCGGCCGTGGCCGGTGGCATTCCCATCATCAAGGCGGTGCGCGAGGGCTTGGCAGCCAACCGCATCGAGTGGATCGCCGGCATCATAAACGGCACCACCAATTTCATTCTCACGGAAATGCGCGAGAAGGGGCTGGACTTTGACGTGGCGCTAAAAGACGCGCAACGCCTGGGTTATGCCGAATCCGATCCTACCTTTGACGTCGAAGGCATCGATGCCGCGCACAAGCTGATGATCTTGGCGGCTATCGGTTTCGGCATTCCGATGCAGTTCGACAAGGCTTACACCGAGGGCATCACCCAGTTGACGGGGGATGACATCCGCTATGCCGAGCAGCTGGGCTATCGCGTGAAGTTGCTGGGTATCACCAAGCGCACCGACGCCGGCATCGAGTTGCGTGTGCATCCGACCCTGATCCCGGAGAAGCGCCTGATCGCCAATGTTAACGGCGCCATGAATGCGGTGCTGGTCAAGGGCGATGCCGTAGGGCCAACGCTGTATTACGGCAAGGGTGCCGGCGCCGAGCCGACGGCTTCCTCCGTGGTGGCTGATCTGGTGGACGTGACGCGCATGTGCACGGCCGACCCGCACCAGCGTGTACCGCACCTCGCGTTCCAGCCCGACAAATTGTCCGACCTGCCGATTTCGCCGATGGACGAGGTCCGTACCGCTTATTATCTACGCCTGCGCGCCAAGGATCAGCCTGGTGTATTGGCTGATATCACGCGCATCCTGGGCGACCTCAACATCTCTATCGATGCGTTTCTGCAGAAGGAACCGGCTGAGGGTGAGCAGGAAGTCGATATCATCATGCTCACCCACATCACGGTGGAAAAATACATCAATCAGGCAATTATTGAAATCGAGCTCCTGCCCACTATTAGCGGCAAGGTGACACGCATCCGTCTGGAAGAGTTGAATAGTTAAAACTGTAGCGCAGGCGGCCTCGCCTGCATGGCCGCCTGCGCTACAACAAGACACGAGAGCAGAGCCATGAAATACATAAGCACCCGCGGCAATTCGCCGGCACAGACTTTCAGCGAAATACTGCTCGGTGGCCTCGCTCCCGACGGTGGCCTGTACATGCCGGAGACCTACCCGACATTCAGCGCGACTGACCTTGCCGCCATGCGCGGCATGACTTACCAGGAATTGGCTTTTGCCGTGCTGTCACGCTTTGTCGATGACATCCCGGCGGCGGATTTACGTGACATTGTGAACCGTACCTATACGCCGGAAGTCTATTGCCACACGCGTGCAGGGCAAAAGGCGGCCGACATCACGCCGACCTTGAAACTCGAAGATGATCTCTACTTGCTGTCCCTGTCCAACGGTCCGACGCTCGCCTTCAAAGATATGGCGATGCAACTTCTCGGGAATCTGTTCGAATATCTGCTGGCCAAGACGGCGCGCGAGATCAACATTCTGGGGGCGACTTCCGGTGACACCGGTTCAGCCGCCGAATATGCCATGCGTGGCAAGCGAGGCGTGCGCGTGTTCATGCTGTCGCCCTACCAGAAAATGAGCCGCTTCCAGACCGCACAGATGTTTAGCCTGCAAGACCCCAACATCTACAATATCGCCGTCAAGGGCGTTTTTGATGATGCGCAGGACATTGTCAAGGCGGTTTCAAATGATCATGCATTCAAGGCTGAACACAAGATCGGCGCTGTCAATTCCATCAATTGGGGACGCGTCGCGGCCCAGGTCGTCTATTACTTCAAGGGCTATTTTGCGGTCACTCGTAGCAACGATCAATTAGTCAGCTTTAGCGTGCCTTCCGGCAATTTTGGCAATGTCTGCGCCGGTCACGTTGCCCGCATGTTGGGTTTGCCTATCAAACATCTGGTGGTCGCTACCAATGAAAATGACGTACTGGACGAGTTCTTTCGCACCGGCGTCTATCATCCACGCGGCTCGGCACAGACCTATCACACCAGCAGCCCGTCCATGGACATCAGCAAGGCCTCCAACTTCGAGCGCTTCGTGTTTGATCTGGTGGGACGCGATGGCGCGAAAATGCGCGAGCTTATGGCCCGTGTGGATGCGGGTGGCAGCTTCGATCTCAAGGCAGAGGGCAGTTTCGCCAAGGTCGCGGATTATGGCTTCGTGTCGGGAGTCAGCAACCACAGCCATCGCATGCAGACCATACGCACCGTGCACGAACAATATCATGTCACCATCGATACTCACACCGCTGATGGCCTCAAGGTGGCGCTGGAGCATCGCGAATCGGGGGTGCCCATGATCGTACTGGAGACCGCATTGCCGGCCAAGTTTGAGGAGGCGATTGTCGAGGCGCTGGGCCATGTGCCAGAACGGCCACATGCTCTGGAGGGTCTCGAGGATCTGCCGCAGCGTTTCGAAGTGATGGAGGCCGATGTTAATGCAGTGAAACAGTTCGTTGCGGCAAGAATTGCGTAGTGGGTAGCGCAGGCGGCCTCGCCTGCAATTCGATTTTTGTGAGGCAGGTGAGGCCGCCTGCGCTACGGATATTTTGATGCAGCAATATCTCGATTTGATGCGCCATGTGGTGACCCGTGGTAACAAGAAGGAAGACCGCACCGGCACCGGTACGCTGTCGGTGTTTGGTTACCAGATGCGCTTTGATCTGGAGCAGGGATTTCCGCTCCTGACCAGCAAGAAGGTGCACTTGAAATCCATCATTCACGAGCTGTTATGGTTTTTGCAGGGCAGCACTAATATCAAGTATCTCAAGGACAATGGGGTGCGGATTTGGGACGAATGGGCTGACGAAAACGGTAATCTTGGTCCCGTGTACGGCTATCAGTGGCGCAACTGGCCAAAGCCTGACGGCACACATATTGACCAGATCGCCCAAGTAGTGGCCATGATCAAGTCCAATCCGGATTCACGCCGACTGATTGTGTCTGCATGGAATGTGGCTGATGTCGACCAGATGAAGCTACCACCGTGTCACGCCTTCTTTCAGTTCTATGTGGCTGATGGAAAATTATCATGCCAGCTCTATCAGCGCAGTGCCGATATCTTCCTTGGCGTGCCATTCAATATTGCTTCCTACGCACTGTTGACCATGATGGTGGCGCAGGTGTGCGGGCTTAAACTGGGAGATTTCGTGCATACCTTGGGCGATGCCCACATCTACTTGAATCACCTTGAGCAGACGCGCGAACAGCTGTCGCGGGCTCCGCGTAGTCTCCCCGCCATGCGCATCAATCCAGAGGTGATGGATATCTTCGGTTTCAAGTTTGATGATTTTACTTTGGAAAATTACGACCCGCATCCGGCCATCAAAGGCCTGGTTGCGGTATGAAAAACGGCGCCTTTGGCGCCGTTTTTTTGAGATAAAACCTTAAGGTCGGTCGAGGCTGCCCAATGACTTGGGGTAGGTCACGATGCCCCATGGCATGTCGCGATCGGCAATGCGCTTGGTGACTTCCAGTTTGACGGTGTCGATTACCACCACTTCACCGGACTTGCCACAGGCCAGCAGGATCTGGCTGTCATCCGGCGTGAAGCTGAAATGCCAGCAGCGGTCGCCGGTTGGAATATCCTTGATCTTTTGGAAGCTGGTCGCGTCGTAAACCTGCAGGACCTTCTGTTTTGAACTGGCGACAAACAGTCGCTTGCCATCGCGGTCATAGGAGACACCATAGGGCGCCTTGCCGGTATCGATCACCTTGACCGGTTCCATTTTGGCATCAAGCACCAGCAGCTTGTTTGAGGTCTCCAGTGTCGTGACATAAGACTTGCCGTCTGGTGACAGCTTGATGCCGCGCGGACGCTCGCCATAGACACCTACAGCCACGCTTTTCAGTAGCTTGCCGGTCTTGATGTCATGCACCGTGATTGAGTCGTCAGACTCGTTGGTCACGATCAGTTGCTTGCCGTCTTCAGAGAATTCCAGCCCTTCGGTTTCCGGCTTGCCAATGATCTCCTTGATGACCTTGCCTTTTTTCAGATCGACCATGGCAATGCGTCCCGGAATCTTGACCTCGTTGCCATCATCCTTGGCGGCTTCAGTGCCGGGCTTAGGTGGTGGAGCGGACTTTGAACTGGGTTCGTAGGTAATGAACGCCATGTCGCCATAGACCCGCACGAACTCTGGGTTCTTGCCGATCTTGACATGGCGGGGGGCAGTACCTGTGACACGGTCGATGATGCTGATATTGCCGTCATCCTTGTTGGCGGTCACCAGGTACTTGCCGTCTTTCGTCAACCCAATGCCGCGTGGGCCTTTTGCGCCAATGTCTAGAGTGCTGGTGGTCTCCATGGTGGCCAGGTCGATGACGGTCACGCCGCCTTCCTGATTGGAAACATAAGCGAGGCCCTTGTCCTCGGCCATGGCCCAGGCCGCGCTGGCCAGCCCAAGTGGCAGCAGCAATGCTGTCAGGGCGCGATTAAAGTGTGATTGTTTCATGTGAGATATCTCCGGTTTATTGTTTGTTTGGTTTGCTATAGCCAGCCGTATTTCAGTTAATGACGAGTATTTTGTCCTACTTTCAACATGGAGTGCTGCGCTGCGGCTAAGTTCCCCGTCCGCTTCATAAATATTGAGATCATCGTGGCGTTCCAGATGCCACGCAGGGTGGGCATCCCCCTAGTATAATGCTGGTATGAATCGCATTTCCATCATCGCAGCCGTTGCCAGAAATGGCGTGATCGGCGTTAACAATACCTTGCCCTGGCAACTGCCGGAAGACCTCAAGCGCTTTCGCGCACTCACCATGGGCCACCACATCATCATGGGCCGTAAGACCTTTGAGTCGCTGGGGCGCTTGTTGCCGGGTCGCACCACGGTGATTGTCAGTCGTGATTCCCGTTATGCTGTCACCGGCGCGTTGGTGGTAAATTCGCTGCCAGCGGCGCTGGCCTTGTGCCTTGAGGACTCTGAGTTGTTCATCATTGGTGGCGCGGAACTGTATCGGGAAGGCCTGCTACTGGCCAACCGACTCTACCTGACCGAGATCAACGCGGAATTTTGCGGTGATGCTCATTTCCCTGTTTACGACAAAGTCTGCTGGATTGAAACGAGCCGCGAAGCACAGGTCAGCGAGAGCGGCCTGAGCTTCAGTTATGTCACGCTGGATCGTAAAAATCAGGACACGCAGTCTACGTAATACCTGCCATCCTCGGCCTTCACCAGGCCGTGCACGTCGGTCTCGAAGCCGGGAAAGCGGGTGTTGAATTCGCGCGCAAACTTCAGGTAATTGACAATTGTGCTATTGAAGCATTCGCCAGGAATCAACAGCGGAATGCCTGGTGGGTAGGGTGTCAGTAGTACGGCAGTGACGCGGCCTTCCAGATGGTCGATTTCCACCCGGTCGATTTCCTTATGCGCCATGCGGGCGAAGGCGTCCGACGGTTTCATCGCCGGTGCCATTTCTGACAGGTACATCTCGGTGGTCAGTCGCGCGACGTCGTTGGCCTTGTACACCTCGTGGATCTGCGTGCACAACTCTTTCAGGCCGACGCGCTCATAGCGCGGGTGCTTGGCTACGAAATCAGGCAATACCTTCCAACACGGATGGTTCTTGTCGTAGTCGTCTTTGAACTGCTGCAGGGCGGCGACCATGGTATTCCAGCGGCCTTTGGTGATGCCGATGGTGAACATGATGAAGAAGGAATAGAGGCCTGTTTTCTCCACGATCACGCCGTGCTCGGCCAGGTATTTGGTGACAATGGCTGCAGGGATGCCGAAAACTTCCGAGAAGTCGCCGTCAACGTCGAGTCCGGGGGTGATGATGGTGGCCTTGATCGGGTCCAGCATGTTAAAGCCCTTGGCCACTTTGCCGAAACCGTGCCAGCGTGCCTTGGTTTTCAACATCCAGGCTTCGCGCTCCTCGATGCCTTCTTCCGACAGGTCGTCCGGCCCCCATACCTTGAACCACCAGTCGACGCCCCATTCCTCATCCACCTTGCGCATGGCGCGACGGAAATCGAGCGCTTCCGCGATGGATTCTTCCACCAGCGCAGTGCCACCCGGAGGTTCCATCATGGCTGCTGCTACATCGCACGAGGCGATGATGGAATACTGCGGGCTGGTAGAGGTGTGCATCAGGTAAGCTTCGTTGAACACATCGCGGTCCAGCTTATTGTTCTCGGCATCCTGTACCAGGATCTGCGAGGCTTGAGACAATCCCGCCAGCATCTTGTGGGTGGACTGGGTCGAGAACACCATGGATTCTTTGCAGCGCGGGCGGCCTTCGCCGATGGCGTGGTAGTCGCCATAGAAATCATGGAACGAGGCGTGCGGTAGCCAGGCTTCGTCGAAATGCAGGGTGTCGATCTTGCCGTCCAGCATTTCCTTGATTTCTTCCACGTTGTAGATCACGCCGTCATAGGTGGACTGGGTGATGGTCAGCACGCGCGGCTTGGCATTTTTGTTTTTGATGAAGGGGTGGCGTGCAATCTTCTTCTGGATGTTTTCGAACTCGAATTCATCTTTCGGGATCGGGCCGATGATGCCGAAGTGGTTGCGGGTTGGCATCAGGAACACCGGAATCGCGCCGGTCATGATGATGGAATGCAAGATCGACTTGTGGCAGTTGCGGTCAACCACCACGATGTCGTCCGGTGCCACCGTCGAGTGCCAGACGATCTTGTTGGAGGTCGAGGTGCCGTTGGTGACGAAATACAGGTGATCGGCATGGAAGATGCGCGCCGCATTGCGTTCGGAAGCTGCCACCGGCCCGGTATGATCCAGCAGTTGCCCCAGTTCATCCACCGCATTGCAGACATCGGCGCGCAGCATGTTCTCGCCGAAGAACTGGTGGAACATCTGGCCGACCGGCGACTTCAGGAAGGCGACACCGCCGGAGTGTCCGGGGCAGTGCCAGGAGTATGATCCGTCGGCAGCGTAATGGGTCAGCGCCCGGAAGAACGGTGGTGCCAGGGAGTCGAGGTAAGTGCGCGCCTCTCGCACGATGTAGCGCGCGACGAATTCCGGCGTGTCCTCGTTCATGTGGATGAAGCCGTGCAACTCGCGCAGCACGTCGTTGGGGATGTGGCGCGAGGTGCGCGTTTCCCCATGCAAGAAGATGGGAATCTCCTCGTTACGGTAGCGGATTTCCTCGACAAATTTCCTCAGGATGGCGAGAGCCGTTTCCGAGCCACCGACGAATTCCTCATCATCGATCGACAGGATGAAGGCCGAGGCGCGGCTCTGCTGCTGGGCAAACGAGGTCAGGTCGCCGTAACTGGTGACGCCCAGCACTTCATAGCCTTCTTCCTCGATGGCCTTTGCCAGTACGCGGATGCCGAGACCAGAGGCGTTCTCGGAGCGGAAGTCTTCATCGATGATGATGACGGGGAAGCGGAATTTCATGATGGGCCTGCCCTTAGGAGTGAAGCGGGGAGTAGGGGTTCGCCAGGCTGGCGACCAGTTCAGTCAGTGCCGCGCGGAATTGATGTTCGTCGCATCCCATCAGGACGGCGTCTTCCAGCGCGTCCTGGCAGGTTCGCTGTATTTCTATCAGATTTTCGCGCATCACCTTGTTCTTCTCGAAACAGGCTATGATTTCTCCGCTGGGTCCGTGCCAGACGATGTCTGGGAAGTTTTTGCTCATATCTTGGGCAGGGTGACGCCGTGCTGACCCTGATACTTGCCGCCGCGGTCTTTGTAGGAGGTCTCGCAGATGTCATCATCGTCGGCTTCGAAGAACAATACCTGGGCGCAACCCTCGTTAGCGTAGATCTTCGCTGGTAGCGGCGTGGTGTTGGAAAACTCCAGCGTGACAAAGCCTTCCCATTCCGGTTCGAATGGCGTGACGTTGACGATGATGCCGCAGCGCGCATAAGTCGATTTTCCGAGGCACACTGTCAGCACGTTGCGCGGGATGCGGAAGTATTCTACTGTGCGTGCCAGAGCAAATGAGTTCGGCGGAATGATGCAGAATGGGGCGTCGACTTCTACGAAGGAATTCGGATCGAAATTCTTGGGGTCGACGATGGTGCTGTTGATGTTGGTAAACAGCTTGAATTCGCTGGAGCAACGGATGTCGTAGCCGTAGCTGGAAGTGCCGTAGGAAACGACCTTCTTGTCACCCACCATCTTCACCTGATGAGGCTCGAACGGCTCTATCATGCCGTGTTGTTCCACCATGCGGCGGATCCATTTGTCTGATTTGATGCTCATGGTCTAAGTCACTGAAAATGAGCGGGCATTATAAAGCGCGGGGCGGAATTTTTGTGTGAAATAATGTGATAAAGGCAAGGGGCCGGATTAACGCTATTTCAGGTCTCTACGCTTGAATCTCCCATGAATCTTGATGACCCATAATAATCAGGTTTCATGGATGGCCTTCAATTGACTGCCAGTGGCTTGGTTTCTCTTGCCGCCATCAGGGGTTGACGGATTTTTCATGAAATTATTTGAGCGAGTTGTATGAATATTCTTATTACTGGTGGCACCGGCCTGATCGGCAGGAAACTCTGTACAAAGTTACTGAAAGAGGGGCATTCACTGACCGTTCTCAGTCGAGCCCCGGCCTCAGTTGAAAGCAAGTGCGGAGCAGGAGTTCACGCTATCGCCTCTCTTGGCGAATGGCAGTCTGATCAGTTTTTTGATGCCGTGATCAATCTTGCCGGCGAGTCAATCGTGGATGCTCGTTGGACCACCAAACGCAAACAGGCGTTATGGGATAGCCGTGTTGGATTGACGGAGCAACTTGTAACACACATTAATGTTGTTGAGCACAAGCCGACGGTATTGCTAAGCGGTTCTGCGATAGGCTATTACGGCAACCGCGACGATGTTGAACTGGATGAGGCGGCGGTTCCCGGTCATGATTTTGCCGCCCAACTCTGCATGGCATGGGAAGATTCGGCACGCGCCGCAGAGCATGCGGGGTTGAGGGTTTGTTTGTTGCGTACCGGTTTAGTATTGAGTCAGGACGGTGGTCTGCTTGGTCGCCTGCAGCCGCTTTTCAAGTTCTGGCTAGGCGCTCGTCTAGGTAACGGCAGGCAGTGGATGAGTTGGGTACATATTGACGATTATGTGGAGGGACTGATCAGCTTGTTATATAACGTTCAATGCCACGGGGTATTTAACATGACGGCTCCTCTACCAGTGACTAATGCCGAGTTCACGGCAACCCTGGCCAAAGTACTTCGTCGAGTCGCTTTTTTTACAGCACCGACGATGCTAGTCAAAATGATCATGGGTGAACGTTCCTGCCTGTTGCTGGAAGGACAAAGAGTATTGCCTGGCAGGCTATCTGCTGCCGGTTATCTCTTCCGGTTTTCCAATCTGTCTGACGCACTCAGCAACTTGATACGTAAATAGGAAGCGAGCTTTCAGGGATTGATCTTTTTTGCAGCTGAATCTTTGGCGCGATAGTCAATCTGTGTTCCTGCCCTGCAAGATCAGAATATCATTCTCAAGATGATGGCAAGGGGGAGAGACTACCCAAAGTTTCCCCTGTTTTCTCGCGTGATTAAACTTGCATCGAAATTCAAGAAATCCATCTCCATCGTAACGCTCCCGAGAAACAACAATGGGGGCGTGTAATGGCTGTGGAGTTTGATGCCAGGAAACTGATTATCAATCTACCCAGTTTTCGAACATAAAAATTTAGTGACCGCCATGAAGAAAAAACTCGATGGACAGGAGAGCGCGGAGTCGTCGTTCAATACCACTCCGCGAATGTCTGCCAAGTTGATTCAAGACGCCTTGGTAAAGGGGGCGGTGCAACTGCTAACAAGTCTTAATATAATTCGTTTTGGCGTCCCACTAGCATCGTCTGGATGATTGAGATGTTCTTCATGAAGGATTTCAGCCATATATTCTGGCTGAAATGAGTACAAAGCCCCGTAGGGAATTTCATTGCTATTGGTCATGATGTCCTCCCGAATAAAGTTTCAGCATTACAATAAACATTGTAAACCATTTATACAGTATATCATATTAATTTAAGTCGGCCTATGTTGCAGAGTGTCATCAAGGTTCACGCGGGCGGCAATAATTTGCCGAAATGACAGGCTGTATTGGGCATGACGGAACTCAAGCATTTCTTGTGCCATTAACTGATCGTATTCAGGTGAATAACTAAACAGGTTAGGCCAGAAGTGAAGAGCCTCAGTTATTCAACTCCGGTTGATGGCGGGAACCTTCGTAAGGCAGGTTGCGCGAGACTACAAGATTGGCAGGGTCATCGCGATCAAGGAAGGCTGTGGCTAATCAATGGGATTACGTATAATAGCTTTATGACCAGAGAACATAATCACCCAGAAGACCCGCGCCGCCGACTTCTTCTTCAAGCTCTAGCTGCCGGTGTGTTGGGTATTGGCTTCATACGAAGCAGTCAAGCTGAAACTTCTAGTCATGCCAATCCGTTGCCGCTGGATAAATCCATTTACAAATTAACGGGTTCACTTAACGTCAACGGAATTGCTGCAACGGCGGAAACGCGAATTTACGCGAATGACATCCTTGAAACTGGCGTTGGCAGTCATGTTGTTTTTGTATCAGGACATGACGCTTTCATCTTAAGAGAGAGCAGTCGCTTGGAGTTGACTGGAAAAGACTTCGTGGTGAGCGGATTGCGCTTGGTGACTGGTGCGATGTTATCGGTATTCGGCAAGGGTCAGCATCATCTGGAAACACCAACTGCAACCATCGGCATTCGTGGTACCGGCATATACGTGGAGGCTATGCCTGACAGATCATATTGTTGCACCTGTTATGGCACTACGGAAACTGCATCGTCAGATATCCCAAGTCAGGTCGAAACCATTACTTCAACTCATCATGCGGCACGGTATGTACTTGCAAATTGTGAACATCGAATTATTAACGCTCCATTTATGAATCATACGGATATGGAATTGATGCTGATCGAAGCATTGGTAGGGCGGGTTCCGCCTTTTGCTGTGCCTGATTAGGCGAACGTGCACCAATGCATCGCGTGCTTAAAGGATGCGGCTTAATCTTCTTCCTGTTCAGCGTTAACCCGGCGCCTTGCGCGCACGCCTTCAGCCAAGGTGTCCAGCAGTTTGACGCTGTCTTCCCAGCCGAGGCAGGCATCGGTGATAGATTTTCCGTAATCGAGTGCGCATCCGGCTTGCAGATCCTGACGGCCCTCGTACAGGTGTGATTCCACCATCAGGCCGAAGATGCGGGCATCGCCGCTGGCTAGTTGACCGGCCACATCCTGGGCCACTTCCAGTTGCAGCTTGTAGTTTTTGCGACTGTTGGCGTGCGAGCAATCTATCATCACCCGTGGTGCGAGCCCCCCGCTTCCCAACTCGGAGCAGGCTGCATCGACATTGGCAGCATCATAGTTTGGTTGCTTGCCACCACGCAGGATGACGTGGCAATCCTCGTTGCCGGAGGTGGAAATGATAGCGGTCAATCCTGCCTTGGTTACCGACAGGAAATGGTGCGAGCTGGCCGCAGCCTTGATCGCCTCGACTGCGATGCGGATATTGCCATCGGTGCCGTTCTTGAAGCCGACCGGGCAGGACAGGCCGGAGGCGAGCTCACGGTGGATCTGGCTCTCGGTGGTACGCGCGCCGATGGCACCCCAGGAGACCAGGTCTGCCGTGTATTGCGGCGTGATCACATCCAGGAATTCGGCGCCGGCCGGCATGCCGAGTTCGTTGATGTCGAGTAGAATGCGCCGCGCTAGATGAAGACCTTCATTGATGGCGAAACTGCCATCCATGTGCGGGTCATTGATCAGGCCCTTCCATCCCACTGTGGTGCGCGGTTTTTCAAAATACACCCGCATCACGATCAAGAGGTCGGCAGAAAGGCGATTGCGCTCAGCCAGCAGTTTCCCGGCATATTCCAGCGCGGCATCATGGTCGTGGATGGAGCACGGTCCGATGATGACCAAGAGGCGGTCATCCATACCGTGCAGGACGCGATGAATGGCCTCGCGCGTCGACACGATGTTGCTTGAGGTGAAGGCGCTGGACATCAGCTCGGCTAGTACGCGTGATGGGGGTACCAGTTCCTTGATTTCCTTGATGCGAACGTCATCGGTCGCGGGTTGATGCGCTGTATTCATGATGTGGCTGTCTGCGGTGTTAGTGACGGCATGGCTGAAAAGGGATGCATTTTACCGCATTCCCTCACCCACGCCTTGAGCTGAGCGCTGAAAGTTTTTTATGTATTCTGAATCACGATATTGGGGAACTTCCTGCTGTGATCGAGGCTCATTTCTGACAGCTTGACTGCAGTGCGGCGTGCAATCGCCAGGTAGATTTCACTGATCTTACCTTCCGGTTCTGCCACCACCGTTGGCATGCCGCCATCGGCTTGTTCGCGAATTCTGATGTCCAGCGGCAGCGAGCCCAGCAGTTCCACTCCGTAGTCTTGACACATCGCGGCGCCTCCTCCCGTGCCGAAGATGTGTTCTTCATGGCCACACTGGCTGCAGATGTGGGTGCTCATGTTCTCGACGATACCGATGACAGGCACGCCAACCTTCTCGAACATCTTGAGTCCACGTCGCGCGTCCAGCAGGGCGATATCTTGTGGTGTCGTGACGATGATGGCGCCGGTGACTGGAACTTTCTGTGCCAGCGTGAGCTGGATGTCCCCGGTGCCGGGTGGTAGGTCGATCACCAGGTAATCGAGCTCGCGCCAGTTGGTTTCACCCAGTAACTGTTCCAAAGCGCCTGTGACCATTGGTCCGCGCCATACCATGGGGGTCTCGGCATCGATCAGGAAGCCGATGGACATGGCCTGGATGCCGTGTCGTTCCATCGGCTCCATGCTCTTGCCATCGGTGCTTTCCGGACGGCCGGTGATGCCCAGCATGTGCGGTTGTGACGGGCCGTAAATGTCGGCGTCCAGAATGCCGACGCTCGCCCCCTCGGCCGCCAGTGCCAGTGCCAGATTAACGGCGGTGGTGGATTTGCCGACGCCGCCTTTGCCGGAGGCGATGGCGATTATGTTTTTGACCTTGGGAATCAGTTGCACGCCGCGTTGCACACTGTGTGCCACGACCTGACTCTTGACGTTGACGAAAACGCTCCCTATCCCGGGCAGGCTCTTCAGTTTGTCCTGCACCAACAGGCTGATTGAATCAATTACGGTCCTGGCCGGATATCCCAGCACGATGTCGAGCGCCACGTTGTTGCCGTCGATACGGATGTTGCGGGCCGATTTTGTGGCTACAAAATCACGTCCCGTGTTGGGGTCGGTGATTTCCTTGAGAGCGGTCTGGATTTGTAATTCGGTGAGCGACATGATTGCGGATAATTCCAGTGTAAAAAATTAAGGTAATTTTAGCCTATCTGATGCCTGCCGTCTAAATCAGACGATCTTGCAGGGGATGACAGCATCTTCATCGAAGCCGTAAACGGAGCATAAGCGATGGTAGCCATCGGCAATGACCACCTTGCCATTGGCTTGATCTCGGACCAGCAGCAAGGGCGACAGCGCATTCTGGCCAAGGATCCTCTTGCGATTCTTTTCCACGTGAAAATTGCTGATGCCAAGCAGAGGCAATCCTGACGCTCTGAATATATCCTTGGCCTTGAATTGCGACATTGCCGCCTGCTCCAGTTGTCGGGTAAGAGTGGCAGCATGGTCTGCCGTGTAAATCAGATTAAGGTAAGACTCTGCCGCTGGGTAGTCGTGGTCTTCTGGGGCGTTAAGCCACTTGATGACGATGATTTTTTCCATGATTTTTTTGACGGGTCTTGGTTTTTAGCTTGGGTCTTTGCCAGGCCTGCCGGTCTTGATGAAATCAAGGGCGGTGATGGCCTTTGTCAGGTCGACGTCGGAAAGATTGGCGAGGCTCTTCAAGGCTGCTCGCAAAACCTCGCTTTTTTTGGCATTAACGCTGGACTTGAGGCAACGTTCCTTGATTGCTGCGAGCTGTGCATATTCGCTTGCCGGCATGGTGAAGCCGTCGCGTATCAGCTTCTCTTTTTTTTGCTTCTCTGGTTTTGCTTCTTTGATCGGTTCTGTGGCGGGTGCTGGTATTGTCGCTTTGCTTGCCTTGTTAGGGACTTTTGTTTTTTCGGTCATGCCACGGGCCTGCCTTTGGAATGTGGTTGAATGGGATAACGACATGAACAGTTTATATCATTTTATGGGTGATGGCGCAGTGCCCTGTTGAATGCACTGTTTTACTCTTGGCGCAAAAAATCGTATTTGAATGGCCCTGCTCGCAAGTTTCTTGAATTCTGATTCAAGTTTCGTGATTTTTTTCCGAAATGATGAAAGTTGTATCATTAATAATATAAATAGTATATACTGTTTATTCTGTTAAATTTTCTCTTTGATGAGGTGTACCATGACTAATGCCAATGAAATACCCTATGGGGCTTTGTATTCTTTCCAGCCAGACTATCTGATGAATTTGTTGCATGACGTGATTATTCATGAAGATTTGGATGAGAAACCTGTGTCGCAGGTGTGCTCATGGACCGCCATCAGCCGTCAGTTGAAGTTCTTCTTCAGGCATTCCTGATCCGGTCCGACGATCGTGACTTGAGGGCCATGTCGCGCATCCCTTGTCGTTATTCAGTGGTGTGGACATCAACAGCCGTTTCTGAATTATCGATGGATGTCACAAATACTTAACAATCATCTATTATGATCTTTTTATAATCATGGATTAAGCCATGACAACATCAGAACAGGATCAGGATCGCCATGGCAATCGACTTTGAGGACGTAAATGAGCAACTTCGTATCATCTCTCTTTCCGGGCGTCTCGATATTGCAGGCACTTCCGAGATTGAGTTGAAATTTACAACCTTGTCTACTGTCACGTCAAAGCGCGTGGTGGTGGATCTGACGTCTATCAGTTTTCTCGCCTCTATCGGCATACGTGCCTTGATTACCAATGCCAAGGCGCTACAGCAGCGTGGGGGGAAGATGGTGTTGTTTGTCGGGGACAATGCTGTGGTGGCGAAGACCTTGGAGATGACTGGTATTGATGTCTTGATTCCGATGTTCACGGATACAGTCGAGGCACAGAAGGAAGCACTCGCTTGATTGGACAACTGGCGGTATCCGATGTCGATACGGCAGCAGCACTTTCAATCCGTGCCGACGTGTCTGAGGTTCGCCGCGCATCGGAGTGGCTGGAAAAGACTTGTCAGGAACGGGGTGTTCCCGAGGACGAGACCGGCCGTTTGGATCTTTGCCTCAATGAGGCGCTGGCCAATGCGCTGACGCATGGCCAGGCGGGGGGCGCGCCTCAACCCATTCGCCTTCGGCTGGCTGTATCGCGTGAGAATGAGGTTGCCGAGGCTACGGTGACTGTATCTGACGCCGGCATAGCCTTTGATCCACTTGCGGCTGTCCCGAAGCTGCGGCCAAAAACGCTTGCGGAAGCCGAGCCTGGCGGGCTTGGGCTATTTATGATCCAGAGCATTACCGACAAATTGAGCTATCGATATGATGATGGCTACAATCATTTATCCTTCAGCGTGTGTTGGTAATCCGTAAGGTCATGGTACATGAATCCATTCCACACACGCACTTCAAGCGCCCTCCTGACCAGAGGGTTTCTGTGCAAACCATAGGCGCTGATGACCGGCGCGAGATAACCCGGCGTAAATTGAACATTGCCTGGATCCCGTTATTTCAGGATGTCGATGAAGATGCCATAGGTGAAATCTTGTCCGGTTGCAAAATATTGCTGCTGCCGGCCGGAGCAACCCTTCTGAAGGCGGGCGAGACCAACCGGAATGTTTATGTTCTCCTGTCAGGTGAGGCGGTTGCCCATATTGACGTCAGCCTTGGACCAGATGCCGGCATCAGGATTTCCAAGGGTGAGTATTTGGGCGAACTTTCGGCCATTGATGGCAAGCCTGCTTCGGCATTAGTCTTGGCCGTCACGGATACACGGGTACTGGTTGTGCCGGGCAAAGTGTTCTGGGACCGACTCATGGTATTGCCAGGCATAGCCAAAAACTTGATGGTGACCCTCACCGAGCGCATGCGCCGGACCAATGATCAGGCCATCAAGGCAAAACAGCAGCAACTTGAGCTGATCCATATCAGAAAAGAACTGGATGTTGCGCGTCAATTGCAGACCAGCATGGTGCCATTGCAGCGCCCACTCTTCCCGGAGCGCCAGGACATTGAACTATGTGGATTCATGGAACCGGCCTCCGATGTTGGAGGCGACCTGTTCGATGCATTTTTTGTTGATCACAGGCATCTTTTTCTCTGTATCGGCGACGTTTCTGGTCACGGTATTGCCGCTGCGCTATTCATGGCTCGTACCATCGGCCTGTTGCATATTCTGGCGATGAATACCCTGCGACCAGACGAGGTGCTGGTAAGCCTGAATAATCGCTTGTGCGACGGCAATGATACAAACATCTTCGTCACAATTTTTTGCGCGTATCTTGACTTGGAATCCGGCCTGCTGGTTTATTCCAATGGCGGGCATTGTCCTCCCATCCTGTCTCGCGGCGGACAGGTCGAGCTGTTGGCCATTCCAAAAGGTGCGCTGGTCGGCGCCTTTTCCGGCATGCATTATTCCTCCATGGAGCATGAACTGATGCCAGGGGAGACGCTGTTTTGTTATACCGATGGCGTGACCGAGGCACAGAATGGTGGCGGCGAGGAATTCACGGAAGATCTCTGCATGGCGGTCCTGAGCAGGCTTGGAGGCTTGGCTTTGCCTACCTTGCTGGATAGTATTCGGCAGGAGGTGGCCAGTTTCACCTGTTCCAATGTGCTTGAAGATGATTGCACCATGCTGGCCCTGCGGCGTCCTGCTAAGCCAGGATAAGCGCTTTAAGAGGCTTGTATTTTGCAGTCTGTTTTGTTCAAATGGGGGGCTTCCCATTGGATCTACAGCGGCCTTGAAAAACCATAAGCACTTCTCCATCACATGAAACACGAAAAGGTTTCACTCACTCGATACCTTCATCGAATAACGCCGAATTTATTTACCAAGCCACTCGGCAGCAGGTCCTGGGGCGATGTCAACGGTGCTGTGGCGGGTTCGCTTGCGTCAATACCGCAGACCCTGGCTTTCGGTTTGATTATTGGCAGCGCGCTGGGTGGTTCTTTAAGCGGTGTTGGCGTCCTCATGGCATTGTATGGTTCGGTCTTGCTCGGATTGCTGGCCGTATTTCTAGGGGGATGCCCTTTTCTGGTGGCCGGCCCGCGAGCCTCCACGCTATTGATTTTTTCCGGGTTGATCGTGCAGCTTTCAAACTCTGCGGCAGTTTCGTCTATGCCAGACCCGACGGCAAGCGCATTGATTCTGGCCTGCTTCGCCGTTCTCGCGGCAGGGTTGTTGCAGATATGTTTTGGTGCACTGAGCTTGGGGAAACTGGCCAATTACGTTCCTTTTCCGGTCATGTCAGGATTCGTTAATGCCTCGGCCTTACTCATCATCCTGTGCCAGATTTGCCCCGCCATGGGCATCACCGAGCAAAAGTCTTTATGGGCCTTCTTTCAGCACATCAAGGAAATAAAGCCGGCCACGTTGGCATTGTCGCTGTCAACTGCGGCCATGGTATTGTTGCTGCCGCGACTGACAAAACGTGTGCCTTCCATGCCTGTAGCTTTCATCGCCGCGACAGTGGCGTATCATCTGCTGGCCAATCTTGGTTTTGCAGAGGCTTTGGGGGGAACCATTCCGCCTGTGCCGCAGCATTACAGCCTGCATCTTGTCGGATTCGATGCGCTTCCCATGCTCTTTGGTTTGTCCGGAGCTGCGTTGATGCCGCCCATCCTGGCCGCCAGTTTGTCCATGGCTATACTGTCTTCACTGGATACTCTTTTTGCCACTGCGGCCACCGACGAAATTACCATGCGTCGTTCGGATACTGGCCGGCAGTTGATGGCCGAGGGTTTTGCTAATGCTCTGACTGGTGTGCTCGGCCTAGCGCCGGGTTCGGGTGCTTATGCTCGCACCAAGGCGGCTTTAACTGGCGGCATGCAAAGCGCCGCAACGCCGGTTGGTATCGCCATGATCACGCTGGCCGTGGCCCTGATTCTGGGGCCGATGATTGGATTGATGTCCAGGGCAGTCATGGCAGGCTTACTGATTGCTCTGGGGTTTGACCTGATTGACAAGTGGACCCTTACACGGCTTAGACGCTTATTTCATAAGAATCACGAAGCAACAACGGCAAACAGCGACATGATCGTGGTCGCTGTGGTTGTGGCAACGGCCTTGATCATGGACCTGACAATGGCCGTTGGTATCGGTGTGCTGTTATCCATCCTGTTGTTTGTAACGCAAATGGCGCGCAATCCGATTCGTCGTTGCTACCATGCCACGGCTCTGATTCCCCATATTTATGGCGATATTGCCCGGCAACGGTCGATAGAGAAATTCGGCGACTACATCGCGATATTGGAGCTTGAAGGCATCTTGTTCTTTGGCACCGTCAGCGAATTGGAATCGCGAATCGATCTGTTGACAAATGATGGCGTCGTGCACGTGGTTCTCGACATGCGGCGGGTTAAACATATTGATGCAACGGGTGCACGTGGCTTGGAGCGCATCAGCAACAGACTGACCATGCTGGGTGGGATGCTCGCGGTGGGGCATGTTGATCAGGAACGGCGGCAGGCCAGAAATCGACAAGTCGGTGATGAAAATCGCAGTTCATCCGGTTCCAGGAATATATGGATCAAGCTGGCCGATTTTGGCACCATCGTCACCTTGGGACGGGAACATTTTTTGAGTGACACCGACTCGGCAGTGGCTGTCTGTGAAAAGCATCTGGCAAAAAAATTGGCAGACTTCCCGCTATCAAATGAATCAGCCGCCTTCCATTCCCCTTTGCTGAGCAGTTTGGACCAGAACATGTTGCGTTGCCTGCGACGATGCCTGACTTGGGACTCTTATCATCCTGGAGACTTTGTTTTCGTCCAGGGAAGTGCGCCGGACGGGGCATTTTTCGTGGCTTCCGGGAGAGTTGATGTCATGATAGATCTGCCCGGAACAGAGCGCAAAAGAAAGGTACAGTCGTTAACGTCCGGTGCCATCTTTGGCGAAATGGCCTTGATCGATCGCAATCCTAGGTCTGCCAGCATCATCGCCGTGGAGCCAACGAAGTGCTACTACATGAGCTTCGATAACTTTGAACGCCTGAAACTTGAACACTCTGATATTGCATTGACCTTGCTCTCGGGCGTTGCCAAGATATTTGCAGAACGTTTGCGCGCTACCAACAAGATGCTCGCCGAGATGGAAGCGTAAAAGCCTTTATTGGCATGACCTGAACGCGGATAGGGCCTGCCATGCAAAGCGCCAGCCATAGCGGGAAAGATTCCGCATGCCGGTTTTTGGATAAAACGCCGCAGCAATGGGCTGGCATTTGCTAAAATGGCCGCATCTATCGATCCTTAAGCCTTTCCATGACCCGCAAAATTCTCGTTACCTCTGCGCTGCCCTATGCCAACGGCAGCATCCACCTCGGTCATCTGGTCGAGTACATCCAGACCGACATCTGGGTGCGTTTTCAGAAGATGCGTGGTCATCAGGTGTACTACGTCTGCGCCGATGACACGCACGGCACTCCCATCATGCTGCGTGCCGAAAAGGAGGGCATCACGCCGGAGGATCTGATCGCCCGAGTGCACGGCGAACATAGCGTTGATTTTCGCGATTTTCTGGTCGAGTTCGACAATTACTACTCGACCAATTCGGATGAAAACCGCGAACTGGCGAGTGCGATCTATTGCACCCTGCGTGACAATGCAAAAATCGCCACCCGCACCATCGAGCAGTATTACGATCCGGTCAAGAACATGTTCCTGCCGGATCGCTTCATCAAGGGCGAGTGCCCCAGGTGTCATGCCAAGGATCAGTACGGCGATTCCTGCGAAGTCTGTGGCGCGACCTATAGCCCTACCGAACTGATTAATCCGTTCTCTGCCGTCTCTGGCGCCGCACCGGAGCGCCGCGAGACTGAGCACTACTTCTTCAAGTTGTCGGACTGTGCTGATTTTCTGCAAGCCTGGACGCGAAGCGGTCATCTGCAGGAGGAAGCCGCCAACAAGATGAACGAATGGTTTGGCTCGGGCCTGTCGGATTGGGATATTTCGCGTGATGCGCCGTATTTCGGTTTCGAGATCCCGGATGCACCGGGCAAGTATTTCTATGTCTGGCTGGATGCGCCGATCGGTTATATGGCTAGTTTCAAGAATTACTGTGACAAATCAGGGGCTGGGGACTCGGGGCTGGGGGCTAAGCCAAACTTTGAGGAATATTGGGGCAAGGAATCGACGGCCGAGTTATATCATTTCATCGGCAAGGACATCCTGTATTTTCACGCCCTGTTCTGGCCGGCGGTGCTTGAAAGTTCGGGGTTTCGCACTCCGACCAGCATCTATGCCCATGGTTTCCTGACCGTGAATGGCGAGAAGATGTCGAAGTCGCGTGGCACCTTCATCACGGCGAGAAGTTATCTGGAACAGGTCGGAAATCCGGAATATCTGCGCTATTACTACGCCGCCAAGTTGAATGGATCGATGGAAGACATCGATCTTAATCTGGAAGATTTCGTGGCGCGTGTGAATTCCGATCTGGTGGGCAAATACGTTAATATTGCCAGCCGCTGCGCTGGTTTCATTGCCAAGCGTTTTGACGGGAAGATTGGCATGATCAGCGAGCATAATGCTGTGATCATGGAGATGCGCGCCAGCTCGGAAGAAATCGCCTCTCACCTGGAACAGCGTGATTACAGTCGTGCGCTTCGCAATGTTATGGCGCTGGCAGACAAGGCCAATGTGTTCGTTGCAGGCGCGGCACCGTGGGAAATGGCGAAGCAAGCGGGGCAGGAAGATGCCCTGCATCGCGTGTGTTCCGAGGCGCTGGAAATGTTCCGCCTCTTGAGTATTTACCTTAAGCCTGTGCTGCCTGGACTGGCGGTTGCGGTCGAGGATTTCCTCAATATTGCGCCGCTGTCATGGCCAGATATGAGCCAGAGCCTGCCGCTCGGGCACGTGATCAAGACTTACCAGCACCTGATGACCCGGCTGGAGCCAACATTGATTGCGGCCATGGTAGATGCCAACCGCGAGAGCCTGCAGCCAGCCGTGCATTCCGAACAGCGTCACGCCGAGCATCAGCAGAATGAGGCTAAAACTGAAATTGCGGCTGCAGAGAAGGACTGGGAAGCGTTTATTTCCATCGATGATTTTGCCAAGGTCGATTTGCGCATCGCCCGCATTGCCAATGCCGAGCACGTTGAGGGTGCCGAGAAACTGCTTAAACTCACACTTGACATTGGTGAAGAACAGACTCGTCAGGTTTTCGCCGGCATCAAGTCGGCCTACGATCCGGCGACCCTGATCGGTCGTCTGACCGTGATGGTCGCTAACCTGACTCCGCGCAAGATGAAGTTCGGATTGTCCGAAGGCATGGTGCTGGCCGCCTCAGATGATCGTGGCGGGCCGTTCATCCTGTTCCCGGACAGCGGAGCTGCACCGGGTATGCGCGTCAAATAAGCGTATTTCTGCCACGAAAAAGCCCCGCAATGCAGGGCTTTTTCATGCCGAACTTTACTTCGGCTTCGCGTCCGGCTTGGCCGGTGTTGCTATCGTCGTCTTGCCAACGGCCTTGGCTGGAGTTGAGCCGTTGACGGTGATGTCGCTACGCAACTTGTCAACTGTCTTCTTGCCAAAGCCCTTGACATTATCCAGATCCTCCACCGACTTGAATGGGCCGCTCTTGCTGCGGTAATCAATGATGGCTTTTGCCTTGCTTGGCCCGATACCCTTGACGGATTCGAGTTCAGCTTGAGATGCCGTGTTGAGGTTAACCACGGCGAAGGCGTTGAAGGATAAGGCAAAGCAGGCGATCAGTACGAGCAGTAAATTTTTCATGAAGTTCCCCTTGCTTGGTTTTATTGAAAATCCGGTAATTTACCCGGAATTTATTTAACGCATGAAATATGTTTCGGCATACACGATTTTTGTCTTGGGGTGCATGTTTGTCTTGGGGATATATGAAAGACTTACTGCTGAATCGGGAATTGGGAGTCGGACTGCCTTAGCGCAGGAATAGCCAGAGCGTGAGCGCGCTGCCAACCAGCACGACAAAGCCGCGCAGCAGCTTTTCCGGCAGGCGGTGCATCAGCCAGCCACCGGCTATTGCACCCATGACGCCGCCTGTGGCCAGGGCTGCCGCAGCGTACCAGTCGACGTGTCTGGAAAAGACAAACAAGGCCACCGCCGAAGAGTTCATTGCCATGGCCAGTACGTTTTTGGTGGCTGTTGCCATGCGTACCTGCTGGCCGGCTATGGTCAGGGTGGCCAGCATCAGGAATCCGATGCCGCCACCAAAGTAGCCACCGTAAACGCCAATCAGAAACTGCACGGCCTGCAGTAACGGACTGGGTAGCGCGTGCGTTGCATGCAGTGGACGTTTGCGAAAGCTGCCCCAGGCAAAGATGGCAGTGGCGAACAGTACCAGCCAGGGGACCAGTTGGGCAAAGAAGCGTGCCGGGGTATTGAGCAGCAACAGTGCACCAGCTATACCTCCTGCCATGCTCAGAGCAAACAGGTGTCCGAGGCTCAATGCGCCGACGCCACCAGACAGCTTGCGTCCGGCCAGGGAGGACGTGATCTGGTTCGGGAACAAGGCGATGGTGGAGGAGATATTGGCGGCCAGGGGATCGAGTCCTGCCAGCAACAGTGCAGGAAAAGTAATGAACGAGCCACCGCCGGCCAGAGTGTTTTGGGTGCCGGCGTAGAGCCCGGCAAGGGCAATTAGAACGAGGGTGGCGAGGTCAGGATGGGGCATGGGGGTCAATCAAGGTTGTGCCAGAGTGGATGGGATCAAATCAAGCCTTAGCATGATGCGTGTCGATGCTGCCAACAGTCGGTGTTTTGATGGCAGAACATGCTCTCAAACGCTGATGATTTCCTGATGAATGGCGTGCAGGGCAGCCAGAGGGTCAGCGGCCTGGGTGATGGGGCGGCCAATCACGAGGTAATTTGAACCCATGGCGAGTGCGTCTTTTGGCGTTACCACGCGTGACTGGTCGTCGTGGCCGCTGTTCGCCGGGCGTATGCCTGGTGTGACCAGGCAGAAATCTCGCCCCAGTGCCTCGCGCAATTCTGGAGCCTCTTGTGCGGAACAGACCACGCCGTCGAGGGCGCATTCATGAGTCAGGCGTGCCAGGCGTAGCACCTGATCGGGCAGGGCCGTGTTGATGCCGACCTCAAACAGGGCGGCCTCGTTCATGCTGGTGAGGACGGTGACAGCGATCAGCCGCGGTGGTGCCGTCAATTTATCCAGGGCTTCGCGCGCGGCCAGCATCATGGCGCGCCCACCGGAGGCATGGACGTTGAGCATCCATACGCCGAGTTTAGCCGCTGCAGCACAGGCGTGGGCCGTGGTGTTGGGGATGTCGTGGAACTTGAGGTCGAGGAAGACCCCGAAATTTAGGGCAACAAATTTCTCAACCAGGCGAGGCCCTTCTGCGGTGAACAGTTCCTTGCCCACTTTGAGGCGACACAGCTTGGGGTCGAGACGCTCGACCAGTTGCAGTGCCTGCGCAGCGGCGGAATAATCGAGCGCAACAATGATTCTGGGGTCGTTCATGGGATGGCTATCGTTCATCGGAGCGGTTGCTCTTTCGGTTCCGGCGGGAAGGTTTCCCAGCCATTGCAGCCGGGGCATTGCCAGTAGTACTGGCGTGCTTTGAAGCCGCACTGGTCGCAGCAGAAACTTCGGCTGTTGCCAAGGAAATAATGCACGGTATTTTTCATTAACGGCACATCTTGTGTCGGTATTTGCTGACCATTTCCAAGTGCTTGCAACAAACGATCGAGGACGTTCAGGCTGGGTTGCCTCGCGAGTTCGCCTCTAGCCAGTTCAGCGGCTGATTCTGCGCCTTCTCGCGCCAGTGTGGCGTCATAGACGACGTTGAGCACGGCGGGCAGTTGATGTTTCTTTACCCAGGACTTCAACAGTGCGAGGCCTTCGTCGGCGCGATTCAAGTTCTGGTAGGCTTGCAGCAAGCGGGCTGATATCAGGCCAAGATATTGTGGCTTCTGGGCTTCGATGCACTGCCAGGCATGGATGGCAGTGTCCAATTGATTGCAGCTTGCGGCTTGGTCGCCCAGCATGATGTTGGCGCGTATGCAGAAGGGGTTGGTCGCCAGCGCTGCGGCCAGGTGTGCGTCAGCCTGCTCTGGATGCATGGTTGCCAGTTCGCAGTGGAATTCTGCGATTTCCTTGTGGAAAGGAATGCCGGACAGCCGCTCCAGTTGTTGGGCGGTTTCGATCGCGGAGAGCCATTCGCGTTCGCGGATGTAAATGTCGAGCAGGGAGCGTAACGCAGGTTGCTGGTAGCTGCTGGCCTCACATAAGGTCTTGAACAGTGACTCGGCGCGGTCGAACAGGCCAGCCTTGAGGAAATCCTGGGCCAGTTCCACCATGATCGCGGTTTTCTGGATTTCGGATAGTTGCGGGCGTTCCAGCAGGTTCTGGTGCAAATGGATGGCGCGATCAACTTCACCGCGACGGCGGAATAGGCTGCCCAGGGCGAAGTGCAATTCGAGCGATTCGGTATTGGATTTGACCGCCTCGATAAAGGCTTCGATGGCCTTGTCGTGCTGTTCCTTGATCAGGAAATTCAGGCCCTTGAAGTAGGCGGCGGGCAGCGCGCTCGATTCGGATAGTAGCTGGTTCATATCCACGCGTGCGGCGAGCCACCCCAGCATGAAAAACAAGGGCAGTACCAGTAACCACCAGTATTCGAATTCGATCATGCGGCCAGACTAATGTCGTCCGGCCTGGAGCGCATCCAGTTCGTGCTGCAGTCCAACTAGGCGGCGGCGTTGCGAGACCAGCAAGGAAAAGCAGGCGATCAGCCCCGCCAATACCCCTGCGGTGAAGGCGACCAGCAAGGTCAGGGATAGCGGTGCCTGCCAGGCGAAGCCCAGATAGTAGCGCAGGGTAATGGGTTCGGCGTTTTTCAGGGCGAAACCTAGCGCGACCAGAAACAGGAAAAAACCTAAGGCGGCGAGGAGGTAGCGCATGATGAGACGAGTGCTTATTCCGCCAGCTTGCTGCGTTTGCCCTTGACGCCATTATTGGCATCGGCATCCGGCAGCGGCTCTTTGCGCGCCGTGATGGTCGGCCAGACTAAGGCCAGGCGCGCGTTCAGGGCGATGTATTCCTGTTGGTCGGCCGGCACGTCGTCCTCGGCGAAAATGGCTTCTGCTGGACATTCAGCCACGCACAGGGTGCAATCGATACATTCATCAGGGTCGATGGCGAGGAAGTTCGGGCCTTCCACAAAGCAGTCCACTGGACACACATCCACGCAGTCGGTGTATTTGCATTGAATACAGTTTTCAGTTACGACGTAGGTCATTGCTTTTGCTCCAAATTCTCATTATTGTAGATTTTACCACTGATTGGCTGAGGTATTAAAACGCATTTTGGCTTCTACCGTAGCGCAGGCGGCCTCGCCTGCAGGTTGCGTAGGTGTGCAGGCGCGGCCGCCTGCGCTACGGCTAATATTGTGATATTACTGAATCATGCCGGCACCGACGGTCATATTGGTGAAGTCATCGATGACGATGAAGCCACCGGTGGCTCGGTTGTTAGCGTAGGCATCACAGGCGATGGGTTTCAGCAGCTTGAGGCTGACACGGCCGATCTCGTTCATCTTGAGCTCAATGGGTGCCGCGATGTGCTCCAGGGAGTTGATGTCCACGCGTTCGTCAAGCGAGGTCACCATCGCCTTGATCGTGGTACTGGCATGCTTGATCAGGTATTTTTTGCCTGGCGTGAGCGGTGTCTCGTGCATCCAGCACAGCATGGCAGACAGTTCCTTTTCAACACGCGGCAGATTGTTCGAATGCGTGATCATGTCGCCACGCGAGATGTCGCGTTCGTCGGTCAGGGTCAGGGTGACCGACATCGGCGCAAAGGCGCGCTGCAAACTGCCATCGAAGGTCACGATTTCCTTGATGTGGGAGGTGAGGCCGGAGGGCAGTACGGTGACATGATCGCCGACCTTTACCGAGCCCGATTCGATGCGCCCCATGTAGCCGCGGAAGTCATGCAGTTCCTCGGTCTGCGGGCGTGACACGTATTGCACCGGAAAACGGAAGTCCCGAGCATTGATCTTGCCGGTGACCGGGGCGGTTTCCAGTTTTTCTAGTAGCGTCTGACCTTGATACCACGGCAGCTGTGTCCCTCGCGTGACCACCATGTCGCCTTCCAGTGCGGACATGGGAATGAAAGTGAGTTCGCCGCCGATCAAGCCCAGGTTGGTATAGAAATCGGTAAAATCCTGGCGAATCTGCTTGAATACTGTTTCCGAGTAATCCACCAGATCCATCTTGTTGATGGCAACCACGATATGCGGGATGCCTAACAGACGTGAAATATAAGCGTGGCGGCGGGATTGCGTCAGCACGCCCTTGCGCGCATCAATCAGTATGATCGCGAGATGCGCGGTGGACGCGCCGGTCACCATGTTGCGCGTGTATTGTTCATGCCCCGGGGTATCGGCAATGATGAATTTGCGCTTTGGCGTGGCGAAATAGCGATAGGCGACATCGATGGTGATGCCCTGTTCACGTTCGGCCTGCAGGCCATCAGTCAGGAGCGCCAGATGCGCGCCCTTTGCACCTTTTTTGTCTTCCACCCCCATCGCGGCGTCGAGTTGGTCTTCGAATACGCCCTTGGTGTCGACCAGCAGGCGCCCGATCAGGGTGGACTTGCCGTCATCCACACTGCCGGCAGTGGTGAAGCGTAGCAGGGCGGTTTCAACGGCGGAAAAAAGTTCTTTGTCTAATGTGTTCATTTCATTTAACTCAACAGTAGGGCGCAATAAGTATTGCGCATTGCGCCGGGAGGTTGCATGGGCGCAATAAAGATTGCGCCCTACGAGCTCTGTGGCTAGAAATAGCCTTCTTTTTTCTTGTCTTCCATGGAATTGCTGCCATGGTCGATGATTCGGGTTTCGCGTTCGCTACGGGTGGCAATGGCCGACTCGGCGACGATTTCCTCGATGCTGTTGGCCGAGGAATAGACAGCGCCGGTACAGGGTGAACAGCCTAAGGTGCGGTAGCGACACATGACGGGTTCCGGTACTTCACCCGGTTTGAGATTGCCGGCATCATCCGCCGGGATCAGCATGGCGCCGCGTTTGACCATCATGCGCTCCTTTGCATAATAGAGCGGCACGATGGGGATGTTCTCCTGCCGGATGTATTGCCAGATGTCCATCTCGGTCCAGTTTGAAATCGGGAATACGCGGATCGATTCGCCTTCGTGCATGCGGCAGTTGTAGAGATCCCAAAGCTCAGGGCGCTGGCTCTTGGGGTCCCACTGACCGAACTCGTCACGGAAGGAGAAGATGCGTTCCTTGGCGCGCGAGCGTTCCTCGTCACGGCGGGCCCCTCCCATGGCGGCATCAAAACCACCGGCCTCCAGAGCGTCAAGCAGGGCCTTGGTCTTCAACGCGCCGCAGCAGCGCGCCACGCCCAGCTTGAGGGGGTGCGCACCCTGTTTAATGGCTTCCTCGTTGCGGTAAACGATCAGTTTGGCGCCGACTTCTTTTGTGATCCAGTCACGGAATTCGTACATTTCGCGGAATTTGAAGCCGGTATCGACATGCAGCAGGGAAAACGGCAAGGGCCCTGGATGGAATGCCTTTCTCGCCAGATGCAGCATGACGCTGGAATCCTTGCCGACGGAATAGAGCATCACCGGGTTGCGGAATTCGGCCACTACCTCACGCATGATGTGGATGGCTTCGGCTTCCAGGGTTTGCAGATGGGTCAGTGTCGATGTGGTCATTGGTTAGTCGTTAAAATTCAGTCATTAGTCGTTAGTTGCTAGTCGTTAGTTGCAAGTCGCCGGTGTTGGTTTTAACTTAAAACTAACGACTATTTTTTTACATGCAGGCCGCATTCGCGCCCCGCTTCGTCTTCCCACCACCAGCGGCCGGCGCGGACATCTTCGCCGAGTGCGATGCTGCGCGTGCAGGGGGCGCAGCCGATGCTGGGGTAATGCTGATCATGCAGCGCATTATACGGCACGGCGTTTGCATGGATATATTCCCACACTTCATTGATCGTCCACTCGGCCAGCGGGTTGAACTTCTGCAAGCTGTGGGCTTCATCAAATTCCTGGATTTCCATGTTGGCGCGGGTCACGGCTTGTTGCCGGCGCATGCCGGTGATCCAGGCGGCTTGGCCTGCCAGCGCGCGCTTCAATGGCTCCACCTTGCGGACGCTACAACAGGACTTACGAAATTCCACGCTTTGATAGAAGGCGTTGATGCCGTTGCTATCCACATAGCGTTGTATGTCCTCTGTCTGCGGGTAGAACACCCGGAAGGTGACCGTCTGGCCATAGGTTTCCTGTGCTCGGGCCAGCAAGTCATAGGTTTCGGGGTTGAGGCGGCCGGTGTCGAGTGAAAAGATGCCGATGGCGGGCGCGTGCTTTGCAATCAGATCGGTCAGCACCATGTCTTCTGCCCCCAGGCTGCTGGCGAAGCTGGCCGGACTAAATTCGTCTTGGATGCGTTGCAACAACAATGCTGCCGCTTCAATTTTTGCATTCGGTGACATCAGTCCACCTCGTCATCGTGCGTGGGTTCCGTCTTGCTGTGTGCCAGAGCATGGTGGCCGACGCGGGGGTAGCGGCGCCAGACTGGCAGCGGATTGTCCACCGAACCCTGATACGGTTCGGAAAAGTCACGCAGGCTGGCAAGAGCATCCTCGGTGGAGCGATCTGCGCGCAGGGAAAAGGCGTCGAAGCCGCAGCGTTTCATGAAATACAACTGGTCGCGCAGCACGTCGCCGATCGCCCGTAGCTCATGGCGATAGTGGTGGCGGGTTCTTAGTTGTACTGCCAGGGAAAAGCCGCGGCCATCGGCAAAGCGCGGAAAATTGATGCCGATGACGGGGAGACTGTTGATGTCGGACACGCTTGCCAACAAATGTTCCAGCAGTTCATAGCTTTCCAGCCAGATGCCAATTTCGCCGCGTGCGGCACGGCTGGCTAGTTCATCCTTGCGCGCCTGCCACAGGGTGAGCGGGACGATGACGTTGCCGGTGGCCGGAATCACTGCAGTTTGAAGTTGTTCCTGTGTCGCGGCGGGCTCTCCGGTAACCTTGAAGATTACCACCTTGCCGGCCTGCTTGCGCACCGTGTCTTCGGCTGGCGCGGGCAGGCTTACCAGCGTCCAGGGGTCGGCGGCAATGCCGTTGTGCTTGATGAGATTGGACATCACGCCACCTCCTTCGCGTAAACTTGATTTTTGAACGGCGCGATGCCGATGCGGCCAAAGGTGTCGATAAAGTGTTCTTCTGCGGTGCGCTCTGCGATATAGGTTTCAATCAGCTTCGCCACCACCTCAGGGACTTCTTCTGCAGCAAAGGAGGGGCCGATCACCTTGCCGATGTTGGCGTTCGATCCTTGCTGGCCGCCTACGGTGATCTGGTACCACTCAGATCCATCCTTGTCCACGCCAAGTACGCCGATATGGCCGACATGGTGGTGGCCACAGGAGTTCATGCAACCGGAGATGTTGAGTTCGATGTCGCCGATGTCATGCAAATAATCCAAGTCATCGAATTTCTTCTGGATGGCGGTAGCGATTGGGATACTCTTGGCGTTGGCGAGCGAACAGAAATCCCCGCCCGGGCAACAGATGATGTCGGTTAAGAGGCCGATGTTAGGCGTCGCCAGGCCATGCTGGCAGGCAGCCTGCCATACCGCATGGAGATCGCTCAGTTTGACATCTGCCAGAATGACATTCTGCTCATGCGATACGCGCAACTCGCCGAAGGAGTAGCGCTCGGCCAGTTCGGCCATAGCATCCAGTTGTGCAGAACTGGCGTCGCCTGGAGCGATGCCGGTAGGTTTGAGAGAAAAGGTGACGGCACGGTAGCCTGGGATCTTGTGGCCATGCACGTTACGTCTGGCCCAGGCGGCGAAGGATGGCTCGGCAATTTTTGCGGCCTCGAAACTCGCATCTTGGTCCGTCAGGGTGCTGTGGCGGTTGGTCGTGAAGAAGCTCGCTACGCGGTCGTATTCGTTTTGTGTGATGGTGCTGGGGCCATCCTTGTGCAGCGCCCACTCGGCCTCAACCTGGCGTGCAAATTCTTCTGCGCCCAGGGCCTTCACCAAGATCTTGATGCGTGCCTTGTAGGCGTTGTCGCGACGACCGTACAGGTTGTAAATGCGCAAGATGGCCTCGCAGTAGGTCAGCGCATGCTGCCATTCGAGATGCTCACGAATTACAGTGCCGAGAATCGGCGTGCGACCAAGGCCACCACCCACCCATACGCGGATGGCGAGCCGGCTGGCGGCATCCAGATAAAATTCCAGTCCGATGTCGTGCGCCTGCACCAGCGCGCGGTCCTGTTTCGAACCGCTGACCGCCAGCTTGAATTTGCGCGGCAGACCCGCAAACTCGGGGTGGAAACTGCTCCATTGGCGCAGGATTTCTATCATTGGTCGCGGATCAATGATCTCGTCAGGCGCGATGCCCGCAAACTGGTCTGTGGTAATTGCACGGATGCAGCTTCCCGAGGTCTGGATGGCATGCATCTGAACCGTTGCGAGTTCGGCCAGGATATCGGGTACGTCTTCGAGTTTAGGCCAGTTGAGCTGCAGATTCTGGCGCGTGCTGAAATGGCCATAGCCCTTGTCATAGCGACGGGTGATGTCGGCGAGCTTGTGTAATTGACGCGAATTCATCAGGCCGTAAGGCACGGCGATGCGAAGCATGGGGGCATGGCGCTGGATGTAAAGACCATTCTGCAAGCGTAGCGGCCGATATTCGTCATCGGTCAGTTCACCTGCCAGGTAGCGGCGCGTCTGGTCGCGATATTGCGCGACCCGTTCGTCGATCAGGCGCTGGTCAATGTCGTCGTAGATATACATGTTAAAACCTTTAAAAATTAGCAGCAGTGTAGGGCGCAATAACCGCAGGACATTGCGCCGTACTTATTGCACCTTGCATGGCTATCAGTTAATCGCTGATAGTGGTGTTCACAAAACAAACTTGAATCCGATCAGCATCAGTACCGAGGCCAATACCGGTCGCAGATACTTTTCCGGAATTTTCGCACTGAAATGGCTGCCGAGCCATATGCCGGGCAAGGAACCGATCAGCAGGCTGCCTAGCAGGATGAAATTGACGTGTCCCAGTTGCCAGTGGCCGAAGCCAGCGATGGCGGTCAACGGGATGGCGTGCGCGAGATCGGTGCCGACGATTTTCAGCGTGGGCAGGCGCGGGTAGAGGAACAGTAGCGCGACGGTACCCAGCGCGCCGGCGCCGACGGAAGACATGGTGACCAGGACGCCCAGGCAGAGACCAATGACGATGGTAGCTGGGGCCTGTAGATGGTGAAAACGTCCCGGGATGTGGGTTTCTTCGTAGCGGCCGGCCCTTTGCAATTGTGCTCGGAAGAATAGCGCCAGTGCGGTGAGGATCAGCGCGATGCCGAGCGAAAAGGTGATCAGGTGACTGATGTCTTTGCCAATTCTGGCGTAATGATCGAGCACAAACAGGGTGGCAATCGACGCCGGCAGACTGCCGGAGGCCAGCAGACCAACGATGCGCCATTCGACCGATTTGTGTTTGCCGTGATGTACGAATACACCGCCGCTCTTCGTGATGGCGGCAAACAGCAGGTCGGTGCCGACTGCCACGGAGGGCGTGAAGCCGAACAGGAACACCAGCAGCGGCGTCATCAAGGAACCGCCACCCACCCCGGTGATGCCGACCAGGAGGCCGACCAGAAAACCGGAAAAAATGTAGCCTATGTCCATGCGGGGTGGTGATTTCTGATTAATAAAGAGAGTGCGCACTATAACAGCGTGTGGATTTTAATAAAAATACTATGTTATTCTAGATCCATAACCAACCGTTATATCTAAATAAGCGAAGTGATCTTATGAAACTGCACCAATTGCGCTACATCCGTGAAGTATCGAGGCAAGGACTCAATGTTTCCACCGCTGCAGAATTCCTGCACACTTCACAGCCCGGAGTGAGCAAACAGATCCAGTTGCTGGAAGAGGAACTCAACCTGCAAATCTTCCGGCGCAACGGTAAGCGTCTGGTGGGGGTGACCGATCCCGGTGTCGCCATTCTGGCGATGGCGGAGCGTGTGCTGCATGAAATGGAAAATATTCGCCGCGTTGGTGAGGAGTTTAGCCATGAGGATACCGGCAATCTGGTGATCGCCGCCACCCATACCCAGGCGCGCTATCGTTTGCCGGCTGCGGTCAAGAGTTTTATGGGGGCTTTTCCCAAAGTGCACCTGGGTATCCACCAGGGCAATCCTACACAGGTGTCCGAACAGGTGGTCAACGGCGAGGCGGACATCGGTCTTGCCACTGAAGCCATCAGTGGCTACCGCGAACTGGTGACTTTGCCCTGCTACCAGTGGAACCGTTGCGTGGTGGCGCCACTCGGACATCCGCTACTCGATGATCTGCCGCTGACCCTGGATAAAATCGCACGCTATCCGGTCGTGACCTATGACTTTGCCTTCGCCGGCGGCAGCATGGTCAATCGCATCTTCGCCGAGCATGGCCTTGAACTCAACGTGGCGCTCACCGCCATCGATTCCGACGTGATCAAAACTTATGTTGAACTGGGGTTGGGCGTTGGCCTGTTGGCTCAAATGGCCTATAACCCGGAGCGTGACCGCAACCTGGTGATGCTTGATGCCTCGCATCTGTTCCCGGCTAGCACCACCTATCTGGGTATCCGCCGTGACGCTTACCTGCGCGGTTACCAGTACGAGTTCATTCGCGCCATCGCCCCGCATCTTGATCGGGTGGCGATAGATGCAGCATTCAGGATCCACTCCTGACCTGGCTGTCTTTGAAAATTCAGACTGCAAGCTTTCAACAGATCGACATTTACCGGGCGCGGTAAATAACGCTCAGAGCCAGTTTTTAGCGCTGGGTCAGGACGGGTTGAACCGACTCACAGCGCAAGCGCCCAAAAATTATCCCGGAGTCTTGGTATCTGGCTATACTGCAGACTACTGCCTGACCTAGGCCATCGCAAAAGGGAAGGAATCGACATGACCTTGTTCATATTTTCCGGTGTCGTCGTTATCACTTTGATCTACGCTATCAGCCTGTATAACAATCTGGTGACGGTCAAGTATGCGGTTGCCAAGGCTTGGGCTAACATCGATGTTCTGCTCAAGCAGCGTCATGACGAATTGCCCAAGTTGGTCGAGGTGTGCAAGCAATATAAGCAGTTTGAACAGGCCACCTTGCAGAAGATCATCGAGGCGCGTTCACAGGTGCAGGCTGCAGGGGAGCGCCAGGATATGGGGGCATTCGGGCAGGCGGAGGGACTGTTGCGAGCCGGTTTGGGCAAAATTTTCGCGGTCGCGGAGGCTTATCCGGAACTGAAGGCGGATGAGAACTTCATGCAGTTGCAGAACCGGATCAGTTCGCTTGAAAACGGCATCGCCGACCGTCGTGAATTCTATAATGACGCAGTGAACATCAACAACGTTCAGATTGAAGTGTTTCCTGCCAGCATCATCGCCAGGATTTTCGGTTTTGAGGACAAGCCTCTGCTTGAATTTTCATCGGCAGAAAAGTCGGATGTGGATATCAAGCAACTGTTTGAATGAATTGGCATTTAATGTTGCCTGTCCGACTTCTCCCGGCGGGCGGATAGGGGTGGCAGGCCCCACCTTATCATGAACCCCTTGAAGGACTGGCTGCGGCGTGAGTATGCACAATGGCTCACCTCGGGTGCACAGTTGTTGCTGCTGTTTATCGGCATTCGTCTTAATTCACGCAGTGGCTGGTTGTATTGCCTCGCCGTGATTGCTCTCTTCAGCATCATGGCCTGGCTGTCGGCGTTATACCGGCTACGCTCCATTCGCAACACGCCGGTCTCGAAGATCGCGTCTGCTGCTCAAGGCTATGTTGATGTCATCGGTCATGGTCAGCCCTACTGCGACCTTCCCTTGCTCAGTCAGTTGCGGCGGCGTCCGTGCTTGTGGTGTCGCTTCACGGTCGAGAAACGCGTCGACAATGACTGGAAAACCGTGGACAGTGGCGAAACTTTCGATTCTTTTATTCTGCGTGACGACAGTGGTGAGTGTGTGATTGACCCGGAGCATGCCGAGATCATCACCGGGCATTACGATCAATGGTGTGAGGATAACCAGCGTTTCACCGAGTGGAAACTGCTGGAGAATGACCTGCTCCACGTCATAGGACAGTTTCGCACGCGGGGCGGCAACAGCACGGAATTCAATTTGCACGAGGAAATGGGCGCCCTGTTGGCAGAGTGGAAGCGTGACATGCCGACCCTGTTAGCCCGCTTCGACCTGAACCAGGACGGCGAACTGGACCTGAATGAATGGTCTCTTGTCAGGCAGGCCGCCAGACGTGAGGTGGAGAGAATGATGCGTGAGGCCAAGGCACAGCCTGACATACATACCATCAGTCAGCCCCCGAATGGTCAATTCTATTTAATCAGCAACCTGACACAGCAGCGGCTGTCACGCCGCTACCTGCTGTGGGCCTGGGGGCACCTGGTGATTTTCTTCGGGTCTTTAGGCGGGTTTGGCTGGGTATTGCAGCACTTCCATCCATAAGCCTGCCTAGCCTCTCTTCTTCAATCCCAACAGTGCTGCCATCAGGGAAATTTCACGCGGACGGCGCTGGCCACGCATGTAGACCATGTAATACATGCCGGCGACCAGCACCGTGCCGCCAAAGATGTTGCCTAATGTGACGGCTACGATGTTGTTCAGGAATCCCGCCATGTTGAGGTGTGCCATGGCGCCAGGGCTGAGCTTGGCCGCCGCTACCAGTGCGGGATCCAGCGATGCGAGGAAGCCCAGTGGAATGAAAAACATGTTGGCGACGCTATGCTCGAAGCCCATGTTGACGAAGGCCGTAATCGGAAAAATGATGCAGCAAATGCGATCGACGACGGTGCGCGCCGCGAAGCACAGCCACACGGCCAGGCAAACCAGCGCATTGCACAACAGACCCTTGAAGAAGGCTTCACTGAAGCTGAGATTGGTTTTGGCCACGGCAATACTGAGAGTCTGCACGCCGAACCTTAGATCCACACTGTGCAGTATGCCTGAGAGGTAGGCCAGGGTGACGATGGCAAGCGAGCCTATCAGGTTGGCAAAATATACCCATCCCCAGTTGCGCAGCACGGCGCGTGTGCCGACCTTGCCCTGTGCCCAAGCCATGGCGATCAGATTGTTGCCGGTGAACAATTCGGCACCTCCGATGATGACCAGCACCAGGCCCAGTGAAAACAGGATGGAAGCCACGATGCGTGGCATGCCTTGCGCCATGGCGGTGATGAAGTTCATGGCGCCAAAGCCGATGAAGACTCCGGCCATGATGCCCAGTCCCAACATCGGAGCCAGCGCCATTTTGGCCTTGGCCACGCCTACCGTTTCTACACGATAAGCCATCTCGGCGGGCGTGTAGGCATCCATGGAACCATATTGCACATTATCTGACATAGACTCTATTCCTGAACTATTATACTTGGCGACATTATAACGAAAGGATTCGCCATGCAGAGGTCGCATTTACTGATGATCATGTTGTTGTGGCTGACGCCCACTGTTGCGGCCCCGATGCCGCCGGTGAACCCGGATACCCCCCTGTACGTGGTTAAGGTCGAATCCGGGGTGTCGCATGACGATGTCGTCGACAGCCTGAAAAGTGCTGCCGAAGGCAAGAATTTCGTCAGCCCTATGAGTTTTGCCATTGGCGACCATATCCGTGAGCGCGGACTGCCGTTGCAAGGCGTACTGGAAGTGCGCTCCTATTGCAGCCTGGGTTTGGGCGCAGAAATCCTGTTGGAAAGCCCCGAGTTCGCCGTGTTCGCCCCTTGCCGCATCGCTATCTACGAGAAACAGGGCCAGCTCTATCTGGCACTCGATCGCCCCACTTATGCCCTGCGTTACATCGAGGGCCACAGCGTAAAGGCCGAGCAGGCCGCGCGGCAGATTGAGGAAACGCTGATCTGGATGATGGACAAGGCACGCAAGGGCGAGATTTGATTTTGAAGAAATGGGCTCAAAACCATCAACCTGAAGTTCTGTTGCGTCATCAGCCTTCGTCACGTGCGTATCAAATACGCTGGAAACCAATAATGCCGATCAACACAAATTTTCTCAGCACATTGCCCATAACTGTGATTCCTAATATTTGACATAAAGGGCGGTGCGCGTCAGCGAAGCGTGCGGCTTGATGGATGGATGGCTTGGACGGTAGAGTGCTCATGCGGATACTTTACGCAAACGAAGTTTGACCCACCAAGCGCCGACGATGCTGGCGAGAGCGGACACAAATAGCGGAGCAAACACGAGAAATGCAAACTGCTCTCTGGGTGATGACAGGGTGGCGAATGTTGGATCTGTTGGCAAGTATGTGACTGACACTCTTGTACCCACTTGTGCATGGCACCTTGTGTCAGAGCCTTCGTAGTCATGGGAGTTGACCGTATATCTGAAAAAGCAAGTTTGATGAATTTCGGGTTGCCGCCGACTAATGGTGGCCTCAGTTTCTAGTCCTGAGTGTGAGAGGCGATACCAGGCGAGCCAGCCATGAGGCTGAAGATTAATGACTGCAGCAAAAAACGTAAAGGCGATGCCTGCCATTAGAAGCCCGGTGCGTAAGGGTGTGATCATCATGTTTGTGACGCCCAAAGTTTGAATTCATCGGCGCTACGCTGTTTTTCGCGCAGCAGGTCCGGTGAAATGATAGGGCAGTATTTACTCCCAAGTGACATTTGATACTCCCGGAATAGATGGCACCAGTTCGGCCAGATGCGCCCTCAACTGCTCAATCTCGGGTGCGGGATTAATTTGCCTGAAAAGGCGCTGGATAGTTGATGCTTCGGCGACAGGGAACACGCGCCATTCGTTAGTGCTGCCGTCGGTGTTGCCGCAGCCGAGCCAAAGCTTGAACGGCTTGCGCGAAACCATAACCACCCAACCAAAGTCCTCTGGGACGATTCCCTCCACCGCGACGCCGCGCTCTTTGAGTCTTTCAGTAAGCCACTGTGCCATCGCCTTGCCATAGCGTCCCGGGTTTATTTCATCCTCCCCATCTATGGGTCTGAAGAAGTCTGTTTGAAATGTGACTTGCGGGTTCGTGCTCATGGCGTCCTGATACCTTAACATGAAGGGGGCAGCATTTCGCCGGCGAAGGTCATTCGGCCAGATGAAAACTGTCGAATCGTTTTGACGGTGGCTGCAATTTACAGTAGCCCGTCAGTGCAGGTGTATCCGTGTGAGCACTTAATTCGACCTACTCTGGAACAGGGTGTGCCAGCGCGAGGGGATAAGGATTGCAGCAGCTATGGGGCTAAACCGAGAACGTAATTCACCTTACGGTATTCATGGCTTGCGCATGACGCAGAAACTGCAAGGTTACGCGGATGTCAGCGCAGCCTTGATTTATACTCATGGCTTGAATGAAAGTGGTCGGGGCGATAAATGCCTCAAGGATGATTGATGAGTTTGCGTTTACGTCTGCATTTGCTGATCACCACCCTGTCGCTGGCATTTTTGCTGGCTGCAGGCTGGGTAATTGTTGATGACACCCGTGTCTCGATTCGCGAGCGGGTCGAGGCGGCGACGCGGGTGACGGTGCAGTTGCTCGATACCGTCATCGTCAGCTCCTATCAAAATCCGGAGTGGGGCTATACCCATGAGGTCCTGCACAGTTTTCTGCAGTCACTGGGTTACGTGCGCAGCAATCAGATCACGTTGCGCGACGGTCATGGCGCCTTGCTGTATCAATCGCCGCCTTCCACATTCCGTTCTAATGTGGTGCCGCCACAGTGGTTCATCACGCTGGTTGAACCAAAGCAGGAGGTGGTCAAACGTCGCATCCGTTTCGGCACGCTGGAGGTCGCTTCCAGTTCGATCGGCTCGATCCGAGAGGCATGGAGCGGCGTGCGCCAGTTGATGGGGATTGGCCTGGGGTTTTTCCTGCTGTTGAATGGCATGGTGTACTGGATGTTGGGGCGTTCTTTGCAGCCGGTTGGCAGCATACTCGGTGCTATTAATCGCATGGAGCAGGGGGACCTCAAAGTGCGGTTGCCGCAATTCAATCTGCCGGAGTTTACGCGTATCGGCCAGAACCTGAACCGTATGGCCGGGTCGTTGGCCAGCAGTAGCGAGGAAAATCGGCGACTGGCGCTGATCGTCAAGCAGACCGGAGACGCCATCCTGATTCACGATCTTGATGGTAATGTTTCGTTCTGGAACCCGGCGGCGGAACAATTGTTTGGCTTTGCGCAACAGGACATCATCGGCCAGTCGGCGTCATTATTGGTGCCGCAGTCACGTGCGGATGAACTCAGGCAGAATCTTGCGGCGATTACAGACCGCCGTTTGATCGAGAATTACGATACTCAGCGCCTGACAAGGGATGGTCGTGTGATTGATGTCTCGCTGTCGGCGGCTCCCCTGATCGATCCGCATGACGGCCGAGTGATCGGCGAGATCTGTAGCCTGCGCGATATCACCGAACGCAAGCATGCCATCGAGGCCGAGCGTCGTCTGGAAGAAAATCGCCAACTCACCCAGTTGATCCAGCACCATATCGAGGACGAGCGGCGCAGCCTGTCGCGCGAACTGCATGATGAACTGGGCCAGTATGTCACGGCCATCAAGACCTTCGCCGTGGCCATTTCCAATAAGACGCGCGGACGCATGTCGGATGTCGAGGCCCATGCACAGACTATCGCCGCCGCCGCCGATCATATTTACGACGGCATGCATAACATCATTCGGCAGTTGCGCCCCGGGGCGTTGGATAACCTCGGTCTGCCGGAAACGCTGCGTGACGCGGTGAACCAATGGCAGGGGCAGCATCCCGAAGTACGATTCAACCTGAACTTTTCCGGTAAACTCGACTCTCTCGGTGAGACGCTTAATATCAACCTGTATCGCATCGTGCAGGAATCAGTCACCAATGCCTTGCGTTACGCCGAGGCCTCGCGGCTTGAAATCAGTCTGGAACAACAGGAGAACGGCATTTTGCAAGTTCGCATCAAGGATAACGGGGCGGGCATGAACATCTGCAATGTTGACCAGTCACGACACTTTGGCCTGCTCGGCATGCGCGAACGCATGCAGGCCTTGCACGGTACCTTTCATCTGGATTCCGTGCCTGGGGAAGGTACTTGCATTACCGTGACCGTTCCCACGGGGATTTCGACATGAGCCGGATCAACGTGATGTTGGTGGATGACCATGCGGTCGTGCGCATGGGATTCAAGCTGCTGCTGGAGGCAGCCCTGGACGTCAAGGTGGTGGCCGAGGCCGAGAACGGCGAACAGGCCATCAAGCTTTACGATGAACATCATCCCGACGTGGTGGTGATGGACATCACCATGCCTGGCATGGGCGGTCTGGAGGCGATAGAGCGCATCCTGGCGCGAGACAGCACGGCCCGTCTCCTGGTCCTGTCTGCACACGAAGATTCTGTCCATCCGAAACGGGTATTGAATGCGGGAGCCCTGGGCTACCTTACCAAGCGCAGTGCACCGGATGAGTTGATCAAGGCGATCCGTACCGTGGCGGTACGCAGACGCTATCTGGAAGCGAGCATCGCCCAGCAGATGGCGATCCAGCAGTTGTCCGGTGAGCAGAGTCCAGTGGATGTGCTGTCGCCCCGTGAGTTCGAAGTGTTCATGGCGTTGGCGCAGGGAAAATCGACCAACGATATCGCCGTCACCTTGTGTCTGTCACCGCGCACCATCGGCACCCATCTCTACAACATCAAGCAGAAGTTGAATGCCGGCAACCAGGCCGAGATCGCGCTGATCGCCATCCGCTCGGGCTTAATCGACCCCTGAATCGGAGGCCACATCAGGCTTCAAGTTGCTCGTGGATCTCCAGCCAGCGCAGTTCCGTGGTTTCGATGTCGACCATCAGTTCGCTCTGGCGTTTCTGTAGCTGTTGCAACAGCGAAGGGTTCGGATCGTTGTAAAGTTCGGGTTCTGCCAGTCGGGCATCAAGCTGGGTTTTTTCAGCATGCCAGAGCGCCAGCTGTTTTTCCAGTTTTTCCGCTTCCTTCGTCAAGGGCCGCAGATCGGCCTGATTGCCCTGACGCGATTTGTCATTCTTGATTTTGCTCTTGGTCTTGACGGTTTCCGGCTTGGTGGCCGACTTGCGGCTGGTCGCCAGCCAGTTGGCATAGTCGTCGAGGTCGCCGTCGAACAGGGTGCAGCCCTCGTCGGCGACCAGATAGAGCGAGTCGGCGGTGGTGCGCAACAGGTGACGGTCATGCGACACCAGTACGACGGTGGCATCGGTTTCCTGCAGTGCCAGCGTCAGAGCCTCCCGCATTTCGAGGTCCAGGTGGTTGGTCGGCTCGTCTAGCAGCAATAGATTGGGTCGTTGCCAGATCAGGAGTGCCAGCGCCAGGCGTGATTTTTCGCCGCCGGAGAAGCTGCCGCAGGGGGCGGTGACCATGTCGCCGCGGAAGTCGAAACCGCCGAGGAAGTTGCGCAGTTCCTGTTCCCGCGTCTTTGGGTCAAGGTGGGACATGTGCCACAACGGTGATTCCTCCGGGCGCAGTGCTTCCAGCTGATGCTGGGCGAAGTAGCCGATGCGCAAGCCCTTGCCCTCGATGCGGCTGCCTGCCATGGTCGTCAGTTCTCCAGCCATCAATTTGATCAGGGTGGACTTGCCCGCGCCGTTCGGCCCCAGTAGGGCGATGCGCTCGCCCGGCCGCAGCACCAGGTCGATGTCCTTGATCAGTGGCTTGTCGCCATAGCCCACGGCGGCGTTGTGCAAGGTCAACAGCGTGTCGGGCATGGAGACGGGTTCCCTGAAGCCGAAGCTGAACGGGGTATCTACGTGGGCGGCGGCGACTTCCTGCATGCGATCGAGCGCCTTGATCCGGCTCTGCGCCTGGCGTGCCTTAGTGGCTTGGGCGCGGAAGCGGTCAATATAGGTTTTGAGGTGGGCCATTTCGCGCTGCTGCTTCTCGTACATGGACTGTTGCAGCGCTAGATGTTCGGCGCGCGTGCGTTCGAAAGTGCTGTAATCACCGGTGTAGAGCTTGAGCTTTTGTTGCTCGAAATGCAGGATGTGGTCGGTGATAGCGTCCAGGAAATCCCGGTCGTGCGAGATCAGGAGTAGGGTGCCAGGGTAACGTTTGAGCCAGGTTTCAAGCCACAGCACGGCGTCGAGGTCGAGGTGGTTGGTTGGCTCGTCCAGCAGCAGCAGGTCAGAGCGGCTCATCAGCGCCCGGGCGAGGTTGAGGCGCACGCGCCAGCCGCCGGAGAACTCGGCCACCGGGCGCACGAAATCAGCGTCCGAAAATCCCAAGCCGGCCAGTAGGCTGGCGGCCTTGGCGCGCGAGGAGTAGCCGTCGATTTCGCCATAGTGTCCGTAGAGATGACCGATGGCCTCGCCGTCATGTGCGGCTTCGGCCGCTGCGATGTCGCGTTCCACTTCGCGCAACTCAACATCGCCATCCAGCACGAAATCGAGAGCGGCATCGGGCAATGCCGGCGTATCCTGGCCGACGTGCGCCATCACCCAGCGTGCAGGAAATTCCAGGTCACCTGCCTCCGCCTGCAACTCGCCGCGCAGCATGGAAAAAAAGGAAGACTTGCCACAACCGTTGGCGCCGATCAGACCGACCTTCCAGCCGGGATGGAGTTGCAACGAGGCACCAGCGATCAGCGGTTCGCCGCTGCGGCCATAGGTGAGGTCACGCAATAGAATCATGGGGGAGCTTACAGGGTAGAATTGGGCGGTATTCTAATCGATTAAGATGTCGAGCTGCCATCAGAAGGAAATTAGTGACAAATTTTGTGGTTGCTGCCTTGTATAAATTCGCCAAACTGCCTGACTGTCAGTCCTTGCAGCCAGGTCTGCTGGACTTTTGTCTGAGCCATGACATTAAGGGCACGCTGCTGTTGGCGCTTGAGGGACTTAATGGCACGGTCGCCGGTAGTCGCGAAGGGATCGATGCGCTGATCGCCCTTCTCAAGTCTGATTTTCGTCTGGCTGATCTCGAACACAAGGAGTCGTTTGCCGACACTAATCCGTTCTATCGCATGAAGGTGAAGATCAAACGTGAAATTGTCACCCTCGGCGTACCTGGCATCGATCCGAACGAAATGGTTGGCACCTACGTGGCGCCAGAGGACTGGAATGCCTTGATAACGGACCCCGAGGTGGTGCTGGTTGACACACGTAATGACTACGAAGTGGATATCGGTACTTTCAGGGGCGCACTTGATCCGCATACCGCCAGCTTTCGCCAGTTTCCGGACTATGTCGCCAAAAACCTGGATCCACGGAAACACAAGAAGGTGGCCATGTTCTGCACCGGTGGCATCCGCTGCGAGAAGGCCAGTGCCTATTTGATGCGTCAGGGCTTTGATGAGGTTTACCACTTGCAGGGTGGCATTCTGAAATATCTCGAAACCATCCCGCAGGAGGATAGTCTGTGGCAGGGCGAATGTTTCGTGTTTGATCAGCGCGTCGCGGTGCGCCATGGACTTGAAGTGGGCGATCATGGTCAATGCCACGCCTGCCGCCACCCCTTGTCGCCTGATGAAATGCATGCAGCCCAATACGTGGCAGGCATATCCTGCCCGTACTGCCATGACAAACTCAGTGCTGAAAAGCGTGCCGGCGTCATCGAACGTCAAAAGCAAATGGCCTTGGCCCGGGAGCGTGGAGAGCAACATTTAGGAAAAATGGTGGAAAAGAAAAAATTGCCATGAATTACAGTGAAATCATCAAGGAAGTCGGTCGTGGCCGCACCGGTGCCACCGACCTGAGCGAAGACGCCGCATTTGAACTGTTCGGCGCGATGCTCCATGGCCAGGTGCCGGATCTGGAACTAGGCGCGTTGCTGCTGGCATTTCGTATCAAGGGTGAGTCGCCAAACGAGATGCGTGGGTTCTATCGCGCCATGCAAGCGATCATGCCCCGCCTGGAGCCGCCTGTAGGTCGGCCGCTGCCGATACTATTGCCGACATACAACGGCGCGCGACGGCAGGGAAATCTGACACCACTGCTGGCTATGTTGCTGCAAAAGCTGGGGGTGCCGGTGCTGGTGCATGGTGTACAGAGTGACTCCAAACGGGTGACCAGTCGCGAAGTGTTCGCGGCGCTTGGTGTCCCCATGGCCGAGTCGATTACAGACGTGCAGACGCAACTCGATGCCGGTCAGGTGGCTTTTCTGCCGATTGACGTGCTGTCACCCGGCCTCAACGCCTTGCTGCAATTGCGTGGGCGACTTGGTGTGCGTAACAGCACGCACACGCTGGTCAAACTGGCGGATCCATTTGCCGGTCGCGCCTTGCCCGTGGTCAGTGTTTCGCATCCGGAATATGTAATCCGCATGGCGGAATTCTTTCGTGATATCGGGGCCCGCGCCTTGTTGTTGCGCGGTACCGAGGGCGAGGTTTACGCCAATCCTAAACGCTGCCCGCGCATGGCCTGGTTCGAGGCCGGTCAGGAGACTGTGCTGGCTGAGGCGGAGGAAGGTACGGTTGCTGCAGTGCCGCAACTGCCTGAAAGCATGGAGGCAGAAATCACGGCTAACTGGATCCGCCGGGCGCTGGCGGGGGACGTGCCGGTGCCGCAGACTATCCTGACGCAAGTGGCCTGCTGCCTGGTCGCGACGAGAGTGAAATCTGACATGGCTGCGGCGCTGGCAGCGATGACAGATGGATTGGCATGAGTGGGGTCGATCTGCTGCTTGAGAAGTCTGGCTTGCATCCACGCAACCAGCACAGAGGACAATACAATTTCGATCAGTTGCTGGAAACTAGTCCGGAACTGGCGCATTTCGTAAAATTGAATGCCTACCACAATGCCTCTATTGACTTTGCCAACCCGCAGGCGGTCAAGGCGCTCAATCGGGCCTTGCTTCTGCAGTTCTATGGCATTCATGACTGGGATATTCCAGCGGGCTATCTGTGCCCCCCCATCCCCGGCCGTGCGGATTATTTGCACCATGTCGCTGATCTGCTGGCACTGGGCGGGAATATTCCAACAGGTGAACAGGTGCGGGCGCTCGATGTCGGCGTCGGTGCCAACGTCATCTATCCGCTCATCGGCCAGCGCATGTATGGCTGGCGCTTTGTCGGATCGGACATCGATGCTACCGCGCTCGCCAATGCCCGGCGTATCGTCAAGTCCAATGCTCTCGACGCTGTCATCGAACTGCGCTTACAGGTTTCCCCTGTGCACATTTTCAAAGGCATTATTGGCGAGGGTGAGACCTTTGATCTCAGTCTGTGTAATCCGCCGTTTCACGCCTCGATTGATGAGGCCAGCGCAGGCTCCCGCCGCAAATGGCACAACCTTGGACGCGGCGGAGCAGTAGCACCACGCCTCAATTTCGGCGGCCAGGGCGCGGAGCTTTACTGTGAGGGGGGAGAGCAGGTATTTATTCGTCGCATGATCCAGGAGAGCGTACAATTTGCCCCCCAGTGCCGCTGGTTCACCACCTTGGTGTCGAAAGCCGCCAGCCTGCCTTGTATTTATCGAGCGCTAAAACAGGCGGGTGTCGCCGATATGAAGACCATCGACATGACGCAAGGCCAGAAGCGGAGCCGCATTGTGGCCTGGACGTTTGTGGAGGCAAGCTCAAGTCAGGATCGCCTTGGCTTGGTTGTGAGCACTCCATAGAAATCGAACAGAGGAATTTCCATGCAAAGCAAAACACACAGCATTTTGGAGAGTCTGACCAATACCGTGATTGGTTATGTGGTGGCGATAGCCAGTCAATTGCTGGTGTTTCCCTTGTTTGACATTCACATTCCGCTACAGGATAACCTCATGATTGGCTTGTGGTTCACCGCGATCTCATTGGCGCGTGCGTATCTGGTGCGGCGCTGGTTTGTGCGCCGCACAGAGGGACGCTTGCGTTCGTGGCAGTGCGTGACCGGGCTTGGAATGGATTGCTGTTGTCAAAAGAGGGCATCCCTGTGAGCGATATTCCAGTCATCAGCTGGGCCGAAGCGGGGGTCACGAAAACCGCGCTTTGGCGTTCCGAGAGCAGTGTCGCTCCACACCAGAAGGTGGTGATTGCGGACGACAAGCTTACGGCTGATGCCGCCTATCGACTGGCCTGCGAAGGCACGGCCATGCTATGGCGAGGTGACTTTCAGAATGCCCGGCAATTGTTGCAGGCGCTGTCAAGGCGACTGGAGAACAAGCCACGTCGCGCCGTGCGTCGCGCACCCAAGGCGCCACCTTCCATTACCGAGGCGTTTCATCTGCACCGGCAGAGCCAGGCCCAGCGAGCGCGCATTCTGGGTATGCTGCTGGTGCCTCTGGCCGGTGATTATAGCGTGCCGTTACGGCGTGCGCCGGACGTGAAGGAGGCCTGCGTTGAGGCCTATGGCGCTGACGCTTGCCAGGATTCCATCGTATCCCTGCGCGAACTGTTGGGGCTGATCGGCGCCCACGAATGGCGCGCCAAGGGCGTGGCCGTTCCCGCCCTGGAACAGCGCATTCACCCGCATTACGGCGTGTTTTCACCAGTGCGTGGCGAGTATGTGTCCTTGGTGATGGACGCGCCCTTGCCCGGGCTGAAACTTGCTTTCGATATTGGCACCGGCACCGGCGTGCTCGCGGCCGTGCTGGCTCATCGTGGTATGGCCCACGTGGTGGCGACCGACATGGACGCACGGGCGCTGACTTGCGCGCGGGAGAACATTGCGCGATTGGGGCTGACAGATCGAGTGGAAGTGGTGCAGGCTGATTTGTTTCCAGATGGGCGGGCATCCTTGGTCGTGTGTAATCCTCCCTGGTTGCCGGCGCGGCCGAGTTCCCGGTTGGAGTCTGCGGTCTATGATCTGGATAGCCAGATGCTACTGGGGTTCCTGAATGGATTGGCGCTGCATCTGGAGCCAGGTGGGGAGGGTTGGCTGATCCTGTCGGATTTTGCTGAACACTTGGGGCTGCGCACGCGGGAGGACTTGCTTGCAGCCATCGCTGCGGCAGGATTGGTGGTGATTGCAAAATCCGATGTGGCGCCGCATCACCCCAAGGTATTCGATGCGACCGATCCGCTGCACGCCGCCCGTTCCAAGGAAATTACCTCGCTCTGGCGGTTGTCAGCGCGGCCGTTGGGTTAAAAATTTTCAATTTATAACGAGTCAATTATTTCGCGTTCGGATCTTTTGCCGGCGCGAGACACTCGTAAATATCGGAACTGATCGGTTGGTAGAACTCGCATTTTTTCAACTTGACCACAGTGTAGGGTTCATCACCGCCGGCGAAGGCCACATCCAAGGATTCATGCGGCAGGCCGGTGATGTCGAACTGTGAAACGATCAGGCAGGATTCCGCACCCGGCTTGAACGGGGTCAAGTCGTAACCCAGCGTGAGCTTGCCGTTTTCAATCGCAAATCGAGCATTGATGGGTTTCTGCCCGCAGTGATCAGGATCCTCGACCACCACGGTCATGGTGTCAAAAAACCGGTAGGGGATGACCCTGTGCTCGAACTGGCTGTTGCCGCTAAACCCCTCCAGGGGGACGACATGGAAGTTCAGCGATGGGTCGGCGGCGAATGCGGCAACAGGAAGAATGGCGGCAAACGAAATTAAAATGAATTTTTTCATGATTCTGGCTCCCTGATTTCTATTCATCATTTCCCTCACTTTGACTGCAAGTAAGTGGTCAATGCCTTGATGTCCGCATCGTTCAGACCCTTCACCACGAAGTGCATGGCTACGGCCTCGGGACGCAGTGTGGAATCATGAAACGCATCCCCCAGTTGCCGGGTCAGGTAAGAGGCGTGTTGCGAGGCGAGGCGTGGCGCACCTTCGTTGCCCTCGGCATTGGCCCCGTGACAAGAGGCGCAGGCGGGCACGTTATTGGCTGGAATGCCGGTCTCGAATATTTCCTTGCCGCGGGCCAGTAAGCTTTCTTCTCCTCGTTCACCAGGAATCGGATTTTGTGACGCATAGTAGGCTGCGATTTCATTGATATCCTGGTCACTGAGTGACCTTGCCCATCCCCACATGGGCGCGGCGTCCGGATCCTTGCGCGATTTGTCACGGAATTCGGTAAGTTCACCCTTCATATAGCCGGGCTGCTGTCCGGCCAGTCTGGGAAAATTGGGCGATGTGGTGGTACCTTTGCGTCCGTGACAGGCGGAGCAGACTTTGTTGATCAGTTGCCGTGCATGGGTTTCATCTGCGGCGCTGGCAGGGGCCACCATGGCAAGCATTAATATTGCGGCGGTCCAGAAAGCGGGAGTTTTCATTTTCATGTCCTGTGGTCGTTTCACGGTGGCAAAATTCTCTGCTGTGCGATCACTTTTTTGTGTCGTCATCAATACAACAACCATAAATTTAAGAACAATGAATTGTTGTCACTGGCACGCCGCCCCATCCCATCAACATTTGAACTTGCACCCAGATATTTCCAGAATCCGTTGTATTGCAGCATCAGACGGACATTCTGCAGAGGCAGATAATCCAGCTCGGCAATATAACCTTGCGTATTGGGTTTGGAATTGCCGTTGCTAACCCCATTATTGGCCCCATAGCTTGCATTCATTGGATCGGCAGTACCGGTGGTCGAGAACAGCCCGAGTGTTCCGCCGTACTTTCTCTGGTAATAGTAGCTGATCTTGCCCTTCGCCGTGTTGAGGGTGTCGCTGGCGTTGCTACTGCTGCCGTCGTTCCAATGCTGCTTTTCGTGGATCCAGGTGGCTTGCGCGGTGAAAATATGTGGGTCGGTGATGAACTGGTACTGTGTGTCGAACGCAACATCGGTGAATTTGTTCACCGGGGAGTTCGTGTCCAGTGGATCCGAGTATAGATCGACTTTCATGCCGTAAGTGCCAAGCATCAGCGAGTTGGGTCCCCAGTCCCTGGTGTAGGCCAGACGCCAGTAAGGGTTCTCTCCTTGTAAGTTGGCCTGACTTGCCTTGGGAATTCCAGCGCGCAAGGCGGAAAACGAGCCGTCGGCGGTCCGATAGAAAGACAGTTCGGCATAAAGGGATCGGTTCCAATAAGCATACGCCCCGGTGCCGGCAACCTGCTGACCAAGCGCACCGTCAACCTCGGTGGTGACTGGCAGTGTCCCCATGGTTGCTACGGCGCCACCTGACCAAGTGAAAGGATAGCCAAAGGCCGGCGTTGAATTCCACACATCCTGCAGGGTGGGATTGTTATGCAGGGTCGCGCCTAGAATCAGTTCTTTGTCGGCCAGATTGAAGTCCCAGGCAGCACGGATGTCCACGTTATCCACGTGGCTGTGTGTGGGCGCATCGTGATCCACTGTCCATTGAATGAAGGCGCCAAGGTTGTCGGTGGCTTTACCCGCAAGAAACAGGCTGATTCCAGAGAGGCGAACGGCACCATCTTTGCGTACCAGTGAGTTGCCACTGGTGTCATTTGAATTTTCGGTGGAGGTCATGCCGACCTGTGCCATGACGGCTAATGGCATCCAGTTACGCTCGCCGATGGTGTACCCGGTAAGCTTGAAATGCCGACCGAAGGGAGTCAATTCCAGCCAACTGGTATGGCATGTTGAACAATTTTGTCCGGTTTGTCGGGCAAAAGAAGGTACTGCATTTGCAGTGGTGGCGGGTAGCCAGATGGCCAGGATCATTGCCAGGTTAAACAAGCAGTTGCAAGTTCTACGACCGTACATTAGTGACTCCCCATTGATTTTCTGTATGGTCGCGCCTTGCGTCTGCAGGCGTATTCACATCATTATTATTGGAAGCAGTATGAGCCCATATTATTGTTATGGCAATGAGAGTTGAAGCCAAACTCAAGTCTTTGTTTTTAATTCGGTTTGATTCAAGCTTGGCCAGGTTTGGCACGAATTAGATCTTCATAATCCACCCGCCCGACCAGAGGCATTACTTTTATCTGCAGCTCTCAAAAATTCGATGCCACCGTCAGCCGAACACCAGGATTTCGCCCTTGCCGTCACAGGCCAAGTCACCCGCGTAGCGCCGTACCCGGGTATTATCAATGGCAGCAAAGCGGCTTGGCAGTGCTTGGAACGCCTTGAACATCAGCTTCAGGTAGGGCAGGGTATGACTGCCGCAATCCTGTAAGGTGGCATGAAGTTTCGGCGTTTGGAACAGCAGCAGGGTGCCACGCCGCATGCCGAAACCGGCGTAATCGCCCACGCTACCCAGCACGCCTATGGTGCCGGCCAACATGCGCGAAGCGCAATACGCACCGGCATTGCCTTCGATCAGCACGATGCCGCGCCGCATCTGATCGCCGGCGCGATCCCCGGCATTGCCGGTGATGATCACGGTGCCGCCTTTCATTCCCTTGCGGTCCCCGGGAATGGCAGCAGCGAGGTAATCACCGACGTTGCCATTGACGTGCATGATGCCGCCGGCCATGCCGGAAGCCGCATAGGCGTGGGCGTTGCCGTGCACTGTGATTTCGCCTTTTTTCATCTGGAAGCCCAGATAGGAGCCGGCGTCGCCATGAACCGTGAGGCTGCCGCTCTGCATCTTGGACCCCAGAAAATCGAGCTTTGCACTGCTGTTCTGAATGATGATGTTGCTGCTGTCATCGCCTGTCAGGTCGAACAACGCATCGACGCGCAGCTTGCGGTTGCCACTGTGCAACGCTATGGATGCGATCTCGCTCAAGGATTTTCCGGCCAGAAAATCGGGCGTCAACGGTGAACAGTCGACGCGCTGCGTCAGTGGCGCTTTCAGGGTCAGGGTCAGGGCGCTCATGCTGCCTCTCCGCTCATTATTTCTCGCAAGTGAAATTGGAATTGCCCGAGCTTGCCGCCATAGTTGCCGGCGGAAATGCGTTTGATGCCATTGGCGGCACCGAGCTCGCAGGCAGCTTTGATCCCGACGCGGGTGGCTTCGCGCACGTCCTTGTCGGTCAGGCCGTCGATAACGATTTCCATCACCGACTCGATCTCGGGCGACAAGTCGGTCCTGGTGATGCCCTTCAGGGTCGGGCAGAAGGCGTCGTTGGTGGACGCGATCAGGGTCTTGTACTTGGAGCCGACTTTGGAGCCGGAACGCACCACGCCACCAGGGAAAGGCATGATGACGTTGGGCAGTTTCTTCATGGCGACAATCGCGGCTTCGCAGGCGGCCAGCGCCTGCGGTTGCGATTCGGCCAAAACTAAAAAGTTGCCGCCACCAACGGCGCGTACCATGCCGGTTTTCTCTTCGGTCAGGAATTCGCCATCCATCACCGGCACGCGCCAGTAACGTTTGCCCCCGAATTGCTTGGAGATCTGGAAGCCGTCACCGAAGAAACGCAGATTTTTTCCGAGGTTGATGCGGTCTCCACCTTCGATGCCGGAAAATGCCGCAGCCGTCGGGCAGGTCAGCACGCACTGGCCGAGCCGCGTCTCCAGTTGCTTCATCAGTACCGCGCTGCCCATGGCGAACAGCAATACTGAGACGCCGGGGCGGCCGTCGGGGGTCTCATCGGGGGTCATTTCACGTTCGATCCCGGCCTCGACGCCGCAGGCGATAACCGAAGTGGCAAATCCTGTCATGGCATTGGCGGCGTTATAGGCCCAGGTCAGGTTTTGCGCGGTGATGAGGACGCGCGTGCCGCGCATGCCGAACGCTTCGGCAAAGGTATCGTCGATTGTTACGCCGTTAATAATCATGCGTACACCCTCTCAGTGATTAATGTGCTGAGGTACTGAGCGACGTGTTTGTTGTCTGGTGGAATCATGCTGTCTTCTCCCTGCGACCTTCGCACGCATGAACCTGAACATGACCACGACCATCATCCGCAATCTGTTGGTCGGTGACCTTGACGTGTTTCATGTTGACGGTATGGTATTTGTCGTAATACTTGGCGATGGTCTGCTCTATGCTGCGATCGAATTCCGGCTTGACTACATGGGTAGCGCCCCAGGTGACTTTTACCACCTGGCCGTCCTCTACCACTAGTTGACCATCCTTGAACACGTAATCGGGTCGTTTGAACATTGCTTCGCGATCCGCGTTGTCGGTGTAAACCGTGATGTCAGCGCCAGCGCCTATACCCAAGTGGCCACGGTCATGTAGGCCGACCAGTTTGGCGGCCCCGGCACGGGTCATGATGGCGATCTCGTACAATGAATATTCGCGCTCAATCGAGCCCAGCGTGCTCATGGCCTGCGCGTCTGGACTGATTCGCGAGAACATCTCGTTGCGGAAGGTCTTGTCCATCAACAGCCGGATCAGGTGCGGGTAGCTGGTGAACGGCGCGCCGTTGGGGTGATCGGTGGTGAGAAAGATGCGCCAGGGGTCATCCACCAGCAAGAAAATCTCCAGCCCGATCGCCCATTGCAGGGCGTTGACGAAATTCTGGTCCTTGTATTTGAACGGTACTACGCCGCAGCCGGCATCGCACTCGATGTCCATGCACACCCATTTGTTGGGCGAGGCGTGACTGGCGTTCCTGAACTGCACCATGTTGTCACCCGACGCTGTCACGGTCTGGCCGAACAGCACCTGGCCGACGTCGGCTGAGATGTTCTTGTTTTTGTTAATGGCTGCGGCGATCTCGGCGGCGCCGGAGGAAAACTTGCGGTCGCCCTCGGTTCCGTAACTATGAAACTGGATATGGGTCAGGTGTAGCGGATAGCCTTCCACGCCGGCGATGGTGTTAAGCGTGGTCTGCATGTTGCCCGGTACGCCGAGGTTGTTGCCATGCACGTGCAGGGGGTGCGGTACGCCCAGTTCATGCACGGCACGCGCCAAGCGCTGCAACACATCGCGAGGGGTGATCTGGTAAAAACTGTTCTGCTCGTCGAGGTTCAGCATGCGCTGGTTGAACTTGAAGGCACTGATCCCGCCGGCATTTACCACCTTGATACCGATCGCCTGGCTGGCGTGAATGGTCCACGCTACATAGTCGTTGATGGCGTTTTGATCGGCATTGGCGGACATCATGCGCAGCAGCATGTCGTCGCTGCCCAGCATGGCATAGCCTCCCTTGTCGATGATGGGGGTGTCACCCATCTCAAGGTGAGCCTGGCGTGCATTCATCGGCAGCACGGCGGGCTCGAAGCCGGCGGTATAACCCATTTCGGCATAACGGTAGCCGGTGATATAGGTGGAGGGAACGGCGTGGCCGCAGCCGGCACGGCACAAGTCAGAATGTGGTACCGGATCGCCACGGTGGTCTTCCGGCAGCAGGGTGCGGGCAATATTGACCTTGCCGCCGCCGATATGGGTGTGCATGTCGATGGCGCCGGCCATGACCACCTTGCCTGCCAGATTGTATTCTTGATCGACGCGCTCGCCATCCAGTGCGCGTTCAACGATACGTCCGTCACGGGCGTAGATGTCCATAATCTTGCCATTGATGCCGTGCGCCGGGTCATAAACGCGGCCTCCGGTGAGTTTGATCAACATAGTCTTTCCTTACAGCGCTTGTAGGATGGCGGTCAGCACGGTGCCGAGGCTGGGCAGTGCACTTGAGCGCAACTGGTCCAGCGGCAAGGACACCACGTTGTCACTGCGGAACATGATGCCGCGGTGATCAGCTCCAGGTGTGCCGACCGGGATGAATACCGCCGGTTCCTGTTCGAGCTTCATGTGGGCGTGGCCGAATACGATACTGGGCAAGTCGGTCCTGGGTGGCAGGCGATCCGGGTTGAATGTTGATATCCACAGCAGGGTATCGGCCTCGCCACGGCTCAGCAATTGATCGGTGGAAAAGTGGTAGGGGTCATGCTCTGGATAGCCGCGCGCATAGGAGGTGCGCACCGGATAACCAGAAACCCAAGTGCTGACCTGGTTGGCGTTCATGTCGCCTTCAATCCCGCCGAGTGGCAGGCCAGAGGAGCGGGTGGTCTTGTTCAGCGACTTGACCATCTCGGTCATGTTCTGCACCGTGAGTTCCGCATGCGGGAAGTTGAGCGTGCCGGCGGCCCAGGTGATGACACTGTATTTTGCAGCATGCAGGCGCGCGGCCAAGCTTTCCAGATCGGCGACCTTGATACCGCCAACCGAGTTGGCATGCAGTTGTTTGCCGGCTATCAGGGCGCGCAGCGCAGCGCTCACTGCGGGCAGTTGGTCCAGATCACAGGCTAATACCGTAGGTTTCCGCCCGTCGGGTGCAATTCCCGCACTGGTGTCGATGTCACGACCGCCCAGGTAGACCACTTCACGTTTCGTGGTGTCCTGGCCAAACATGGATTCCGCGTTCCAGATTTCACGTTCGAAGAAGCGCGGGAACAGGCTGACGATATCGGTGCCGACAATGACCAGTAAATCGACGCGGTTCCTGACTTCAGTCAGGGTGCAGATCTGCCAGCCGGAATTCTGCACCACCTGAATATTACGCATGAAGCCGTTGGAGTTCATGTGGTCGAGACAGGCGCCGGTCTTGTCGGCCAGAGCCATGATCGCGCGCATGCCTTGAACCTCGGTGCCCAAGCCGCAGATCAGCGGTTGGTGGGCCGCTTCAAGAATTTCGACGGCACGTGCCACAGCTGTTGGCAGATCAACCGGCTTGCCATCGACCCGAGGGGCGGGCGTGTGCGGGGCGCGAGCAAAAAAGGTGATGCTTTTTGCGCAGCCATTTTTTGATACATCAAGATTTCCTGCGCTGTCCCGCTCGACGCTAAGGTCGTCGCAGAGCAGTCCGCAGGAGGGGCAGGTCACTGAATCCATTGTGGCTGCCTGTGCGAAAGTCTCCATCCCGTTTCATCCTATCAATCATGCTTGTCATGCCGTTAGCTTTATTGTCGGCGAGTTTTTGATGGCAAGTTTACCGTGCTTTCATCTGTCAGGCGAGTCGTTGGCATCGACAAATTTGAAAAATGCGCCCTCTGGGCTAGAATGAAGACCCCGTTATCAGCTTTGGATAGATTTGTCATGGTCGTTAGCCGTGCCCCGCAAGTTGTCAACATCAAGACGACGGCACGCCTGCACATGGGGTTTCTGGATATGCATGGTGGTCTCGGGCGGCGCTTTGGTAGCATCGGTTTGAGCTTGGCGCAACCGGAGAGCGAGATTGAGGTCAGGCCTGCCGCTACATTTGAGGCCAGCGGCCCAGGTGCCGACCGAGCTCTGGCTTGCGCCCATCATTTTGCTACGGCCGCAGGGTTGACCGGAGGTGCGCATTTCAGCTTGCAATCCATCATTCCGCAGCATGCGGGCCTTGGTTCTGGAACCCAGATGGCGCTGGCGGTCGGCGTGGCCTTGTCCCGCCTCCATGAATTGCCTTTGAGCTTGGCTGAAATTGCCGCCCTGACGGAACGCGGCGCCCGCTCCGGCATTGGCATCGGTGCCTTTGCCCAAGGCGGCTTGCTGGTCGATGGCGGGCGCGGATCAGAAAACCGGGTGCCCCCGGTGATTGCGCGGCTGGATTTTCCGCAAGCCTGGCGCGTGCTCCTGATTTTCGATGCCGCCGCCGGCGGTGTACATGGTGGCCAAGAGGTCGAGGCGTTCCGCACCTTGCCGGAGTTTCCATCGGCAATCGCCGCCGAGTTGTGTCGTCGCGTCCTGATGCAGGCGTTGCCAGCGGTGATTGAGCAGAATTTGCCGGCATTTGGGGAGGCTATTGATGAAATTCAATGCCAGGTGGGTGACTATTTTGCGGCGGCGCAAGGCGGCGGACGCTATGCCAGTGTTACCGTTGGTGAGGTGTTGGGCTGGTTGCAATCGACTGGCGTGAAATGCGTGGGTCAGAGTTCCTGGGGGCCAACAGGATTTGCCGTGCTGGAGGGTGATGAGGCACAGCACGTATTGGATCTTGTGAAAAAAAGATACCTCGGCCAGCCTGGCTTGACTTTTTTGCTGTGCAAAGCACGCAATCAGGGTAGTGAAGTTCGGGTAAACTGAGAAAATAGCATGAATGAAGCCGCTAACTGCGGTGAACTGATTTTGATTTAACTTTAACGATAAAGTGAGGATGAGCAAATGAGTACGGAGAAGCCATATGTATTGCATTTTATTACGCCAGCCAAGAACGCCAGTCCGTTTGATGTGAACATGGCTTATGACGCTGGTTATGACGCCATCGCGCCGTACACGAATGTGCAATTGGGTGAAGTCACCGGTTTGGTGCAGGATGCAATCTTCTCCCGCGGCCCTCGAGGCGTGTGGCGAACCGGCATGCTGATCGGTGGCCGAGACATCGACCTCGCGATGGACATGCTGGAGACCGCGAAGAAGTCCATGATTCCACCGTTCGAAATTTCCGTGATGGCCGATCCTTCCGGCGCCTTTACCACGGCCGGTGCCATGATGGCCATGGTCGAGCGTACGCTGAGACGCAATTTTGGCAGTGACCTGACTGGACGTCGGGTTAGCGTGTTTGGCGGCACCGGTCCGGTCGGTGGGTGCAGCGCAGTGATCGCCGCCAAGTATGGTGCGACGGTGGAACTGGTGGCGCACCGCGAGATGACTGATGTGATAGAAAAGTCTGCTGCCTACAACAAACGTTTTGGCACCAATATCGGTTATATCGATGGCAGTAGCGATGAACGGAAGAAGGAAATTCTGCAAAAAACCGATGTTGCGCTGTGTTGTGCATCTGCCGGTGTGCGCGTGATTACTCTTGAGCAAATGACAGGTTCACCCACACTGAAGGTGGTGGCCGATGTCAACGCCGTGCCGCCGACCGGCGCCGAGGGCGTGGGCGTCATGGCAGATGCCGTGCAGATCGAGGGCACCAAGATTTACGGTCTGGGCGCTCTTGCCATTGGCAACATCAAGTATCAGGTTCAGCAGAATCTGTTCAAGAAGATGCTGGAAGGCCAGGCGCATGTCTATCTGGATTTCCTCTCTGCGTTCGAACTGGCACGCAAGGATTTCGGTTAAGCGTTTGATTGTTGCAGCGGCCTGCAGTCGTCCTTTTGTGCGGGCCGCGGTAGCAGCGGGCTTTGAGGTCGTCGCTGTCGACGCGTTTTGTGATGCAGACACGTGCCGTGATGCCACCCAGGCCATCCAGTTGAGTTTTGTGCAAGGCGGCTTCGATGCAGCAGAGTTCAGGCGCAGAATATTCCCGCTGATGACGGGTTCCGGGTTTGTCCTGGCGTATGGCAGTGGATTTGAAACGCAGCCGGAACTGCTCGAGGAAATTGCCGGGTGTTGTCAACTCATAGGCAATGATGCGGAGACTGTCGGTCGCGCCAAGAATCCAGCCTATTTCTTCTCGCTGCTGAGATCACTGGATATTCCTCACCCTGAGCTTGCGCGGTCGCCCCCGTCACAGGCTGATGGCTGGCTGGCCAAGCGCACAGGTGGTTCCGGAGGCACCCATGTGCAAGACGATATGGTTGTGGCCCGTGATTATTATTATCAGCGGCGCTTGCCCGGGCAATCCTATTCATTGTTGTTTCTGGCAGATGGGTTGCAGGCAAGCGCGGTCGGCTATAACCAACAACTGCTGGCACCGGCTAAGACCATGCCCTATCGCTATGGCGGTGCGGTGAGTCACGCGGCCTTGCCCCGGTCGGTGCAGGATGGCATGCTGGATGTCGCGCAACGCATCACGCAGGCGCTTGGTCTGCGTGGGCTTAATAGTCTGGATTGCATGGTGGATGGGACGCGATTCTGGGTGCTGGAAATCAATCCGCGCTTGTCGGCTACGTTCGCTTTGTACGATGCATCCAACAGTGGCGCCCAATTGTTGCGGGCGCACCTGAGTGCCTGTGATGGCGAAATGACAGTTGACCTGCCAGCCGAACCGGCACAGGCGCATTTGATATACTATGCGCCGCGCGACCTGCTGATCCCGGCTGGAATGGCATGGCCTCAATGGGTGGCGGATGTGCCGCCCGAGGCGAGCCGGGTTCAGTTTGACGCGCCGGTGTGTACCATCATGGCGACAGCGGCTAGTGCCGACGCGGCGTTGGAACTGGCTCGCTCGCGGGTGGCCGAACTGACACAGCGACTATGCGGCGCTGAATAATGCATCCTACGTGGATTTAAATTTTGATTAACTCAGGAATGAATGAATATGAGCGAAACTCAGCTTGATACCAGCAACTGGCCGAGCGTGAATGCGTTGACGGCGCCACTGGTTGCGAATCTGGTGACCAATGCCAAGGTGTTGCGTCTGGGCGTGGAACAACATGCCAGCGGTGCCACCATCATCGATGCCGGCATCAAGTTCCCCGGTGGCCTTGAAGCTGGCCGCCTGATTACTGAAATCTGCATGGGTGGACTTGGGCGCGTGGCGTTGCATTCCAATCCGGCATTCGCACATTGGCCGTGGCAGTTATCGGTGCATTCGACCAATCCGATCCTGGCCTGCCTCGGTAGCCAGTACGCAGGCTGGAGCCTCGCGCACGAGAAGTTTTTCTCCCTCGGCTCCGGCCCCGGTCGCGCCTTGGCGGGGCGTGAGGAACTCTACCAGGAGCTGAAATACAAAGACCAAAGTGATTCCGCCGTCCTGGTGTTGGAGAGTGACAAGGTGCCGCCGCAAGAGGTGATCGCCAAGGTCGCGCGCGATACCGGTTTGTCGGCCGACAGGCTGACCTTCATCCTGACGCCGACGCGTAGCCTGTCCGGTTGCGTGCAGATCGTCGGGCGCGTGCTGGAAGTTGCCATGCACAAGATCCATACCCTGCATTTTCCGCTGGCAAATGTGGTCGATGGCATGGCAAGTGCCCCGGTGCCGCCGCCGTCGCCGGATTTCCTGACTGGCATGGGACGCACCAATGATGCCATCCTGTTTGGTGGCCATGCCCACCTGTTCGTGCTGGGCGATGACGAAGCAGCAGCCAAGCTGGCCCGGGAATTGCCAAGCAGTTCGTCAAGCGACTATGGTCGTCCGTTTGCTGAAGTATTCAAGAGCGTTAATATGGATTTCTACAAGATCGACCCCCTGCTGTTCAGCCCGGCGGCCGTCACTGTCACCGCTGTCGAATCCGGCAACAGTTTCACCGGTGGCCGGCTGGATGCAGTGCTTCTCGACCAGTCGTTCGGCTTTAGGGCTTAAAGGCTCACCACGGGGAACAGCGGGAAAAACAAAAATATGGTTTTGAATTCCCCGTGTTCCCCCGTGGTTCATGGATTTAATACTTGAACCGCATCCCTGTATTTACTGATGACCCGGGCTGGCATGGCAAGCGCCTGAGATCGGCGTTCGCTGCACGCGGCTTGGAGGCGGTATTCGTTTCGCTTAAAAGTTGTCGTCTTGATTTGGTGCCGGGGAATCCCGGTGTGCATATTCCCGGCTTCGAGGATGCATTGCCGCAGGGTGTGTTCGTGCGTGGCGTGCCTGGCGGGACGCTGCAGCAAGTCATCGTGCGACTGGATATTTTACATGCCCTGGCAATGCTGGGCGTCACCGTGTACAACGATGCCCGGGCAGTCGAGCGCACGGTCGACAAGGCGATGACCAGTTTTCTGCTGCATTATCATGGTGTTGCCACGCCCGCGACGTGGGCGTGCGAGTCGCGCACCGAGGCGCAGGTCGTGATGGCACGGGAGACCATGGCCGGGCATGCCTTGGTGATAAAGCCCCTGTTCGGTTCCCAGGGGCAGGGTGTGCGGCGCCTGGAGCCGGGCGCTCCATTCCCGGTGCCGATGGAGGAGCATGTGGAGGGTTTGTATTATTTGCAGCGTTATGTTGACAGTGGTGAGGGGGAGTGGCACGACCATCGCGTATTCGTCATCAACGGACAGGTTGCGGGTGCGATGATTCGTCACGGCAGCAGTTGGGTGAATAACGTGGCGCAAGGGGGCCGTTGCGAAGCGCTGGAGGCAGTCGGGGAGATAGCCGAGTTGGCCCTGGCGGCCGCGCGCGCGGTCGACATCGACTATTGCGGGGTCGACATTATCAGGGATCGGCTGGGCCGGCTGTTTGTGCTGGAAGTCAACAGCATCCCTGCCTGGAAGGGGCTGCAGGGAGTTCTCGACGCTGACATCGCGGCGCTGCTGGTGGCGCATTTTCTTGGCAAGGTCGAAGCCGGGCGCCGGCCCAGGTTGGTCACATCGTGAGCACATCAATGACCACCGAGCTGGCGGCGGTGTTCCGGTCGGCCTGCCTGTCCGAGCTTGAGGCAATCAAGCCCGGCAACGTCCATATTTTTTCGGATGGCCATGGGATGGTGGTGCAGGACTTCGTGAAGAGTGCCGAAGCTGCATCGGGGGTGATTGCGCAACCGGGATTGATGCCCGGGCAGCGCATCTGTCTGGCGGTCGATGCAACTTGGCGGGCCGTGGGGTGCAACACCAACCTTGGCATCATTTTGTTATGTGCTCCTTTGCTGCATGCGGCGCAGCAGGGCGGGTCATTGTCGGCACGATTGAAGGAAACCTTGAAGGCTTTGACCTTGGCTGATGCCGAGCATGCATTTCGGGCGATTCGAACAGCTTCACCCGCCGGACTGGGTGAGAGTGAGAACCATGATGTTTGGGCGGCGCCTCGCGTTACCTTGCTGGAGGCGATGCGAGAAGCCGCGCTGCGTGACCGCATTGCCTGGCAGTATTCCAATGATTTTGTTGATGTATTTGATTTTGGCGCCCGACGTTATCGCGACGCCCTGTTGCAATGGGGACGACCGGCGTGGGCATTGAGCTCAGTTTATTTGGGTTTTCTGGCCCGTTTTACCGATAGTCATGTCGTTCGAAAATATGGCGAGGAGGCTGCCGGGCAAGTTAGAGCTGCTGCGCAAATCCATGACAGGGCCTTGCTGGCGCATGACAATCCAAAGCAATATCAACGCGTACTGCTAAATTTCGATGCTGAGCTCAAGTCGCGTGGCATCAATCCCGGAACCAGTGCTGATCTTACCGTGGCAAGCTTACTGGTGGTGGAATTGGAAAATATGGTGACTGCAATCGCCTTGTCGTAGTAATATTATCAGCTCTTAAAAATGAGCTTCAAGATTTCAAGTTTGTCAGATCAATATCAAGGAGGAAAGCCATGGCTAGTTTGTTGGAACAATTGAAGACCGTGACCACAATCGTTGCGGATACAGGGGATGTTGGGGCGATTCGTCAGGTCAAGCCGCAAGATGCGACTACCAATCCTTCACTGGTGCTGAAAGCCAGCACCCTGCCGGAATATGCTCCGTTGATCGACGACGCTATTGCCTATGCCAAAGCACAGGGTGGCAACAAGGCGCAGCAGATTGACAATGCTGCTGACAAGTTGGCCGTTTCCATTGGCTTGGAAATTCTGAAAGTCATTCCTGGCAAGATCTCGACTGAAGTCGATGCCCGTCTGTCTTTCGATGTTGATGCCATGCTGACCAAGGGCCGCAAGCTGATCAAGTTGTACAACGACGCCGGCATCAAGAATGACCGCGTGCTGATCAAACTGGCTTCCACCTGGGAAGGCATCCAGGCTGGCGAGCAACTGGAAAAGGAAGGCATCAACTGCAACCTGACCTTGTTGTTCAGTTTTGCTCAGGCTCGCGCCTGCGCCGAAGCTGGCGTGTTCCTGATTTCCCCGTTTGTGGGCCGCATTCTTGACTGGTACAAGGCCAAGGAAAAGCGCGATTTTGGTGCCGATGAAGATCCAGGCGTGGTGTCCGTGCGTGCTATTTATGCCTATTACAAGGATTACGGCTACAACACTGTAGTGATGGGTGCTTCCTTCCGTAATGTCGGCGAAATCATGGCGCTGGCCGGTTGCGACCGCCTGACCATTGCACCGACACTGCTGGAAGAACTGGCTTCAGTTGAAGGCCATCTGACCCGTCATCTGGTAGACAATGGCGCGAGCAAGACACGACCTTCACGCCTGACCGAGTCCGAGTTCCGTTTCCAACAGAACGAAGATGCGATGGCAACCGAAAAACTGGCTGAAGGCATCCGCGGTTTTGTCGTCGATCAGAACAAGCTGGAAAAGGCGTTGGCAGAAAAGCTTTAATTCTGCCGCACCCAATTTGTCAACGTTGTCCGTCCTTAATGGTCCGATGGCGTTGACATCCTGTTTTTCCACTATAGAATGTCTGTCTTTTATAAAAACATAAGCGGAGGATAACATCGTGACAAAGCCTTTGATTCAAGTAGCACTGGATTCCCTGGATTACGATCAAACTCTGGCATTGGCACGACAAGCTGCGCCTTATGTGGATATCATCGAAATTGGTACGCCTTGTCTCAAGGTCAATGGCTTGGCGCTGGTGAAGGCCATGCGTGCGGCTCACCCTGACAAGATTCTGTTTGTCGACTTGAAGACCATGGACGCTGGATACTATGAGGCGGAGCCTTTCTTCAAGGCTGGCGCCGACATTACCACCGTGTTGGGGACCGCCGATATGGGCACCATCAAGGGCGTGATTGATGTGGCCAATGCTTACGGCAAGCAGGCACAGGTTGATTTGATCAATGTGCGTGACAAGGCAAAAGTGGCAACTGAAGCTGTTAAACTGGGCGCCCATATTATTGGCATCCATACTGGGATTGATCAGCAGTTAGCCGGCCATACCCCGTTTGCAGACCTCGCTGCATTGGTCGCTCTCGGTTTGACGGTGAAGGTTTCCGTGGCTGGTGGTATCAAGCAATCCACGGTGCAACAAGTGGTGCAGGCAGGCCCTGGCATCGTGGTGGTCGGTGGCGCTATTACCGGCTCTAACGCGCCTGAAACTTCTGCTCGTGAAATTCGCGAGTTGGTGACTTCGGCGTAAGCATTAAAATAGATTTATCTCAAACGTAGTTTTTTTAACCAACTGGAGGAAGCATCATGGCATTAACACAAATGGCACTGGATTCACTGGATTTTGACGCAACTGTTGCACTGGCAGAAAAGGTTGCTCCGCACGTTGACATCCTTGAAATCGGTACCCCTTGCATCAAGCACAACGGCATCAAGCTGCTGGAAGTTCTGCGCGCCAAGTTCCCAAACAACAAGATCCTGGTTGACCTGAAGACCATGGACGCTGGCGAATACGAATCTACTCCTTTCTACGCTGCTGGCGCTGACATTGTTACCGTTCTGGGCACTGCTGATCTGGGTACCATCAAGGGCGTGATCAAGGCTGCTAACGGCTACGGCAAGCAAGCTCAAGTTGACTTGATCAACTTGGCTGACAAGGCAACGCGTACTCGTGAAGTGGCTGCTCTGGGCGCTCACATCATTGGCGTGCACACCGGTCTTGATCAACAAGCTGCTGGCCAAACTCCTTTCGCCGATCTGGACCTGGTCAAGAACCTGGGCCTGGGCGTGACGATCTCTGTAGCTGGCGGCGTTAAGCCTGGTACAGTTGCTCAAGTTAAGGCCGCTGGCGCTGGCATCATCGTAGCTGGCGCTGCCATCTACGGCGCAACTGATCCTGCTGCTGCTGCTGCTGAGATCACTGCTCTGGCACACTAAGCTAATCCAGCTTAGACGCAAGTCAAAATCCACCATTTCGGTTCAGTCTTGATCCGATCTGGTGGATTTTCTTATTTGTATGACAAAATTCCTGCTTTGCAGGTTTTAATTCAAGCATTTACAAGGGGTAAATATCATGCATCAGGAACTTATCCTCGGCAAAATCAACTCGGTATTGCAAGCCACCGATGACGCACTGGTTCAGAAAATCGTCGATGCGGTTGACAAGGCTAATCGTATTTTTATCACCGGTGCCGGTCGTTCCGGTCTGGTTTCGCGTTTCTTCGCCATGCGTTTGGTCCACAGCGGCTACAAGGTGTTCATGGTTGGCGAAATCACTACGCCCAGCATTCAGGCGGGTGATCTATTCATCGTGATTTCCGGTTCTGGCGGCACGGAAACCCTGTTGCCTCTGGTCAAGAAGGCCAAGTCAATGGGTGCGCAGATTGCTGTCGTCTCCATGAAGGGCAAGTCTGCCATGGCCGATCTGGCAGATCTGATCTGTCAGATTGGCAGTGGCGATGAAAATAGCTTTGGCCTGGTCAAGGGCATGCCCATGGGTACGGTATTTGAACTTTCTACCCTGGTCTTCCTTGAAGCAATCGTGTCCTATATTGTGCACGAAAAAGGCCTGACCGAAGAAGGCATGCGCGCGCTGCACGCCAACCTGGAGTAAGGACTCTGGTGGCGGGTGATGTGACCGTCCGCCACCAGCATTTCCTATCCTGCCTGATCCAATAAATTACTGTCATATTTTCCGCAGCACTGTTATTACGAGTTATTATGACAATGATGGCGTGAGACTTTCACGCTGGCTATCGTCGTAGAATCCTTAGTTCTTGAGAAAAAATCGGTTGCAACAAGTCATTTCGTATTTGATGTTTGCTTGATGACTTGCAACATGCAAATTCTGCCAAGTATTAGAGTAAACTGAACCATTGCATAATTGATTTTGATTGGAGATAGATGATGGAAGGTGCTCATTCACATACAACGAAGGCAAACCTGAGCCGGTTGAGTCTTGCCAAATCAGAGTCCAAGCCTAATGCTTATACTGGCCGGGTCAATGCCAGTCGCTTGAGTGGAGTCAATACGGGCGCTTTTGTCAGGAACGCCAGCATTTTGAGTCGCTTGGGCGGAGAATCCGTGCTTTCTTCATTGGTCAGATTCTTTTATGGCAAGGCCTTGCATGATGTCCGGATCAGCAGATTGTTTGATGCTCCAGATGCGGCAACGATTGAAAGTTTTATCCAGCAACAGATTAGTTTTCTGAATTTGGCGCTGAGTGGATCGGGAACGGTAGAAGTTCAGGCTACCTATGCGAACTTGGCGAGCATTGGCATTTCAAATGAGCAGTTTGGTGCCGTGGTGGAAAGCATTACGGCGACACTGCGCGGCCAAAACGTCCCGCCAACGGTTATTGACGAAGTGGAAGCGTATTGTGAAAGTGTTCGTGCCAGTGTGGTACGTTGAAGCGCAATTGCTGGAA